>JAEUJD010000022.1 GCA_016793015.1 Phycisphaerales bacterium
TGCCGGACGCGGCCTTGGCTTCCTGGACCCAAAGCCGCAGCGTGTGGTAGTTGACGCCCAGCCGCTTGGCGACCGAGCTCATGGTGTGGCGCTGAACAACCACCTGCTCGACGGCGCCGCGCTTGAACTCGTCGGAATAGACCTGCTTACCCATCGTGACACTCCTTCCTGCGGGCTGTTGTAGCCCGGAGGGGTTTGTGTCAACGGAACGTGGGACGGGTCAGTCGAGACACAGCGGCGTACTTTCAGGGTGTTATTGAAGCACCTGAACGGCCAACGAGGCCCAGAGTACGCGCTGAAGCCTTGGCGGCGTTGAGCGGTCGAGACACGCCGGGGTTCACCCCGAGTCGATTCAGTACCGAAACGGCCGCCGCGTGATCAGGCCTTGATCCACGACTCTTGACAGTACCTCGTCAATGTGTAAACTCCGAGCGATGTTCGCGACTCAAAGCCGAGCCCGTTGTCCAAGTGGTCTTACGATAATTGAGTTACTGGTGGTGATCGGGGTGATCGCGATTCTGTTAGCACTGGTTGTTCCAAGTCTGTCAAAGACTCGTTCGGATGTGCGGCAATTGACCAATCTCAGCGCGATGAGGCAGACATCGGTCATGGTCGTTTCCTACGCGGGTGACAATAAAGACGTTGTTCCAACTGTGTTTCCGCCAGTCTACGTTAATCCCGCTCAAGGCGATCCATTTATTGAGGTGTCTATCGGAGAAACACGAGTACGCGGAGCTTGGTTCCTCAATGGGGCTTCGTACCAATTGATAATTCGACCAGTTCTGACATATGCCTCGGTTCGGGCAATCGAAGCGCCCCGAGCGGTGGGCGTTGTGCCTGTTGATGGCATCGCAACCGCGAAGATGGCAGATTTTGCCATTGTTGATACGTTCTACGCGACGCCAGACTATTGGACGCGAGATAAACAGCTCGGCCCTTCTCAGTGGCAAGCGCAGAAGATTTCAGACGTGGCTTTTCCTTCCCAGAAAGCGTTGATGTGGCAGCCGATCCTTTTTGGAAGGGTCGGGTTTGAACGTGGCTTTCCGTCATGCTGTGCAGACAACGTTCAATCGCCAGTGGTTTGGGCGGACATGTCGGCAACAGATGAGATCATCGGTCGGCTTAAATGGGGAGTGCCGAATGCTTGGCACTATGGCTTACCCGAGGCACCTAGCGCCAATGCGAACTGGGCACCGCTCCTCGGGACTGAAAGTGGCATTTTGGGGCAAGACAAGTAGTCGGGTGATACTAAACCTTTAGATCCTGCCCTTGTTGTTCAGGACATTGGCGATCCACCAGCGCTCGCTTGGCCCACCGCTCTCGACCAAGATGGTCGCCTTCCTTTCCAATCTTTCTGATGGGAAATCGATGCCCGTAAACCGGCCAGAGTGCTGTGCTTTGTGGTGAAACCACGATCGCTCACTTCCCCTTCGCACTCACCGTCAACGCCACCGCCCCGTACGTCGCCCGCGTAATCGTCGGCGCACCCACGCGAATCCGCGAATCATCCAAGTCCACGCCCTTCGCCTTCCCGAGCTTCCTCAGCGAGAGCGGCAGCCCAAACTCCACATCCTCGTTCACGATCTCGCGCTGTTCCAGTTCGCCCCCAAACCGCTGCAGAAGCTCGCGGCACAACGCCGCAACCAGATCCTCCGGCGCCGAAGCCCCCGCCGTGATCATCACCGTCTCATCACCCTTGAACCAGCTCCAATCCACCTCGCTGACATCATCGATCAGCCGCGCCGCCGTGCCCACGTTCTGCGCGATCTCCGTCAGCCGCACCGAGTTCGATGAGTTCTTCGATCCCACCACCAGCACGATGTCGCACTCCGGCGCGATCTGCCGCACCGCATTCTGCCGGTTCGTCGTCGCGTAGCAAATATCCGAACTCGGCGGCTCCTTCAAGTTCGGAAACCGCGCCTTCAGCGCCGCGATGATCACCCCCGCATCGTCCGTCGAGAGCGTCGTTTGCGTGAGATACACCAGTTTGTTCTCGTCGCGCACCTTGAGCGACGCCACCTGCTCCGCGCTCTCAACCACCGTCACCGCTTCGGGCGCTTCGCCCCGCGTCCCGACCACTTCCTGATGGTTCGCGTGCCCCACCAGCAGAATCTCGTACCCCTGCCTCGCATACCGGATGCACTCGGAATGCACCTTCGTCACCAGCGGACACGTCGCATCGATCGTTTGAAACCCGCGGCTCCGCGAATACTCCCGCACCTCCGGCGAAACCCCGTGCGCCGAAAAAACCAGGATGCTCCCCGGAGGCACCTCGGCCAGATCTTCCACAAACACCACGCCCTGCTGCTGAAACCGGTTCACCACATGCCGGTTGTGCACGATCTCGTGAAAGACATACACCTTCTCGCCCGGCAAAAGCGAAATCGTCTGGCTCACCACGTCCACAGCCATCTGGACTCCGGCGCAAAAGCCTCGGGGATTGGCAAGAATCAGTTTCATCGTCGTCTTCGCTTCCTCACGCACTTCTCCGACCTTTCATGGTAGCTTCCAACCGGTGAATCCAATCGACCCCACACCTTCGCCTCTCATCGACTCCGGCGCTCAAACGCTGATTCTCCCTCCCTCCGCCTCATCCAGCGATCAGGAGAACTTCTCCGTCCTCAGCCCGCTCGTCCCGGCCGATCTCCGCCCGCACTTCGCTTCCGTCTACGACTACTGCCGCCTCATAGACGATCTCGCCGATGCGCAGGGCGTCGGCGAAGCCGCGCAATACCGCGCACTCTCGCTCCTCGAACTCGCCCGTCAGGAACTCCGACTCGGCGCCGCCGGCACGTCGCACCATCCCGTCTTCAAAGCGCTCGGCATCACGATCCGCGAAAAAAACCTCCCGCTCACCCCCTTCGAGGATCTCATCCTCGCCTTCGAGCAGGACCAACGCATCACCCGCTACGAAACCTGGGATCAACTCCTCGACTACTGCTCCCGCAGCGCCAACCCCGTCGGCCGCATCATCCTGATGCTCGATGGCCACACGCCGGAGAACCAGCCCGACCTCTTCCGCCTCTCCGACAACATCTGCACCGCGCTCCAACTCACCAACTTCTGGCAGGATGTCCGGCGCGATCTGATCGAACGCGACCGCATCTACATCCCGCTGCAGGATTTCCAGCACACCGAGGCCGAACTCCGCGATTGGATGAACCGCCCACGCGACCCGCAAGCACGCCTTCCCTACATCCTCGGCCTCCGCCAACTCGTCGAGCGCACCGATCTGCTCTTCGCCGAAGGCGAGCCGCTCATCCGCCAGCTCAGTCGCCGCCTCGGCCCCGCCGTTTACCTCTTCTTCCGGGGCGGCCGCGACACCCTCAATCTCATCCTCCGCACCGGCTGCACCACCCTCTGGCACCGCCCCAAACTCTCCAAACTCGACAAGCTCATCCTAATTCTGCGCGCTCTCACCCTTCGCACCCTCAATCACTGGCGCAAGTAATCAACACATCCGCCATCCCACATCCAACATCCGACTTCTCCCGTACCCTCCCCCGTGTCCCGCCCCGATCAATCCATCCCCGAACGCCTCAGCCGCACAACGACCGCGCCCGGCCCCGTGCGCCGCTCCATGGAAGTCTGCCGCGAGATCACGCAGAAGCGCGCCGCCTCGTTCTCCCGCGC
Organism: Phycisphaerales bacterium; assembly: GCA_016793015.1. Taxonomy (GTDB): domain Bacteria; phylum Planctomycetota; class Phycisphaerae; order Phycisphaerales; family UBA1924; genus JAFEBO01. The sequence continues at coordinate 3,634 of JAEUJD010000022.1, forward strand.
CATCAAGATGACACCCGTTCAGCGTCGTGGCGAGATGTACGCCCTCTACGCCTGGAGCCGACTCGCCGACGACATCGCCGATGATTCCCCCGACGCCGCCACGGCGCGCAAAGGCCTCGACCGCTTCTCCAAAAACACCACCGACGCCTTCGCCAACTGCCCCGCAGGCGACGACACCACCATCTGGCCCGCCGTCGCGTGGACCGTCCGCACCTGCGGCATACGCCCCCAATGGTGCGAAGACCTCATCGAAGGAATGCGCCGCGAAGTCGGCTCTCCAGAGACAAAGGCCGGCAACGAATTCGCCATCGGTTCCTTCCCCCAGTTCGACGATTACTGCTACCGCGTCGCCGGTACCGTCGGCCTCATGTGCATCAGCATCTGGGGCCTGAAAAAGGGCATCCGCTTTGAAGAGGTCGAACCCCTCTCCAAAGCCCGGGGCCGCGCTCTCCAGACCATCAACGTCCTCCGCGATTTCGCCCCAGACTTCGACCGCTCCCCGCGCCGCATCTACTTCCCCGCCGATCTCCTGGGCAAGTGCGGCCTCATCGCCGAGGGCCTGCGCCAATGGCGAGATCCCGTCCGCTGCGAGGCCGCCGTCCGCGAACTCGCCTCGCACGCCCGGCGCAATCTCAACGAGTCCGCACCGCTCGCCGACAAGATCGATCCCAACTGCTTCGCCGTTCTCGACGGCCTCACCCGCGTCTACTCCGCGCTCCTCGACCGCATCGAGAAGAAGCCCAAACTCATCATCGCCGCTCGCCCCGTTCACCTCTCGGTCCCCCGCAAGGCCTGGATCGCCGCGACGGCCTACACCAAAGGCCTCACCCGCCGCTTTGGCGCATCCGCCCACGCAAAGAAAAACGAAATCGTCACCGCCGCGGCCAAGGCCAAATCAAGCCTGAAATCGAAAGCAGAAGAAGAGTGAAGTCTCGACCGCTGCAATCCTCCGGTCGGTCGAGAGGATCGCCCCGTTGAAACCCCGCGTCCTCATCCTCGGTGGCGGCATCGCCGGCATCGCTGCCGCCATGAAACTCTGCGCCGCGGGCAGTCGCGTCACGCTCATCGAATCCCGCGATCGCCTCGGCGGCCGCGCCTCCTCTTTCTTCGACGCCAAGTCCGGCCTCTGGCTCGACAACTGCCAGCACGTCACGCTCGGCTGCTGCGATTCCTATCTGCATCTCTGCGATCTCCTCGGCGTCTCTCACCTCATCCGCTGGGATAGCGAGCAGTACTGGGTCGAAAAAGGTGGCCGGACCACCATCCTCAAACCCGCGCACCTCCCCGCGCCGCTCCACGGTCTGCCCGCGTTCCTCAAAGCAAAGTTCCTGAACTTCAGCGAAAAGGTCCGAATCTCCGCCGCCCTCGCGCAGCTCCGATTTCTGAATCGCTTCGAACACGAAGCCCAGACCTTCGCCTCACTCCTCGATGATCTCAATCAAGAGGAATCCGAGCGCACCAAGTTCTGGGATCCGATTATCATCAGCGCGTGCAACCTGACGCCCGCCCGCGTCTCCGCGCTCCCCGCGATCCAGGTTTTCCAGCAGGCCTTCCTCGCCGGCGCGCAAGCTTCCCGCATCGGCATCATGACCGTCCCGCTCGGGCAGATCTACGAACGCGCCACCAGCGCAATCGCCGATTCCGGAGGCACGCTCCTCCTCGGCGAATCCGTCTCGCACTACGACGCCCACACCGCCACCCTCGCCAGCGGCCACACCCTCGAAGCCGATGCCGTTATCTGCGCCCTCCCCTTTGAAAAAGCCACCCTCTTCGCCGACGACGGCCTCAAACACCTCGACGAGCGCTTCGCCAATATGTCGCGCATGACCCACAGCCCGATCCTCGGCGTCCACCTTTTCTTCGATCGCCCGGTCCTCCCGCTCCCGCACGCCGTCCTCGTCGGCGCCGAAACCCAGTGGCTCTTCCGCAAAGATGCAGAGGGCCGCATCATCCACGCCGTCATCAGCGCCGCCGACGATTGGATGGCCCTCGATCAGGACGAGATCGTGCAAAAGGTCCTCCGCGATCTGCTCGTTCGTTTCCCGCACGCCGCCGATGCGCAGCTCGAACTCGCCCGACCAGTCAAAGAGCGCCGCGCCACCTTCGCCTGCGTCCCCGGTTTCGAGCCGCTCCGGCCCGCCGTCGCTTCCGAATCCGGCACCGGCCCGTTCCTCGCCGGCGACTACACGCAAACCGATTGGCCCGCGACCATGGAAGGGGCATCGCGCAGCGGCTTTGCCGCCGCAGCCCGCGTTCTCCACTCCGTCCGTGCCACGCTCCCCGCCCAATCACTCCCCGAACTGGTATAGTCCCGAACTCGAGTCACGGGCAATTGCGCACCGGCCCCGGGAGCCTTTCGGAGTACGCACATGAAACAGATTTCGGGTTCGATCCTGCAACGCCGCTGGGGCCGTGGATTCCCCATCGCCTGCTGCATCGCCGCAACCTTCACGCTCACAGCCGGCGGCTGCAACAACGCAGCCCAGGGCGCCGCTTCCGGTGCCGCAATCGGTGCACTCGGTGGCCTCGCGATCGGTTCGCTCAGCGGCAACGCCGGTGCGGGCGCCGCGATCGGTGCGATCGGTGGCGCCGCCGTGGGCGGCGTGATCGGCGATCAGAACCGCCGCGCCCAGGAACGCCAGCAGAACATGCGTTACGGAGGATCTTCACAATGGTAATCAATGCAAGCAGCGCGCTCCGCGCTCGTGTCCGTGTTGCCTTCGGCGCGTTCGCGCTCGCGGGCGTGGCGATGCTCGGTGGTTGCCAGACCGGCAACTCATCATCCGGTTCATCCGACTCCTCGTTCTCGACCTCCCGCGCCGATTCCGATCGCGCGCTCCTCGTCAAGCTCGTTGGCGATTGGCAGTTTGATGGCTTCTGGTCCGGCGCAGACGGCGTGAAGCACAATGTCCAGGGCCGCGCCGCCGGCGTGCTCGTCAACAACTTCTTCGTCATGCTCGACATCCAGACCACCTCCGGCGAACTGGCCGGCCGCACGACGCGCGAAGACGGCTCGATGCTCTTCGCCGCCGAACCCGGACTCGGCGTGACCGTCAGCGCGTGGGGAGATGCATCGCCCTCCGTCACGCGACTCGTCGGCCGCTCCGAGAGCGACGGCAGCGTTCTCAGCTTCCTCCCCGCACAGGGCGCCGCCAACGCCGTCGCGCTCGTCGTCCGCTTCGACGGGCCCGACCGCTTCACCACGCAGATCAACCCGACCGCCGCCCTCTCGTCCGCGAGCTACACCTTCACCCGCGCAACCAAGTAACCGCTTCGGGCTCAGGATTCACACCCAAACCCGCGTCGCCCGTGCGACGCGGGTTTTTTTCTTGGCACTGCCCACCACGCCGTTCGTACCATTCCCGCTCAAAACGGAGAATCCGATGATACGAATTCCATTGATGACTTACGTTTCCCGGCGTTTGTCCTCCACCTTTCCCAACGGGGGAGACGGCATCGCAAAGGCTCTGCGGCGAGATGACGGATCGGGTTTCGGAAGTCTCCGCGGCGAAATCGCGTGCACGCAGACAACAAGTGGAAGAAGTATGAAGACCGCCGCGCTGCTCGCCTCTTTCCTTCTGTCCGCCACCTGCCTCGCTCAATCCGCCCCGGCGATCGACGCACCAGCAAAGACCGCCGCCGAAAAGGCGCCGCCCGTCGCAAAGCAGGTCGATCGCTCCACCGTCCGTTTCGGCGAGAAGAACGCCAAACCCCGCACCACCGGCCAGGTCCGCATCGCCACCTACAACGCGATGAACCTCTTCGATTCCGACCCCGTCACCCGCACCCACAGCGAAGGCGACCCCGCTCCCATCAAACCCGCCGAAGAGCGCGAAGCCATCGCCGCCGGAATCCGCGCCGTCGATGCCGACATCGTCGCGATGGAAGAAATCGAATCCCTCGAAGTCCTCAAGGCCTTCCGAGACAAGTACCTCGCCGGAATGGGTTACGACCACGCGCAGCTCGTCGAATCCGAAGACCCGCGAGGCATCGACAACGCCGTCCTCTCCCGCTTCCCCATCGTCAAAACCGAGTCATACAACGACCGCAAAATCGGCGGCCAGCACCCCGCCCGCGACGGCAACCGCCCCAACCCGCTCGCCGGCGAAGATATCAAGTTCCGTCGCACGCCCCTCCGCGTCGACATCAAGATTCCCACAAACGCGTTCAATCTCAAGGGTGGCGAAGACCAGACCGTGACGCTGCTCGTCGTCCATCACAAGTCCGGCCGCGGCGCCGATTACTGGCGCATCGCCGAAGCCAAGGGCGTCGTCGACATCATCAAGGAAATCGAAGCCGCAGACCCCAAGGCCCTCGTCGCCGTGCTTGGCGATTTCAACGGCCTGATCACCGACCCCAACGGCAAGGTCTACACCGATGCCGGAATGTTCGATGTCTTCTCCGGCCGCGATGCATCCGATTCCAAGAACATCTCCCACGAGTCCGGACGCCGCATCGACCTGATTCTTCTGAACAAGAACCTGCGATCTCTTCTCGTCGATGATTCGGTCTTCATTTACGGCATGCCCGCCCGGCCCGAAGGCGCCAACTGGCGCACCACACTGCCGCCAGAGGGCTACGGTTCCGATCACTACCCCGTTGTCATCGATATCGATGCAAAACGTGCAATCGGCGCTCCCTCTTCTCCCAAGTAATCGAAGCGAGACTCGCCTGATAGACTCTCACCGTCCCGCAGACCCGCGGCACATCGGCCGCTCGGGGGTGGGGGGTGCACCGTAATCGCTCGCCAAGGAGATTCCTATGAATCACATGAACCACGTGAAACACCTGCTCGCAACGTCCCTCTGTGCCGGTCTCGCATTCGGTCTTGTCGCCTGCGGCGAAGAAGCCGATAAGGCCGCAGCCAAGGCCAAGCAGATGGGCAACGCCGCCGCCGCCACCGCAAGCGATGCCGCGGCAGCCGCAAAGAAGACCGCGAGCGACGCGGGTACCGCCGTCGCCGAGAAAGCCGGCGAACTCCAGGCTTCCGCTGTGACCAAGGCCACCGACATGCTCAACACCGCCAAAACCAAAGTCGACGAACTCGCCAAAAAGGTCGAATCGCAATCCGAGCCGATCAAGTCGAGCCTGAAGAGCGGCGTCGAATCCGTCAAGACGCAACTCGCCGGTGCCGAGAAGACGCTCACCGAGCTCAAGTCCGCCGCTGCCGACAAGTGGAGCAGCCTCAGCACTCAGTTCACCGACCAGATCGGCAAGATCAACAGCACCGTCAGCGATCTGATGAGCAAGCTGAAGTAAGTCATTCACCTCATGCGTTCTCGTTCAAGCCGGGCGTCCTCGCCCGGTTTTTTCTTTTCGTTTTCCAAAGCCGCGCTCAGCCGGCTCGGCCAAACGCGTGGAAGCGCCTTTGGC
>JAEUJD010000036.1 GCA_016793015.1 Phycisphaerales bacterium
GCGCTGACGAGGGCCGCGAGTGGGGCATTCGGCGATGAGCCCCTGGCGGTGCACGAGACGCCGCTGCTTTCGGTGCGCGTCACGGGCCTCGATGGTCGCCCGCGGTTTGAATCCATCGCGGCGAACGACTGCGTGCTGACGGCCGGGCCGCCGTACCGCATGATCCGGATGGCCTTGTCGATCGACGGCAATGTGGGGCCGACTGTGAGCGGCGACGGCTTGATCGTGAGCACCTCGACTGGTTCAACCGCGTACAACCTCTCCGCGGGCGGGCCGATCGTGTCGCCGGAGCTGGATGCGATCGCGATCACGCCGATCGCGGCACACTCGCTGAGTTTCAGGCCCGTCGTAGTGCCCCTGTCGAGCCGCGTGAACATCATCGTCACGCGAGTGAACAACGACGATGGGCACGGCACGACGCTCGTAGTGGATGGCCAGGTGCTGACGCAGTTGAGCGAGGACGATGCGGTGGAGATTTCGCGGCACGATCGCCGTGCGCTGCTGGTGCGGAATCCGCACACGTCGTACTGGTCCACGCTGATCACGAAATTGAGGTGGGCAGAGGCTCCGAGGCTCCGCACACTCAGTTAATCGAGCGAAATCGAGCGCCGCGGTCCATTTCGGCGGTCAAACGAGGCTGAATGTACGGTGGTTTCATGCACCGTTCAGGTGGAGGCCGCATCTTGTTGCAGAACGGGTGAGCGAGACTTGTCTCAAAGGAGCACTGGCCATGCGGATACCGATCGGCATCATCTTGATCGTCATTGGAGTGATCCTGCTCATTCTGGGGATCCAGGCGTCCAACTCGTTCGCGTCGGATGTTTCGAGACTGTTTACCGGCAATCCGACGGATCGGTCGGTCTGGCTGATCATCGGGGGCGTGGTAGCGATTCTGGTCGGCGCGGGCACGGCTGCGATGAACTGGAAGGCGCTCACCAAGGCATAAAGGCCGAGTTGAAGCGAAAATTGAATGGAGCGTGCCCGTTTCTGCGGATTCTGGCGGCTCCTTCGAGCATTTTTGCCTCGTTCGTTGGCGCGGCACATTTGCTCCTTTTCATCGCGCAACGCGTATCCGGGATGAAATTGACGCATCCGAGGGGCACGCCTAGGCTTTTTCTCGATCCGAGGAACTATGACGATTCTGATTGACAAAACCCATCAACACCGCGGCCAAATGTGCTGCGCGGGGCATTGTCACCGCCTTTGCCAGCGACACTAAAAGTGCTCAGCGGCAGATCAGCAGCGTGAATCCGGTTCTCCTCGAAATCCCTAAAAACTGAAGTGTTTTCCCGCTGGCAGATCGCTTTTTCGCGTTCTCCGGCAATGGAGTGTGTGCGATGAAGGTCTACATCATCAATGAGAATCCCGAATGGCTGGCACCCCTGGGCCGAGCGCTCGACGGGCTGGGTGTGCCGTGGGCCGAGTGGTATGTCGATCAGGGATCGATCGATCTCGATGGGGAGCCGCCGGAAGGAATCTACTTCAACCGGATGAGCCCGAGCTCGTACACACGGGGGCACAGGCACAGCGTCGCGCACACGCGGGAGCTGCTCCAGTGGCTGGAAGGCCACGGGCGGAAGGTGTTCAACGGCTCGGGCGCTTTCGAGCTGGAAATCTCGAAGATCCGGCAGCATCAGGCGCTGCGTGCCGCGGGGATCCGTACGCCGAAGTCGGTCGCGGTGATCGGCGGGCGAGAGGCACTGTTTGATGCGGCTCGCGGCTTCCCGGTGCCGTTCATCATCAAGCCCAGCCGGGGCGGACGGGGAGAGGGTGTTCGGCTCATCACGTCGCTCGGCCAGCTCGTGACGTACTTGTCGTCTCCGGAGATCGAGCTGCCCCCCGACGACGCGGTGATTCTGCAGGAGTACATCCGCGCTTCCGAGCCGGTGATCACACGCGCCGAGTTCGTTGGCGGAGAATTCGTCTACGCCATCCAGTCGCGCACGAGTGACGGCTTTGACCTCTGCCCGTCGGACGCGTGCTCGCCGTGCGATCAGGATGCCAAGTTCACGCTGCGCGAAGGCTTCGCCGATCCGATCATCGGTCGGTACAAGGCGTTCCTGCGTGCCAACGCGATCTCGGTCTGCGGCATCGAGTTCATCGAGGGCCGCGACGGCCGGAAGTACACCTACGACATCAACTCGACCACCAATTACAACCCGCTGATCGAGTCGCAGGTGAAGGAGCCGGCGACGCGGAGGGTTGCGGAACTGCTCGGGGCTGCTCTGGCACGCGAGCGTCAGACATCGCCTCGGGGCGAGGGAATCTCAGCGCTGCGGCGGCGGTTCGCGCTCGAGATGACCGAGGCCTGGGGGGCGACGGATCGGTCCGTGCGGGAAGGTCGCCTGGTCGGTCCATAACCGATTGACCGGACGAGGTTTGGAGCAACACCCGCCGATCCGCCCGTTTGAGTGGTTCGGGGCGGGCGGATGGGCTCCGGCAAAGACGGAAAAGGTTGCGGCGCGCATCTCTGAGATTCGGGAACTTTGTCCCCGCTCGTGGCCTATTACCGCTACTTTGTTGTCGCCCTTTGGGGGGTGATGTGGCAGCCGGGCCGCAGCCTTTTCGGGGGTGAGTCCCATTGACGGTGCGGAAACTATCAGCATGAGCAATTCCGAAGTTCACGGACAAGTTGGCGGCACGATCGACGGTCAGGTAGAGGCGGGATCGGAAACCATCAAACGGCTTCTGGGTGCCGTCGAGACGGTTGTGATCGGCCAGCGGTCGATGGTGGAGCGGCTGCTGCTGGGGCTGCTCACCGGCGGGCACGTGCTCTTAGAGGGCGTCCCGGGGCTTGCCAAGACGCTGACCGTGAACACGCTGGCGCGGGCGATCCACGCGAAGTTCGCCCGCATCCAGTTCACGCCCGATCTGCTGCCGGCGGACCTGATCGGCACGCTGATCTACAGCCCGCGCGACGGGACGTTCAGCGCGAAGAAGGGGCCGATCTTCGCCAACATCGTGCTGGCGGACGAGATCAACCGTGCGCCGGCAAAGGTGCAGTCGGCTTTGCTGGAGGCGATGCAGGAGCGCCGGGTGACAATCGGCGATACCACCTATTCGCTCGAGCAGCCGTTCCTGGTGCTCGCGACGCAGAACCCGATCGAACAGGAAGGCACGTACCCGCTGCCCGAGGCGCAGGTCGACCGGTTCATGCTCAAGTTAAAGGTGGGCTATCCGACCAAGGCCGAAGAACGGGCGATTGTGGATCGCATGGCGACCACGCGGCCGGCGACTTCGCTGGAGCCGGTTGTGAGCCTCGAGGAAATCGACCGGCTACGCCGCTTGGTCGATCAGGTGCGACTGGACGATCGGATCAAGGACTACATCGTGACGGTTGTCCACGCGACGCGCGAGCCGAAGGAGTACAACCTCGATCTTGAACGCCTGCTCGAATTCGGCGCTTCGCCTCGCGCCAGCATCAGCCTCGCGATCGCCGCCAAGGGGCACGCCCTGATCCAGGGCCGCGCGTACGTGACGCCCGCCGACGTGAAATCGGTCGGGCACGACGTCCTGCGTCATCGCGTCATCCCCAGCTACGAAGCGCAGGCGGAGGATGTCGATTCCGACGAAATCGTCAAGCGCATCTTCGATCGCATCCCGCTCCCCTGAAAAAGGTTGTCCCGAATCGTGCTGATTGAACCATGCTGACGCAAGAGTTGATGCGAGAGGTTCGCCGGTTGCAGGTGCGGACGAAGCGCCGGGTGGAAGGTCTGTTCGCGGGCGAGTATCACACGGCCTTCAAGGGTCGCGGTATCGAATTCGCGGACGTGCGCGAGTACGAACCCGGCGACGACGTGCGGACGATCGACTGGAACGTGACAGCGCGGACCGGCAAGCCGTTTATCAAGCGGTTTGTTGAAGAACGAGAACTCACGGTGTTTCTCGCGGTCGATCTGTCTGCTTCGGAGAGCTTCCTCTCGGCGGATGGGCCACGCACAAAGCGACGCATCGCGATCGAAACCGCGGCGGTGCTCGCGCTTTCCGCGTCGGCGAATCACGACCGGGTTGGATTGTGCATCTTCACCGAAGATATCGAGCTGTATGTGCCGCCCGGAAAGGGACGCGGGAATTCGCTTCGTCTGCTGCGTGAATTGCTGAGTTTCGAGCCCAAGGCGCGCGGGACAAACATCGATCGCGTGCTTCTCCGGCTCGGGCACGTGCTGCCGCGGCGGGGGACGCTGTTCCTGATCTCCGATTTCCTCGCCCCGGGCGGGCCGAGTTCTTTCGAGACTTCGCTCCGGCTTCTGTCGCGCAAGCAGGAAGTGATCGCCATTCAGATCACCGATCCGCGGGAGCGTGAGCTGCCCAATGTCGGGCTGGTGGAAGTGGTCGATCCTGAAACGGGCGACCACCGGCTGCTGGACACGGCTTCGAAGCGGGTGCGTCTGCAATACGGGGCCGCTTCGGCCAAACGGGATTCGGAGCTTGCAAGACTGTTTGGGCGGACGGAAACTGATCGTGTTGTGCTGAGCACAGCGCGTCCGTTTGTGCAGGATCTTGTCCGGTACTTCCAGATGCGGGAGCGCCGCCGATGAACTCTCATTGGAAGTCCAACGCGTGGTTGGTGGTGACTCTCGCGGCGACTGGCGTTGGAGGCGTGAACTGCTTCGCGGAACCGGCAATGCAAGGCGCGTCGGAACAAACCGTGCGCGCCGGTCCGATCGAGGCAGCACTCAAGCTCGATCGGTCGTCGCTGAATACCGCGGAGTCGCTGATCGCGACCTTGACGGTGCGAGCGGAGAGCGGCGTGCGGGTTTCACTGCCCCGAGTAGAGTCCAAGCTCGGTGGATTCTCGGTTCTTTCGACGGTCGACGAGCCTCAACGCACAGTCGCTACAAGCAAAGGCGACGAGCAGTTGTTTGTCCGCCGCTACACGCTCGAGCCGTTCCTTCCCGGCGAATACGTGTTGCCGCCACTGGAAATACGCTGGCAGAAAAGTGCCGGCGAGAGCGGAGTGGCGCGAACCGCGGAAGTGAAGATTCCGGTTGAAACGCTGCTCAAGGAAGCAGGCAAAGACGGTAAGCCTCCGGACCCAGGGACAATTCGCGGCGCATACACGCCGCCCGTGGTGCGAAGCGACGGCTCGATCTCGGCTGGAATCGTGATCGGGTTTGTGATTGCTTCCCTCGGTGGAGCGGGAATCTGGGTGCTGCGCCGGCAGAAGCAGGCGGCGGACGAGATCGCAATCTTGCTCGATCGGGTGCAGAATTTGCGACGGTCGGCCGCGACGGATATGCCGGGCACCGAAGCACTGCACGAACTTGCCGGCGCACTCCGTGAAGGACTCGTGCGTCGCGTGGAGCCGGACGCGGCGACGGCCGATACGGGCGAGTTGGTTGCGCGACTGGCAAAGAAAGAGACCTGGGGAGACTCGGAAGCGCGTCGGGTGGGCGAGGTGCTCGGATCGCTCGATGCGGCACGATTCGGCGGGGTGGCGATGCCCGCGTCAGAGTTCGACCTTCATGTGGAAGCGGTCGTTGGAATGCTGAAGAAAATGCGCGCAATGCCCGAGGGGGTGAAGCGATGAGCTTTGCCTATCCGTACGCGCTCCTTCTTCTTGTTCTGTTTCCGCTCATCGGCTGGGCGGCGATTTGGTCGCGTCGGTCGGAAATCGCGCCGTTGCCGGGTGCTCAGACGTTACCGGCATTTGGAAACTCATGGCGAGTCGCGCTCCGGTGGGTTCCGATGGCACTGCGACTTCTTGCTCTCGGCGCGATCCTCTTCGCGATCGCGCGGCCGCAGGCATCGGCAGGTTGGACCACGACGTCCACAGAAGGCTTGGCGATTCAGATTGTGTACGACCGATCGGGAAGTATGAGCGAACCCATCGGCGAGGGCGACAAGAGCAAGAATGAAGTTGCGAGGCAGGCGCTGATCGACTTCGTGAAGGGCGACGGAAAGGGCTTGCGTGGTCGCGTTGGCGACATGATCGGGTTGATCGCGTTCGCGCGCTATGCGGACACCATTTCGCCGCTCGCGCGGGTGCACGAACCGCTGGTCGACGCCGCCAAGCTGCTCAAGCCGGTTGAGAATCGGGCGGAGGACGGAACCGGAATCGGCGACGCGCTGGCGCTGGCTGCGGCAAGACTGAAGCGTGCGGAAGAAGAAGTCTCAAGCCAGGAGCGGGGCGAGGGTCAGAAACCGGATTTCCAGATCAAGTCGAAGATTATCGTCCTGATGACCGACGGGCAGAACAACGCGGGTGAAGTGTCGCCGTACGACGCGGCAAAGCTCGCGAAGGAGTGGGGCATTCGCATCTACACGATCGGCGTTGGCGCGGGCGATCGGGTTGTCACTATGAATACGCCCTTCGGTCCGCGGCAGATGTCGCGAGGGAACGATGTGGACGAGCGCATGCTGCGGGAGATCTCGAGGGAGACTGGCGGCGCGTACTTTGCCGCGGGCGATCCAAAGGCGCTCGAAGAGGCGTACGGGGCGATCGACCAGTTGGAGAAGTCGCGAATCGATACGAAGGAGCATTCCAGACGCGTCGAGCTGTTTGCGCCGCTTGCACTGGCGGCGCTGGGGTTGCTCGGCCTCGAGCTGCTGGCGGCAAACACAGTCTTCAGGAGGATCGGATGAGCGGCGGCGCAATGGTCACGCTTGGGGCTGCGGCATGGCGATTCGGATCGCCCGGTGCGCTCCTGCTGCTGCTGGCGTTGCCGCTTGTGGTGGGTTTTCTGTGGTTTGCATTTGCAAGGCGACGGCGCGGGCTGGCGGTGTTTGCTGGTGCGACACCTCAGGAAACCAGGCCGAGCACGATGCGGGCCGGATTGAAGCTTGCGCTCACGACGATGGGGCTTGCATCATTGATCGTGGCGCTGGCGCGGCCCCAGGCGGATCCGGTTGAAGAGAACGTGACGGTTCGGGGCCGCGATGTGGTCTTCATCGTGGACGTTTCCAAGAGCATGCTCTCGCGTGACGCGGTGCCGAATCGGTTGTCGCGGGCGAAGCTCTGGATCAACGACCTCGTCAACACGCTCCGGGGTGACCGAGTGGGGCTGGTTGCCTTTGCCGGCGCAGCGGTTGTGAAAAGCCCGTTGACGATGGACTACGGGTTCTTTCGCATGGCGCTGGATGAGTTGTCTCCGGCATCGGTGCCCCGGGGTGGGACGCTGATCGGCGATGCGATACGAAAGGCAATGGCGGACGTCTTCGAGCAAGGGCCGGGGCGCTATCGCGATATCGTGCTCATCACGGACGGCGAAGATCAGGGAAGCTTTCCGACTGAGGCCGCGAAACAGGCGGCGGAGCAGGGCGTTCGCCTGATCGTGATCGGGATCGGCAGCGAAGTGGAAGGAGCACCTGTCCCATCTGAAGAGAAAAGCGATCCGAAGTACGTCGAGTTTCACGGCGAGCGGGTGCGGAGCAGGCTCGATCAGACAACGCTCGCAGCAATTGCAGAAGCGGCATCGCGTGCCGCGGGCGACAGCGGCGGCGGAGGCGTGTTCCTGAATGTGGGTACAGGCACAATCGATCTCGACAGGGTGTATCACGATCTCGTTGGGACCGCGGACCAGCGCGAAACGGAAGCGAAATCGAATGTGCTGTATCGCGAGTTGTTCCCCTATTTCCTTCTCCTTGCCGGGGCGTGCCTTGCCCTTGAGCCGGTGATCGGGGGGAGAATCCGGATTCGGCGCGCCGCGAACGTGCCGGCGAAGATTGTCGGCGCGCGTGCCGCGGTCGCCGGCATCGTGCTCGCCTCGCTGTTGATGCCCGCTCCGGTGCGAGCAGCTCCGGCCGGGGCACCAGCGAATCCAGACTCGAAGAGCCCGACCCCGCCGTCGGGTCAGGAAGCTCCGGCGTTGCCTGCGGATGCTCGGTACAACTCGGGGCGGGAGTTGTTCCTGGCCGGAAAGTACAAAGAGGCGGCCGAACAATTCCGGGACGCCGATATCGCTTCGCGCGATCCGGAACTGTCGGCTAGGGCGCGGTTCAATCTCGGGCAGGCGCTTCTCAAGCAGCCCGCATCGCAGGAAAGCGGTGCGGGCAAGGAAACTCCAGAGCAGGTAAAAGCGCGACTTGAAGGCGCGGCCCGCGCGTTTCGATCGGCCCTGGAAGCCGATCCAAACGACGCGGAAGCCGCAAGAAATGTCGAGATCGCACGCCGCATGCTCCATGACTTCGAGGAGCAGCAGGAGAAGGAGAGACAGCAGCAACAGAAAAACCAGCAGTCAAAAGATGGGGACTCAAAGGATCAGAAACAGGACGACCAACCGGGCGACAAGCAGGATCAAGGGGATGGAAGCCAGAAGGACAAGGATCAGAAAGATCAGCAAGGGCAGCAATCTGGCAAAGCCGGTGCGCAGAATCAGCAAAATGCGGACAAATTGAAGGAGCTGGCCGACCAGCAGGAACGTGCCGCGGATCAGTCGAAGAAGGCTTCGGACGAGAAGAACGCCGGTGAGATGAAGAAAGAACAGGACCAGGCGAAACGCGATCAGCAGGCGGTGAACGAAAAGACGGAGCAGCAGCAGAAAGAGTCCGAACAGTCTGCGGGCAAAGAGGCGAAGGAAAAGACGGACGCGGCTCAGAAAGAGCAGAAGGCCGCTTCCGAGGCCCTCGAGAAAGGAGACGCAAAAACGGCGGAAGACCACCAGCGCAAGGCTGCGGAATTGCTGAAGGAAGCCGCGAAGGCGGAGCAGGACAAAGCGGATCAGGCCAAACAGGAAGAAGCGAAACAAGCCGAAGCGAAACAGACCGAAGCCAAGAATCAGGACAAGAACGCCAAGCAGAAGGAAGAGCAGCCGAAGTACGACCAGACCGCATCGCAGTTGCTTGACAAGGAACGCAAAGAGCGGGATGCGCGTCAGCAGATGCTTCGGGCGTTGCGTGGCCGACCGGTTCCGGTGGAGAAAGATTGGTGATGAAGCATCCCGGATTCAAGGTCATGGCGCGGTTGGTGCAAGCGGCGGTCGCGTGTCTCTGCCTGCTGCTTGGGGGTGTCTGTAACCCCGCACTCGCCCGACAAGCGCCAGCTTCGACGAAGATGCCGCAGGTATCCGTCGCGCTTTCCACCGACGCGATCGAGCTCGGCGATTCGTTGATTTACCAGCTCACGATCGACGGGGTTTCCGCGGCAGAGCCGCCAGCAAATATTCGCGCGAGCGGCGCACAGATCGAGTTCGTCGGCGGCCACGATGAGTCGAGCCGCTCGATCATGACGATCAACGGGCGCACGACGGAAACGTCCGTGCTGCGGTACATCATGCAGTGGAAGGTGACGCCGGAGCGCAAGGGGCCCGGCGCAGTCGAGGGTTTCGCTTTCGACGTGGCGGGGCAGAGGGTGGAGGTGCCCCGAGCCGCCTTCAACGTCAGCGAAGCCAAGCCGAATCCCAACTTCACGCTCACCCTTGAGTCCGATGCGAAGTCCGCGTTTGTCGGAGAACCCATCCGCATGCGGCTGGTCTGGCTGCTCGGAAACAATGTTCGCAGCGCCTCGTTCACGGGTCCGGACGGGGGAAGCGATTTCGACATCGCGGCCATCGATCCGCGTGGTCCCCAGGGTCGCGGCAGGCAACTGCAACAGAACGAGCCGTATCGGAGCGTGCCGTTCTTGAACGGCGAGGCGATTATCACGCAATCCCAGGCGGAGCTGGGCGGGCGTGCTGTTCTGAAGTTCACTATGGATCTTGTCGTGACTCCCCGCAAGGCGGGAACGCTCGAGATCGGCCCGTTCCGCGTCGCGCTCGACGAAGTTGTCGGACAGAGATCGGGCACACTGCTTGATTCGTTCTTTGACGATTCCCGCAAGCTGCGCCGTTCCGTGGTCACGAGCAACGCGCTCAAACTCGATGTCAAGCCGTTGCCGACCGAAGGAAGGCCGGACGACTTTGGCGGCCTCGTGGGCGTGTTCTCGCTCGAAGCGAAGGCGGGCAATACCGAAGCGAATGTGGGAGACCCGGTGCCGCTCACGGTCACGATCAGCGGGCCCGAGCCTCTCGAAGCGCTCAAGGCGCCGAACCTGGAGTTGCAGGCCGATTTCGCGAGCGAATTCAAACCCGCACCGGAAGGTTGGGAAAGCCCGCTCTCGGCTGTCCAGGTGCCCGGCGAGCGGACGTTTACAACCACGATCCGTCCGAAGCTGGCGAGCATCACAGAGATCCCCGCGATCAGATTGCCGTTCTTTGATACCAAGACCGGCAAGTACGCCGTGGCGACCAGCGCGCCGATCCCGCTCAAGGTGCGCGCGGCTCGCGAGTTCACCGCCGCGGATGTCGCGCATCCCGGCAGCGGGACAGGGTTTGCATTGCCGGCAGCGACTGCCTCATCGCTTACGAGCGCCGCTCCGGGCGTCGGCGCAAACAGCGAATCACTCGACGCGCTGCGCGATCAGCGCGTGAGTCTGCTCGCTTTTACAAGCTCGCCGACGGGTTTGCTGCTGCTGATTGTCCCCCCTCTCGCGCTGCTGGGCGCGGCCGTTTCTGCCTGGCGTTCAAGGTGCAGCGATCCGGCTCGCGAGCAGCGACGGCGAGCGGTGCGCGAAGCAAGCCGGGCGCTCGCCGCCGCGAGCAACGACGCAGAGGTGCTGCGGGCGCTTCGGATCGCACTCGCTCCGTTTGTCGGCGCCCAGCCCGAGGCGGTCGCTGCAAGCGATCCTGGGGGCGCGGGGCTCGCGCCGGAGATTGCGGAGCGTGCCGAGAGTCTGCTGCGGACGCTGGAAGCGGGCGCGTTTGATGGTGCCAAGATCGACATTGGCGGCGTCAAGGGACGGGCGAGAGAACTCCTGGCGATGCTCAAATGATGACGACGAAGCGACGGTTCATCTATCAGCGGATCGCCGGCGGGGCCAAGCCGGCTCGACTGCTGCTATGCCTGCTGGTGTTCTGCTCCTCCGTGGCGATCACCCCGGGTGCGAAGGGCTCGGAATCGCAGAGCGAGCGGATATCCGCGCCCGAACTGCAACGGCTCTTTGAATCGGCCAATGACAAGTTTCGTGCCGGCCTTGAGATCTCCAAAGCCGATCGACCCGCCGCAGAGGCACTGTTTCGTGAGGCGGCTGGCGCCTGGCGGGAGGTGGCCCGGGTCGGGAACATCCACAACGTGAAGCTGGAGACGAACATTGCAAACGCGAGCCTGCTGGGGGGAGAAGTGCCGGGCGCGATCCTTGCATACAGACGGGCCTTGTCGATCGATCCGACGGACCGCGCAGTCATCGCGGGGCTTGCCGCCGCGAGGCGGAGCGCGGGGACCGAAGCGCTCGCGCTTGGTCAGAGTCTCGGGAAGAAAGAAGACGGCGGGCGAGCTGCCGCGCGGGAGGGTGGGGTGCGGGGCGCACTCGCTGCAATCGGCGGAGTGGTTCGGGACGCATCAGAGCGGGTGACAATCGCCGTCTCATCGCGGATTCTGATCCTGGTCGCGGCGATCGGCTATGTCGCGATCTTTGGGTGCGCAACCCTGCGAATACTCGGGAGGGTGCGCACGCCGGGATGGGTGTTCGCGTTGATGTTCGCCGTCATGGCCGCTGCGACCGGCCCGCTGTTGGTGCGGGAGATTCGCACTTCGCGAGCCTCGGAAGCGGTCGTTCTCGCCTCGAACGTGGTGGCCCGAAACGGCCCGGCGGAGCTGTACGATCCGGCGTTCCAGGAACCCCTGCGTGCGGGTTTGGAAGTGGCGATCGTGGAGCGGCGCGGCGCGTGGACCATGATTCGGCTACGCGATGGACGCGAGGCCTGGGTACGAGACGACACGCTCGCCGTTGTTTGAGGATCGGTCGAGCAACTCGCGGGCCGTGCGGACCCGGCGAAGCCGACCCATCATGAATTCACATTCAACCCCCGATCACTCCCGCACAATCTTCGGGTCGGATATTGCTGCGCATGCTCAATGCGCGGTGCTGATGAGGAGAGTGATCCGATGAGAAAAGTACAACCAGCAGGCTCCATCGCCGAGAAGCTGAAGGCAGCTGAGAAATTGCGGGAGGCGAAGATCCTCGGCCGGATCTGCGCGGATGCGATGCGCGCGGCCCACCCCAAAGCGGGGGCGGTGCCGGTGGTCGGGTCGAGGCCAGCGGCCGTCGCCGCTGCGCCGACAGTGAAGACCGCACGCGCTGTGCAGCGAACGCCGAACGGCACCGGACATCGGTAAAAAGCCGTGCGTAGTTCCGTACGGAATGAACGAGCGATGAAGCCGGCTTCATTGTTGGGCCCGCCGCGTTTTTTGCTGCAGCCCGGACCCCTGGAATACGCACAGTTAAATGTGCGAACAGCGTGGGGCGTGTTCAACGAAAGGAGTCACACATGCGGGCACTTGTCATCGAAGACAACGTGAAGATGGCCAAGGGAATTCAGACCGGGCTCGAAAACGCCGGCTTTGCAATCGATATCTCACACACCGGGGCAGAGGGCGAGGACCTTGCGGCGAGCACGCCGTTCGATGCGATTCTGCTCGATCTCATGCTGCCGGATCGTGACGGCTTTGAGATCTGTCGGAATCTGCGTCGGCGAAAAGTTTCCACGCCGATTCTGATGCTCACGGCTCTCAGCACGACCGAGGACAAGGTCCAGGGGCTCGACTGCGGTGCGGACGACTATCTCCCGAAGCCTTTCCGCTTCGATGAGTTGCTCGCCCGCATGCGCGCCATGACGCGCCGGCACCAGTCGACCGAGAGCAAGCTCCTGCGCTGCGAAGATCTGGAACTCGATCTGTACACCAGACGCGCCAAGCGGGGCGATGCCCACTGGGATCTGGCGGCCAGAGAATTCGGGCTCCTCGAATATCTAATGCGCAACCAGAACCGCGTGTTGACGCGGGCCCAGATCGGCGAGAACGTGTGGGATATCAATTTCGAGCCCACGAGCAACGTCATCGACGTTTATATCTCGTCGCTGCGCCGCAAGATCGATCGTCCGGGTCTGCGGTCATTGATCCACACGATCAAGAACGCGGGGTACCGGTTCGGCGTCATGGACTGAAGCCGCCCCGGACATGCGTTACGCGACCGACCGCGGCAGCCGGGCAAATGCCCCCGCCGCGGTTGTCGCGCGGGCACGCCGAACTCCGATCGTCGCGGTTCGCACCCTGCCATCGCGCAGGTGCTAGCGATGAAAGCAGAGCACCCGTGCTGCAGTACGCGGCACGGGTGCTCTCGGGGTGGCAGCTTCGCTCTTCCGCTCCGTCTTACGGGCAGATCAGCGTGTTGTACGCGCTTGCAAAGTCAACGAAGTCGGCATCATCAACAAAGCCATCGCCGTTGAGATCGCCAGGGCAACCGGGCGGCATGGTCGGATCGGTGCAGTCGAGGATGTTGTAGGAACCGGCGAAGATGACGAAGTCGGAGTCGTCGACGTATGTATCGCCGTTCAGGTCGGCGGGGCACGGGCAGGCGCCGGCGATGTAGGTGATGACGAGCTGGGGCCGACGGAAGTCGTCGTCGTACTCGGAGGCGAGGCCGCTGAGCACGCCGTCGGTGGTGTCGCCCGTGTTCGTGGTGAGGAGCGGATTGCCGGCCGGTCCGCGGAGGTGGAAGCCGTAGTTGGGGCGGGCACCGCTCACCCAGGAATTGTAAAGGGCTGTGATATCCCAGGAGATATAGCGGTTGCTGGGAGCCATGACCACGAGCGAAGAAGCGGGGGAGGATTCGTAGTCAGCGCCGGCAACCATGCCGGGAGCGCTCCACGGGACGCCGGGCATGCGCTCGAGCCAGTTGGAGCCGTATTCATCCCAGTCGACCAGCATGGGATAGGCACCGAAGGTCCACGGTACCGACGCGTTGGCGTTGTTGACGTCGATGAACGTGTACGTGGCGAGCCAGAGCTTGTACTCGACCTTCGTGATTTTGCAGTGCGTGGGAAGCGAAGCGATATTCACGCGGATGATCGGCCGGCCCTTGTCCAGGGCTGTGCCGCGGTTGTCGTAGTAGTAGAGGCCGTTTGGTCCGAAGTTGAACGTCGGATCGTTGTTGTAGAGGAAATTGTCCGCGCCGTTCGAGTTGTTCAGCGGGATCACGACTTCGTCCGCCGTCGCGACGCCGACGCAAAGGCCGGAGGTAAGGATTGAGGCCGCCAGAATCGCCATCTTCATGCAGAATCTCCTGTTGCTCGATTGCTCGGCTCGCAGCATACCAAAAATCGTCCATGTGCAACATGTCAAATACAGGTCAAGTCGAATTTTTTCGGACGGAAAATCCCTGATTTTGGGAGTCGGAATCGAGTCCCTGGTCAAGCGGAACCCAAGCGCCGCCCTCTTCGAGCGAGCGGTGTGCGCATTCGATCGCCATGATCGTTTCCGCTGTGGTTTCCAGAGGAAAATCGGGGGCGCTCCCCGCAAAGAAGCGGCACACGCTCGCCACCAGGCGGTCGTAACTCGAAGCAAGCCCTGCTTCGAACGCGAACGAGGAATG
Organism: Phycisphaerales bacterium; assembly: GCA_016793015.1. Classification (GTDB taxonomy): domain Bacteria; phylum Planctomycetota; class Phycisphaerae; order Phycisphaerales; family UBA1924; genus JAFEBO01. The sequence continues at coordinate 14,345 of JAEUJD010000036.1, forward strand.
TTCACCCCGGAGAATTGCCGTGAACGGTGCGGTGCCCGCGCGGTCGAGCCCGATAACAGCCGTGCGGCCATCGTGGTACTCGAGCTCGATTTGGTGCCCGGACTCCTCCAGCCGAGCCCGGATTCGGCGCAAGCCTCCTGCGCGGGGCCAGAGCGAATCGACGAGTTCGAAGGTGTGGCATGCGTAGTACCAGAGGCCGGGCATCGACGCGATTTCCTGAAGCGGACCGGACGCCTCGATGGAAACGAGACGTCCCGGCGGGTTGTTCGTGTCATCAGAAAGTTTGTCGATGAATCGCAAGGCAGAAGCGGAATAGCAGCGTGCGTTGTCCGTGCGCGTGAACCGCAGCAGCGATGCCGCCTGCGCGCCGGAACACGTGAGCGGCTTGTCGATAAACGCGGGCAGGCCGCGTGCAAGTGCGTTCATCGCGAGATCGAAGTGACTCTTTCCGTCGACCGTCAGCACCATGACGGCATCGACCGAGCCGAGCAGTTCTTCGAGCGAGCTTGAGAACTGAATCCCGAGCGCACGCAACGACGCCTCGATCGATTCGGAGTGCGCGTTGAATGCACGGGAGGCCGAAGGCGGTCGGGCATCCCAGCAAGTTGTGACAAGGCAGGGAGTCTGGCGCTGCGCATGGAGCGCGTACATCTGGCGGCTGAATTGCAGGGTGTGGGAAGAGTCGAGCCCGATGGCGCCGACACGAAGAGTTGGTTGCGCTTGTGATTCGATGTGTGCCGCCGTGATCAGATGCGGTCCTGCATGGGGATCATGAGTGGAAGCGGACGCCACTGAGCGAGGGGCGAAGCGCTGCGAGGCAAGTCGGAGGGAAGCGGACTCGCGAGGGCGCGCAGCAGTCGCACTCCGTCGGTCTCAATATCGGGCGGATCGTCGCACAAGTGGCACGACACATCGCGGTCGGCGCTCATGCGGAACGTGACCGAATCGCTCGTGGCCGGAGCGCCGGGCCGGTGTGCCTCCGCGATCCGGACAGTGCACGAACCGGGCGCGAGCGGCGTAGCAGCGTGCTTGACCCTGAGCAGCGCACCCACGACGGCCGGCCAGTCGTAGATACGCCAATTGCCGGATTCAATCAGTGATGAATCATCGGCGAGCGCTTCAAGATGGGCGAACTGCTGATCGCGGATGAAGGGGACGAACATCCGCAGCGGCCGACCGGCTGCCGCGGTCTGAATGGCGAGAAACGACCGGAGTGCCGCGTCGTTCTCGAAGCAGCAGTCAACACAGCTTGCATCCTGGGGATCGAAGCAAGCGTACCCGGCGACGCGGCTGCCCGAAGAGTGAAGCACCAGAGGCTGCCTGCGCCAGTTCCGGAGGTGGCGAGGGAATGACTCTGAGGCACGCGTGCAATGAATGGGACGCCGGCAAGAGAGGGCGTGCATGGCCGGAAGATCCGAATCCGCTGCGGGCTCGATGTGAAATGGCTCGTGCCCGGCAGTGAGCGTGGATCGGTCGAAATGTTCAAGGCTGTTTTCGGTCACCACAAACGCGGCTTCGACCCCGGCCTTTTCGAAGCCCCAGTGCCCGTATCTGCGTCGATTTCCTCCGAGGCAGGCGGCGTGGTAGCCGTCCCGCTCGATTTCGGTCATCGCGGCATCCATCAGCAGACGCATGAGCCCCTGGCCCCGGAAATCCGGGTGGACGCTGACGCCGCCGATTCCGGCGAGCTTGAGCCGGGTGTCGCCGACAACCCAGTCGATCGGGAAAACGCCGACGATCGCAGCGATACGGCCGCTGCGGCGGACCGCCAGATTGCAGCCCATGTGCCGGTCGGTCGGTTCGTACAGCGCGGGCACGAGCTGGGCAAAGTTGGGATCGTTGAAGACCACGCTGAGGTGCGCGATCGCCTCATCGAAGTCCGTGGACGTGAGCTTGACGATGGTTTCGGTCACGGTGAAGTGCTGCCTGCGGGAGGGTTGATCGGTGTATGGAATCTGGAAAATTGGAGCGGTGGAGGGCGGTCCTCAGCGGAACTGTCCCGGCGTGGTCGATTGCCCGATGGAGGCCGAGCGGGTGAGGGGTTTGGGCTCGGCCAGCGAGCCATCGGCGGCACTCGGTGCCCAGCGCACGAAGCCTTCGATCGCCTCGTACTCGGCGAGACCCAGAAGGTCGTACAACTCGGCGGTGTGGCGATTGCGCTGTTCGGCGCGCTGCCAGAACTCACGCTGATCACTCGGCCCGGGAAAGAGAGCACTGTCTTTCTGGCTCTCGTGCTTGAAAATGGCGTAGCGCTTTCGCATGACCTCATCGGGAGAGAGCGGGACGGCCATCTCAATCTGTTCGGGCTCCCATTCTTGCCATGCGCCGCGATACAGCCAGAGCGTGCACCGCTTCATCCATGGGCGGCTTGCGAGTCGGTGCATCGCGGTCGTGATGGCGGCGAGGCAGACCCGGTGTGTGCCGTGTGGATCCGAAAGATCGCCCGCGGCATACACCTGCTGCGGCTCGACGCGATCGAGCAGATCCATCGTGATTCGGATGTCTTCTTCACCGAGCGGCTTCTTCCGGACGCGCCCGGTCTCGTAGAAGGGGAGATCGAGGAAATGAATGTTCTCGTGTTTGACACCGGAGTAGCGCGCGCCGGCGCGGGCCTCGGTGCGCCGGATCAGCGTCTTGATCCGCTGGAGTTCGGGCGAATCAACCTGTCCCGCGTGCTTGCGGGTGATGAACTCTTCGATGCTCTTCTCGATTGCCTCTGCCGCCTGCTGCCCGTGGTCGCCGAGGCGATCCCTGAAGGCGTGCGCGAACTCGGCGACAAAGTCGGCGTGCCGGATCGCGGACTCATCCCAGACGGCGATGTTGCCGCTGGTCTGATAGGCGACGTGCACATCGTGGCCTTGATCACAGAGGCGGATGAACGTTCCGCCCATGCTGATCACGTCGTCGTCCGGATGCGGGCTGAAGACCACGACTTGCTTGGGAAAGACATCGTGCCCCGGCACGCTGAAACGTCCGTGGCGTTCGTGCGGTTCGCCGGGTTTGGCGGGCGGCTTGCCCCCGGGCCAGCCGGTGATCGTGTTCTGCAGGCTCCGAAAGACTTCGATGTTGATGTCGTACGCCCCGCCCCGCGAACTGAGCATGTCTTGCAGGCCGTGCTCGTTGTAGTCTTCATCCGTGAGTTTGAGAATGGGCTTCTTGAGCGTGCGCGCGAGCCAGATAGTTGCTTTGCGAACGGTCTGCTGATTCCAGGAAAGGCCGAAGTGTTCGATCGGCCCGAGCAACCACGGGGTCTTGAAGCGTGTGAGTTCTGCCGCGGCGGCACCGTCGAGCATGATGCGGGCGTTTGGATGCTGCTGGAGAAATGAAGCCGCGATGGTGCTGGTGATCTCGCCTTCAACGGCTTTCTTGATCACGTGGGCTTTGTGCTCCCCGAACGCCAGGAGGATGATGCGCTTTGAATCGAGGATGGAGCCGACTCCCATCGTGATCGCCTTGCGCGGCACGTGACGCTCTCCGAAGAAATCACTGGCGGCGTCCATTCGGGTGACCCGGTCGAGCGTGATGAGGCGGGTGCGGCTCTCCCGCGACGAGCCCGGTTCGTTGAAACCGACGTGGCCGGTGCGCCCGATACCCAGAATCTGAAGATCGATGCCGCCCGCGTCCTTTATCCGGCGTTCGTATTGCTCACAGAACTGCGGCAACTGCTCCGGACGGAGCGTGCCATCGGGAACGTGCGTGTTGGCGGGGTCGATATCGATGTGGTCGAAGAGATACTCACGCATGAAGCGCCGGTACGACTGCAGTTCTTCGGGCTGCATCGGCCAGTACTCGTCGAGGTTGAACGTCACGGCGTTCTTGAACGACAAGCCTTCGTGTTTGTGCAGGCGAACCAGTTCCTCATAGACGGCTTGCGGAGTCGAACCTGTGGCCAGGCCCAAAGTCGCCTTCTGACCGCTGGCCGCGCGTTCACGGATGAGTGAAGCGATCTCGCCCGCGACCGCGATGCTCGCGGCGTGGCTCGATGCGTGAACGGTCACGGGAATCTTCTCGGTGCCTGAGCCTGATGGGGTAGCGGGCATATCTGATTCCTTGATCTCGCGGTTGCCGGTCATTCGGTCGTGCCGTCCGACAAACACTCCGCACCGTCGGCGGTTATCAGGTACGTCTCTTCGATTCGCACGTTGGCGTTGGCGAGGTATGCCCCGGGCTCGATGCAGATGACGTCGCCGGGGCGAAGCGTGTCGATGATGCTGGGGTTGATATCGGGCGCTTCGTGCAGACGGAGGCCGACGCCGTGCCCACCGTGATGGACGAGACCCGGAACAGACGGATGCGCACGCAGTGCAGCGTTGATCGCCGTCCAGAGATCGTGACCGGAGATTCCCGGTCGAAGGAGCGGACGGATCTGGGCATGGACACTCCGGACGTGCTGCACGATCTGCGTCTGCGATTCGGTGGGGGTGCCAACGGGGAACGCGCGGGCGAGATCGGACCAGTAGCCGTCCACTTGTGTCCACGCGTCGATCGTGTAGATCTCACCGTTCAATAGCCGGCGGCTGCGGGGCGGACCGCCCGGCGAGGCGCTCTGGTAGTCGCCATCGTGCACCACCTTTGCCCCGGCCGTCAGCATCGCGGCTCGGGAACTGGCGGCGAAGACCTCGAGTTCGGTTGCGCCGGGCACAATCGCGGTACGAGCCGATGCAAACGCCGCGAGATTGGCCCGGATCGCCCTGCGAATATGAAAGACGTCGAGCGAGTCTTTGGAGCGTTCGAGATCGTGAACGAGCCGGTCGATGGGAACGGTGGCCCGAAGGTCGAAGCTTTTCAAGAATTGTGCCGCGATCGAGTCATACTGAACCCCGATCCGCGCGCCGGAGAGCCGGAACCGGGGAACGGCGTGCTCGATCAGCCGCGGCATCAGTTCGGTCGGAATTGTGCCGCCGTCGTGCCAGCGATAGGTCAGGGTGCCATCGACGTGGTGCTGCGTACTGGAATTGCCGCATACGAGGTCGGACTCCCCCGAGCGCCGAATCAACAGACATGCGGGAATGTGCTTTGGGGTTCCAGGCTGTGCCGCGGAGAAATACGTGATCTCGCACGGGTCGGTGAGGAGCACGCCATCGAGGTCGGCAGAGGCGATGCGATCGACCAAACGGGCACGCCTCGCGCGGGCGTGCTCGAGCGGATCGGGGGTTGTGGCCGTTGTCGCGACGGCGGTCGTGGTCATGGACTGGTGATCCATGGAGGCGAAGGTCTTCATACACCCAGTTTGAGAGGAGAAGTCAGGAGCTGGTTCAGTGCCGAGCCGGTTGCTTCGAGCGTTTCATCGATGTCGGTCTCTGAGTGCGCGAAGCTGATGCTGCCCTGCTTGGCCGCGACCGGGAACTGGTAGATGCCCCGCTCGATCAGGGCGTGCCGGTATCGAACGTCGAATGCGAAGTCGTGGCCGCTGAGAGTCTCCCACCAGTTGGTCGGCGCAACCGGCATGAAGTAGGTGCAATGCGCACTGCCCTGACGCACGAAGGTTGCGGTGATCCGGTGGTCGCTCATCAGACGCTCGATCCCCTGCTCAAGGCGGTTCGAGAGTCCCTCGAGCTTGCGGTAGACTTTGAGCGCCGGGTCCGTGAGCTTGCGCAGGCATGCGATTGCCCCGGCGACCGGGATGGGATGACAGTTGTACGTTCCGGCGATCAGCACCCGCTTGTGCGGATCGGTGCTGGTGACAAGGTCCATGAACTTTGCCTTGCCCGCGAGCGCCGCGATCGGGAAGCCGTTTGCGATCGCCTTGCCATATGTTGAAAGGTCCGGATCGATACCCTGAATCGCGTGATAGGGACCGGGAGCTGTCCGAAAGCCGGTCTTGACCTCGTCGAGAATCAGCAGAAAGCCGTACTGGTCGGCCAGTCGGCGAAGCCCTTCGAGGTATCCCGGGCGCGGCTTGATGATCCCGACATTCTGCAGGACCGGCTCGGTGATGAGTGCCGCGAGCTTGCAGCGACGGGCAACGGCCTCCACCGCCTCGAGGTCGTTGAACTCAACCGAGTGCATGAGGGCGCGTTCCGCACCGGGAATTCCCGCTGTGAGCGGCGCGAGCGGATATTCGTCCCCGATAATCTGGCGCCCGCCGAGCTGGTCCTTTGTGCTCATCACGTTCGAGGCAACCATGTTGTGGTTGCCGTTGTAGCTTCCCTGCATGCGGAGCACGTGGTCATTCCCGGTCCAGGCACGTGCGACGCGGATGGCCTGCGCCGTCGCTTCGGAGCCGGTGTTGAGAAATTGAACCCGTTCAGCGCTCGGAATGCAGGAAAGAAAAAGCCGCGCAAGTTCGCCCTCGTCGGCTGTCGGGCCGCTGCCGTAGTTGCTGCGGAGCTGAGTCATCGCGTCGATCACGGCCTTGTTCTGATGCGGATCGTTGTGGCCGAGGATATAGGGCGCGAAACCGGCGTGGTAATCGATGTACTCATTCCCGTCAACGTCCCACATGCGCGAGCCCTGGGCACGGGCGAACGCGATGCACGGATCGGCCTTGCGGTTGATCGATGCGAGACCACCCGGAATGACCTGTTGATTGCGTTGAAGCAGATCGGCGGAATGTTGAAGATTCATGGAGGTGTCTCGGAGGGTGAATGGGAGAGACCGATGGACCGGGGCTAATCGGGGTTGCAGACCTTGCCGGGGAGGCCGGCGCACAATCGTGCAACCGCGTCGCGGATTGTCAGAGACTCGCGCGTGCCGGGTGATTGCCAGCGCGTGCCGGTGGGGGTGCGCATCTGCAGCCCTTCGATCAGCACTTCGGGATTGCGGTCGCCCGCTTCGAGCTTTGCTTTGGCCTCGGCGTTGTATCGTTCGAGCCATCCGACGGTGGCGCCGAGTGCCTGGGCTTCCTCGAGTGTTTTGCCGTCGAAGTTTGGGCAAGGCGAGCACGAGAAAAGAAAGACGCGAACGCCGGCGGGCTCGTTCTCGAAGGGGCCGGAAGCAGTCGTGAAAGGGGCGAACTTGCTGGCCGTGTCCACGAAGATCTTCTTCGTGTTCAGGTCGAAAAAGTACGCGTTGGGTATCGGCTCCTGGCGTGGCTGCATCAGCCGGAAGATGAAAAAGGCTGCACCTCCGATGACCAGTAGGCAGACGCAGACCGTCAGGATCTTCCGGAGTTGCGATGAGTCTGATTCGGAGGGCATGGTGAGTTTCCTGGTCGGAGCGAACGGTCGCCGGGAGCGGCGGGGTTCAATTGCTCAGCCACTCGGAACGGTGCTGGGCGACAAAGTCGTCGTCGGACAAGTGCGGATAGGCGGCCAGCACGCGATCGATCTCCGCGGACTGTCCGGGTCCGAGGGTTTCGTGCTCGTCAAGACACCACGTGCCTTCCAGTATGCCCTGGCGCCGGAGCACTTCGTGCAGCCCGGCGATCACCCCGCGGAAACCATTGGCCGCATCGAAGAACGCCGCGTTGCTGTCGGTGACCTGCACCGCATCGACCAGAAGGGAGGGAGGAACGCTGTTGGCTGCAACAGCCTGATGGCACCGGCCGAGCATTTCAACTGCCCTCCGAGTCCAGACCGACCAATGCCCGAGGAGGCCGCCGACAATGCGGCGCTCGGCCCATGTGCCATGGATATTGAGTCGGTAAGGCGTGATCAGATCATGAACGATGTTGTCATCGTTGCCGGTGTAGAGCGCGATGTCATCGCGCCCCGATGCCATCACCGCACGCACCACATCGAGCGTTCGGTAGCGATCAAACGGGGCGATCTTGATCGCCAGAACGGACTCGATCCGGGCGAATCGGCTCCAGAACTCGTATCCCAAGTCGCGCCCCCCGACACGCGGCTGAAGATAGAAACCAACGATCGGGATGATCTCGCCGACAGCGCGGCAGTGCGCGATCAGCGCCTCGTCGTCCGCATCCGGAAGTGCCGCGAGAGAAAGCAATCCGGCGTGGTATCCGAGGTCGCGGAGCAACGCCGCCTCATCGCACGCGCGAGCGGTCGGGCCGGTGACGCCGCCGATCCGCATCAGCGGCACCGCGCGCGTTCGGTCGGCGCGGTCCATCTCGTCGCGGGCGATCGTGAGCACGGGTCGGAAGAGCCCGATCGCGGCGTCGCGAATCTGAAATTGCGTTGTGTGAACGCCGACAGCCAGACCGCCCGAGCCGGAAGCGATGTAGTAGCGGGCGAGCGCACGCTGGCGGCGTTCATCGAGCGTTCGACGCGACGTGAGCGCGAGCGGATGAGCGGGGATCGCGACACCTTGGCGGAAGGCGTTCAGCGTTCGGGCGTCGATCAAAGAAGTGAGGGCCTGAGCCATATCGGTGGTGCGCTCCGTCTTTCAGAACTTGCCGTTTCGGACCTCAAAGTGCGTGGGTTTTCCGAGCGTGGCGCCGTCGCGTCTGACCCAATCGGCGGTCCACATCATGATCTGCTCGAGATCGATTCGAGGCGAACCGACCAGCTCCGACGCCTTGCGACCGTCGCTGAGCAGGGCGTCGGGGGCTTCGGTTCCGGTGATATTGGGACGCCGATCGAGCAACCGGCCGAGGCGCCCGCAGATGTCGCGCACGCGGAAGACCTCGGGCCCCGCGATGTTGAAGACTGCCGCGGGGCTTGAGGCGTGCTCGAGCAGACTTAAGGCGATCGCGTTCGCATCCGTTTGCCAGATCACGTTTGCGTAGCCCATGGTGACGTCGATCGCCTCGCCCGCCCACACCTTTTTGGCGAGGTCCACGATGACGCCGTAGCGGAGTTCGGTCGCATAGTTCAGCCGCAGAATTGCGATCGGAGTGTTGTATGCCTGGGCGAAATACTGGAAGATTCGCTCGCGTCCCAGGCAACTCATGGCGTATTCGCCGACGGGATTGAGCGGGTCGGTTTCCTGCGAGAGCCGCCCGCTCGGGACGACGCCGTACACGTTACCGGTGGAGAATGCCGCGATGCGGCTCTTCGGATACCTGCGGCAGATCAGCGAAGGAAGATGCGTGTTCGTCGCCCACGTCAGCGGCTCGTTGCCCGTCGAGCCGAACTTCATGCCCGCGGCGTAGACAATGAGCGGCGCTTCGGGAAGCGAATCCAGAAACGCCGGATCGAGCAGATTGCCCCGCGCCGTTTCGACCCCGTGTTCTTCAAGCTCGCGGGCGGAAGCGGGATTGCTGAATCGTGCAACGCCGATAACGCGGCGGGGCGTGCCCGCCAGGTCGCAGGCACGGCGCGCCATGCGGGAAAGCGTCGGCCCCATCTTTCCGGCGGCGCCCATGATCAGCACATCACCCGGCAGCCGCTTGAACATCTCGACAAGATGCGGCGTCGGCTCGCTGAGGTTGTGTTCGAGCGATGCAAGGTCTGTTGGCTGCAAAGTCGGAGTGTGTGCGCTCATGGTGTTCCTCCGAGATTCGGTGCGCCGGGCGCGTCATCGACGGAAGGGACCCGGGATTCGCCCGCCGATCCGGTGCTGCGCACCCGTCCCGCCCTGGCCATCAGCAGTCCGAGCGCCGCCACGGAGCCCCCGATGCTCAGAATCTGAATCCGCCCGCTCGCGGGATTCGGGAGCAGTGCGAGAAGGCAAACCAAGGAGCCGATCAACGCCGCAAACCAGCCGGCGGTGCGGAGCTGGCGATTATCCGACTCCACACCAACTTCCTTTGCGAAGTCGACTGGCGTGTACATCGTCTCGAAAAAGCGGGCGACGCTGGCGCGGTATTCGGCGGTCGCGAAACGCCAGAAGGGGATGGTGGCGAAAAACGAAGCCATGCCGACAGATACGCCCCAGAAAATTTCCTTCTGGAACGACCAGGGGCTGCCGGCGCGAGAATCGACCATGCTGATAGCCGACGGCACGAGCGCGCACACCATCGAGAACAGCGCCGACCACCACGGCGCACGCTTGACAAAGAGCGCGAGGAAGAGCGGGATCGACATGGGCATCACGAGCATGGACCCCAGCGCGAGCATGTGCTCGAAGATCCCCGCTCCCTTGGTGCCCGAGAAGTAGAGCGCGAGCTGGATGATGCAGACCCCGAGCAGCGCCGTGGAAATGCGTCCGATCGTCAGCATCCATCGTTCCGGCACGCTTGCACGCCCGGTCAAGCGGCACAGGCCGGGCAGGATGTCGCGCGTGATGATCGCGGACGTCTGGTTCAGCCCGGTATCCATCGAGCTGCCCGTCGCAGCGAACATCGCGACAACCATCAATCCGGTGAGGCCCGCCGGTAGCATCTTGGCGCTCGCCACGGCATAAGCCACCTCGGCCGGTTTCGCGGCAGTCGAAGCGAGCACCTCGTCGGCGAAGAGCAACCGGGCGGTGATGGGGGGGATAAACCAGACGAAGCCTCCCAGCAGCGTCAGCCCACCGGCGACCAGGGCCGCCTTGCGGGCGGCCGTGCCGTCTTTGGCTGCGAAATAGCGCGAAGCCGAAGTCATCGAGTTGGACATGAACAGTCCCTGCAGGAACATCGCTCCGGCCCAAAGCCACGTGTAGGACCCGTTCGGGAACATGCCGTGCGGTTTGATCGGTGCGAACTGCTCGGAGAGACCTTTGTCCTGGATCGCATGGAAGAACTCGATCGGCCCTCCGACCTTGATGATGCACAGCGTGGCGATCAGCAAGGTGAGCGGCATCAAAATCAGCATTTGGATGAAATCGGTCGACAGCACCGCCCAGCTGCCGCCGGTGACAGCGGTGATCAGGATGACGATTCCCACGACGATGATGACGTCCGAGATATTCAATCCGAATGCCGCGGCGGTGAAGATGGCCAGAGCGCTCAGGTGCAGCGATGAATAAAGGATTCGGATCGGGACATTGCACCACGCGTAGAACTGCTGAGTGGAAGCGCCGAAGCGATTGCGGATGATCTCGGGAACGGTGGTGGCGCGCAGCTGGCGGAACCAGGGCGCAAACCAGATCGCGTTGAGGAGAAACCCGAATGCGTTGGCGAGAAAGATGACCGCAACGCTCCATCCAGCCTCGAACGCGACACCGGCAGCACCGGTGAATGTCCAGGCGCTGAAGCTGCTCATGAAATCGCTGACACCGACGAGCCACCACGTTCCCTGGCAGCCGCTGCGGAAGAAATCGGCGGAGTTGCGGTTGAGGGCACGGACCCGGAGGCCGACTGCGATCAGCAGGATCAGATAGACACCGATGGTGATCGAATCGACGATGGAATGGGGCATCGGATCGGGGCTCCTCGTCGAAACTGCCGGGCACCGAGGTACGGGACGGGCACCTGGTTCGTGCCGAGCATACCAGTAAACTACCTGTCAATGCAAGGCCCGGCAGAGTGGATCCGGGCGAAATCCTGGTCGGTGGCGGGCAGCCGGAGGGGCAAGCAGAAGGCGCAGCCGAAAGAGTCAGGCGAGAATCGCCCACTCCTGCGCCGAAAACTCGCCGTGCATCGGGCGACCCGAAGAGAACTCGAGAATCTGATCCACCACGCTGCGCCCCAGGCGCAGACAGCCGCTGCCGACCGCCCCGGCGATGTGGGGAAGGAGCACAACGTTTGGCAAAGTCCTGAAAGGATGATCCGGCGCGGGCGGCTCCGGATCGGTGACGTCGAGCAAGGCCCAGATTCGTCCGGTGCGGAGCTCGGCCGCCAGCGCATCCTCATCGACGATCATGCCCCGCGCCGTGTTGACAAAGATCGCGCCGTCCCGCATCAGCTTGAACTGCTGGCCGCGGAGCATGTGCCTGGTTTCGGGCAAGGCGGGCGCGTGGAGCGAAACGACGTCGCTCGCGCCCATCAATTCATCGAGCTCGACTTTGGTCGCGCCCAACTCCGCGACCTCGTCGGCCTCGACATGCGGGTCGAACGCGAGCACCTTGACCTCGAATTGCTTCAGCAGGCGGAGCAGGTGCCGCGCGGTCTTGCTCAGCCCGATCAGCCCGATCGTGCTGTTGTACATTTCGCGTATTTCATAGCCCTGAACGCGGTTGGAGTCGATCAGCCAGCCTCCCTCGCGTGCCATGCGTGACGCCGGAAAAAAGCCCTTCAATCCGGCGATGATCAGGCCGAGCGTCGTTTCCGCAACGCCCACAGCGAGCGCCTCGCGCGCCGAGCCGATGCGCAATCCCCTCGACCAGACCGAAGGTGGCAGCAGGTGGCGTGTGGAGCCCGCGGCGTGCAGAATCGCCCGGAGTTTCGGGGCCATGTCGAGCATCTGTTCTGTCAGGGGAGGAGTTTTCCAGCCGGTGACGAGAAACTCGGCGTCGGCCGCGTGACGGGACCAGAACTCGGCGAGCCGATCGGCCGTGGGCACGTTGCTGAAAGTGGAAGCGTGGCCGCGGAGGCGGTTCAGGTCCTGCGGATCGAAGCACATCTCGACAATCGGGACCGTCAGCAGAAATACGACGTGCATTCAGGACTCTCTTTTCGGGATCGTCGGCGCGGGGACGAACAATCGGGCGGCAAATCGGCTGCTATGCCCGGGGCGGAGCGGCAGAGTTGAAAACTATACGGAAGGCTGGCGCCCGAATGCGCACAGAACCCGCCTGGACGGGCGATTCCTGCTCCGGTCGGGCGGGTTGCGGACAAAAAGGCGCGAGTTTTTCTGTTTTTTGACAGGTAATGGACTTGCATTTTTATTGTCATCCCGGTTAGTCTGGTCGTGGCACTCGCCTCGGCGTCCGAGAGCGAGCGCCCCGAAAGGGGCTCGCACTCCGGGGCGTGCCGGTCACGAGAAGGAGTTGAGACATGAGCGAGTTGGCGAACCAAATCAACAATCGTCGGGGGCTTTCACTGGTTCTTCTTTTGGGCGCGGCACTCGGTGCCTCGGCCCAGGGCGCCGTCACCTCCGTGATCCTGAACGATTCCAACGGGGGCGATAACTTCCTCTATAACAACGGCGCGAATACCAATTTCGCCAACAGCGGCCTGTTCTATTACGACCAGCGGGGCGCGGCCAACGATTCGGCCCGGCCCGTAATGCAATTTGCCCTCGCCAGTCTGCCGGGCGGCGCGGTCATCACCAACGTTCAGCTTCAGTACAAGCTTCAGCAGTACACGTACATCAATTCGGCCACGGGCAATTCCTCGGTGACGCACAACTTCTCGATGCACCAGATGCTGTCGAGCTGGAGCGAGACGACCTCGAGCTGGAACGAGCGGTCGACGGGCAACGCCTGGGGCGCTCCGGGCATGCTCGCCGGAACCGACTACGCGTCGGTGGCCGTCTCGACGATCGCCGTGAACGCCTCGATGCAGGGAACCTACCTGTCGTGGGACATCACCTCGCTCTACAATAGCTGGGTGAGCGGGGCGAGCCAGAATTATGGCGTGACCATCCAGGGACCCGCCGGCGTACCGAATTCGCTCGCGGCCAACGGCGACACGACCGACGGCGTTTTCCGCCTGTATAACTCGGAATATGCGGACGATTCGTTCCGCCCCGTCTTGGTCATCACGTACGAGGTTCCGGCTCCGGCGTCGCTCGGAGCGCTCGGTGCGGGAGGCCTGATACTTTTGAGGCGGCGTCGAACAATGGCGAAGTGATCATCGCCCCGCGTCGCATTCCCGGGCTGCAACTCCGGGTGCGTCGAGGATCGGAAAAGTTCATCGATCGGAGGTGCCGGCGAAGCAGCCGCCGGCACCAAGGCAGGGTGGGCAAGACATGGACCGTCACGGAGCACGCGCATTGAGGACGCAGACCTTCGAACGCAAGAAGCCGAAACACGAGAGGATTCTCGAGGCGATCCGCCAGGAGATCGAATCCGGCGTGCTCCCGCACGGTGCTGCGCTCGCGTCCGAATCGCAGCTCTGTCAGAAGCTCAAAGCCAGCCGCGGCCCGATCCGGCAGGCGCTCGCCGAACTTCAGCGTCAAGGCCTTGTGCGTGCGCGCCCCGGCAAGGGCAGTTTCGTTCATAACCCGGTCGAAGTGAGCGGCGCTGTTTCTGTCCGGCAGATGCTGGTTCTGATCAATTCGATGGGCGCGACGCCCGCCAACTTTGTTGTCCACGAATTGATCGACGGGTTGAGCCGCGCCGCAGAAGAAGCGGGTGAACGCTACCGTCTGACGTTCCAGTTCCATCGCAATCCCGGGCTGATCGAGCCCGAGAGCATTCAGGGTTGCCACGGCGTTCTGATGGCACCCTTCACGCACGACGGGATCAACGCGATGCGTGGGCTGGCCGAGCGTCTCAGCGTGCCAGTTGTCAGCGTCTACAACCGTCTCGATGCACCCGGTGCCTCGCAGTTCTACGTCGATCACGAGGCCGGCGCGTTCGACGCGACGGAGCTCCTGTTCCGCTACGGACATCGGCGCATCGCGCTGCTCGGCGAACCGGCGATTTCGCCCGGACCCGCGGCAAGCGAGCGCGAGGCGGGTTTCCGGCGGGCCGCCAAGGCGGCGGGACTTCGTGAAACCGAAGCACGCGTGGTGCATGTCGGCGTCGACCCGGGCGTTGCGCGGGCAAACATCGAAAAACTCTTGAAGCAGAGCGATCGCCCCACGGCGCTCGTTGTGGCGGGCGGCGTCATCACCCCGCTCGCGCTCGAGGCGATTCGTGCTGCGGGTCTCTCGATCCCCAAGGACCTCTCGATGATCGCTGTCGACGACACCATCGAGGCCGCACTGAACGTGCCCCGCCTCACGGTCGTCAAGATTCCTCTGATTCATCTTTCCCGGCTTGGCATCAGTTCGCTGATCGCTCAGACCGGCGTTCGTTCGACCGCACTGGAACGAGTCTCTCTCAGTCTCAAGCCTGAAATTGTCATGGGTCAGTCCATTTCCTCGGCCGCTCCATGCGTCTAATTCTGGACGCTGCCGGGTTCTTCTGTCCGCCATCTCTGTCCAAGGAGCTCTCAATGGACCGTCAATCCCGACGCGGGGCGTTCACGCTTATCGAATTGCTCGTGGTGATCGCCGTCATCGCACTCTTGATTTCGATGCTCCTGCCCGCGCTGGGCAGCGCTCGCGAGTCGGCCCGGCGCGTCAAGTGCCTCGCCAACATGAAGCAGATTGGCGTGGGCATCGCGACCTACGCGAACGACTTCGCGGGCTGGACCCCGATCAACTACGAGTCTTACAACCGCATCTCTCCGATTCCACAGAAAGCAAGCCCGAAGAGCACGCAGGCGAACGATCTCTACCACCGCCTCGGAGGCAAATTGGTCGACTGGGGCAAGAACCAGATGAAGAACGCCTCGTGGACGGACAACAGCAGCTACCTCACGACGACGCAGGTTTTCTATTGTCCGTCGTTCCAGTCGATCCGCCCGTCGGGCTGGTGGTCGGTTGATCACAACTATCCCGAGAAGGTGGACACGAGCTATTACTGGGAATACTGGAATCCAGACAACGTCACCGATCCGACCGATCCCGTGAAGGTGTACGGACTTGGCACGACGCGGAACACGCACAGCCCGCGAAACGCGCTGCTCACCGATTTCGGCTGGGCACCGCTGGTGAATGCGATCCGCGACTACTGGGGGCCCGTGCCGCACAAGAACGCACACAACGTGCTGTGGATGGACTCTCACGCCGGCGCGGTGTCCTTGAAGGAAATGAATGCGGTCGCACCGACCGACGCAAAGGCCCGATTGGTCTACCTGCAAAGCAAGGTGGGCAGCTGATGTCCCGGGCAAGCTCGCTGCTTCGGGGGTCGCTTCTTCGAGCGGCCGCCGTCATCCTGACAACCTGCGCCAGCAGCGTTCTCGGGCAGCCCGTCACGCTGCCGATCGTCGAGAAACCCCGCGAACACGAGGCCGGGCAGTTCGGGTACCGACCCTGGTACGTTCCCAACACGCCGGCATTTGACAAGTTCAACCGTCCTTACATGCGCGATCGCGAGCGCGATCCGCATTTCACCAGTTCGATTCAGACCATCCGAGACGGCCGCTGGGTTCGGAAGGACTTTGTCGGCGCAATACGCGACGCGTATCCGACTTTCGCGAGCGTGCGCCACGGAGGCGGCACCCTTGGCGCCTCGATCACCTTCGACGCCGACGACTGCCTCTACACCCTCCTCCGCATCCGCCTCGCCGACGACACCGATCGCGACATCGTCTTGTTCTCCAAGGATTACGGCGACACCTTTCGCGTCATCGAGATTCCCAACGACGAACCACCCGGCTCGAAGCCCGAGGGCTTCGCCAACATGGAATTGCGTTCCGGCGCCAACCGATTGACGCGTCCGCCCATGCTCACGACTCTCCGCAAGCGGGCGAACCACCCGCTCGGGCAGTGGACCGCGCATTACAATATGTATCTTTTCCAGCCCAGAAAAGTGGGCGATTCGCTCGACCTGGGCAAGCCCGCGCTGCTCACGCAGAGCGGACTTTACATGTCGCGGCACGCGGGCAATCCAAGCTTTGCCGTCTCCGGGCCGGACAAGACGTATGTGACCTGGGCCGAAACCACACCGGGCAACTACTACCCGGGCGTGCCGACACTCGTCGCCACGGTAGATCCCGAAACGCTCGAGATCACCGATCGGAAATTCTGCGGGTTTGGCTATCCACCCAACGACGGGCACAACAGCCCCGGAATCGTGATGGATCCGCACGGCTATCTGCACGTCATCACCGGTTCGCACGGTGAGAACTTCATGTACGCAAAGTCGCTCCAGCCCTATTCGACCGCCGGTGGCATGAGCGAACCTGTACCGATGGTCAAGCATGGCTGGCTGGAATTTGGATACAGCCGAGGCCGTCAGAGCTACCTGTCATTTCTCGGTACCGCCGATGGCAAGCTCCACACCGCGTTCCGTCAGTGGTACAAGGGGACGGAGCCGTACTTCCTCGACAATCACTTCGGAGGGTTGTCGTACTCGCGCAAGGCTTCGGACGGCGAGTGGCCTGCGGATTCGACGCTCATGATCGTGCCGCCGCTCGATGGCTATTCGATCTACTACCAGAACCTCGCGAAAGATCGCGATGAACGGATCTATCTCTCGTACGGCTACCGCAATGAAGCGCCCTCGTACGGAACCGCCGAGGCCGAGAACAACTACATGGGCCTGCTCATGTCCGCCGATAGCGGCGAACACTGGCGCCTTGTCTCGACCGAAGATTTCGTGAAGGCGATGTCTCCGCAAGCCGCCAAAGACGCGAAGCTTTCGCCCGCGGTGGTCCGAGGCGTCGTTGTTGATTCTGATGGCAAACCCATGAGCGGCGTGACCGTCACCGCGATCTCTTCGATCGCAACGACAGACAACGCGGGCACGTTCGAGTTCGCGGGTGTGCTCGCGGACAACTTTCCGATTCTCGCGGCCCGGGACGGCTTCATCCCTGCGACGGCATCCGTTGCGCTCGCGGGCGCCAAGTCTCAAGATTTGAAGATCTCGCTGAAGCCGGCACCGCCCGCTCCGCCGACCCAGCCGACGTCCGGAGTCGGTCAACCTTCGAAGCAATAGCCCGCTGCGGGCAGGATGTACCTTGAAGATCACCGCGATCGAGACCCGCGTCTGCAACGCCCGGATGCGCAACTGGGTGTTTGTCAAAGTTGTCACCGACCAGCCCGGACTGTGGGGATGGGGTGAGGCAACGCTCGAGTGGCACACGCGGGCAGTGGTCGGCGCGATCGAAGACCTCGCTCCGCTGCTCGTTGGTGAAGACCCCACGCGCATCGAGCATCTCTGGCAGATGATGTATCGCCAGCATTTCTGGCACGGGAATGGCATCGTGCGCGGGACCGCGATCAGCGGCATCGATATCGCGCTCTGGGACATTCTCGGGAAGAGCTTGAACGTGCCATGCCACAAGCTGTGGGGCGGCGCGGTCCGTGATTACGTCCGCCTCTACTGCCACCTCGGCGGCGGCAAGATGGAAGATTTCTACGAGACGAAAACCTCCGATGCGGGCCGATTCGGAGATCTCGCAAGCCGAGCAGTGGAAGAAGGGTTCACCGCTTTCAAGAGCATGGCGGTGCCGGAAACCATGCCACTCGAAGGAAACCGCCCGGTCCGGTACGCCGAGCAGTGCGTCGCGGCGATGCGCGACGCGGTCGGTCCGGACATCGACATCATGGTCGACTGTCACGCACGTCCAAGCCCGCGGATGGGCATGCTCTTTGCCAAGGCGCTCGAACCGTACAACCTGTATTTCCTTGAAGAGCCCTGCTGGCCCGAGTCGGTCGATGGCATCGCGGATATTCAGAGGGCGGTGCGCACGCCGATCGCCACTGGCGAGCGGCTCGTCACGCAGCACCCGTTCTGCGAATTGCTCACGAAGCGGGCCGCAAGCGTCCTCCAGCCCGATATCACCCACTGCGGCGGCCTGACCGAAGCACGCCGAATCGCCGGTCTTGCCGAGGCCTACCGCGTCGGGCTCGCGCCGCACAACCCGCAGGGGCCTGTGAGCACGGCGGCATCCCTCGAGCTGGGCTTTGCAACTCCCAGCTACATCATCTGCGAAAGCGTGCACAGCGACGTGCCCTGGCGGTCTGAAATTGTTCGTGAAGGCTTCACCGTCGAGAAAAAGGGCCGGATCGTTCGTCCCAACACCAAGCCCGGCCTGGGCATCGAACTCGATGAATCCGTGATGGCCAAACATCCCTTCGAGCAGGAGGTGCTGCAGCGGCATTTCTATTCGGATGGAAGCGTGGGTGACTGGTAAGGCGTGGAACCATGGCACAGCGGGAATCAGTTGCGATCATCAGCGGTGCCTGCGGCGACATCGGCCGCGCTGTTGCGTTTGAACTCGCTCGGCGCGGAGCCTCTCTCGGGCTCTCGGACGTTGTCGAGCCGGGTGAAGCAGATTCGCTACTGCGCGATGTGCGTGCTCTCGGCCGCTCCGCAAGGTACGACCGCGTGGATGTCACCGATGCGCAAGCAGTTGAATGCTGGGTTCGGAGCGTCGAGCAGGGTGTCGGTGGTGTCAAGTGGGTCGTTGCTTCCGCTGCGACAGTCACGATCGCGGGCGCAATGCACGTCACGCCGGAGCAATGGCGACGGGAACTCGACATCAATTTGAACGGCTCGTTCTATGTGGCGAGATCCGGCGGCGCGAGCATGCTGCGGGCGAAACAAGGCGGACGGATCGTGTTCGTCGGGAGCTGGGCGGCGCACGCTCCGCACGCGAACCTTCCGGCGTACAGCGTTTCGAAGGCGGGCGTGCGAATGCTCTCTCGGTGCATGGCCTTGGAGCTTGCGCCGCACGGAATCACCGTCAACGAGATCGCGCCGGGATATGTCGATGCCGGGCTCAGCGCCGAGGTGTTTCGCAAGAATCCGGGTGCACGCGAAGATGCAACCCGTCGCGTGCCCACCGGGCGGCTCATGTCCGCCGAGGATGTTGCACGCCAGGCCGCGTATCTCTGCTTTGATGCAAGCCCGCACACCACCGGATCGGTCCTCTTGATGGACGGCGGCCTGTCGCTTGGACCTCCCGTCTCGCGAGCTTCGGAGTCGCAGACGTGAGCAACAAACCCTTGTCATGGTCCGAGCCCGGATTCACCGGCCTCATCGGCGTCGCGCGGCGGGATATCACCCCACCCGCGGGTGTTTACGCGCGCAATTGGGGTGCCGCGGCACACGATATCGCCGAGGGCGTGCACCGCCCGCTCTTGTGCACCGTTCTGACCATCGGTTCCGAAGGAAATCAGAGTCCGCTGGTGCTTGCCGCGATCGACGCGACATGGTTCCGGGGTCCCGAAGGTGCACTGCTGATCCGCGAGCACGTCTGCCGCGAGCTAGGCGTGCCCTCCTCGGCTCTGATGATTTCGCTCTCGCACACGCACTCCGGCCCTTCGCTTTCTCCCGCGGAGCTGAACAAACCGGGCGGCAGTCTGATCAAGCCGTATGTCGAAGGGGTGGCAAGCGCGATCGTGGAGGCCGCACGCGCGGCGCTCGAATCCGAATGCCGGGCAGAGCTGCGGTTTGCAACCGGTCGCTGCGGCCTCGCCGCGGATCGCGACCTGCAGGATCCGGCGGCTCCCCGCCTCGTGTGCGGTTTCAACCCGCGCGCGCGTTCAGACGACACGTGTCTGGTCGGACGCGTGAGCCGTTCGAGCGATGGCGTGACGCTCGCGACAATTGTGAACTACGCCTGTCACCCGACAACACTCGGGGCCGGAAACCGCCTTCTATCGCCCGATTTCGTCGGCGCGATGCGTGAAACAGTGGAGGCGCACGCCGGCGGTGCGCCGTGCCTGTACCTGCAAGGAGCATCCGGCGAGCTCGCGCCGCGTTTGCAGTACACAGCGGATACAGCCATCGCCGATGCGCACGGCCGCGAACTCGGTCACGCGGCAGTCGCGGCACTCGAGGGAATGCTGGCGCCCGGAACAGCGCTCAACATGGAAGGCGTTGTCGAATCGGGCGCGCCGCTTGCCATCTGGGGGGTGCACAATATCGAGAAAGGATCGATCCTGCAGTCGATCGAACTCCCCGTTGACTTGCCGCTCAAGCCGTCCCTCCGGAGCGAACCGCAGATCCTGGACGAGATGGCACGTTGCGAGGATCGCGCCGCCAAGGAGCGGTTGCACAGAGAGCTTCTCGTCGCTCGAACAG
The DNA here is from genome assembly GCA_016793015.1 of Phycisphaerales bacterium. GTDB lineage: Bacteria > Planctomycetota > Phycisphaerae > Phycisphaerales > UBA1924 > JAFEBO01. The sequence goes on from JAEUJD010000036.1 coordinate 34,742, forward strand.
TCGGCGCGGGCAGCGAAACATCGCGCCGCCCGGTATGGATCTGGCGGATTGGTGAGATCCTGCTCGTTGGGCACAGTGACGAGGCCTATTCGCAGCTCCAGCAGCAGCTCCGCTCCGCTTTCCCCGACTTCGGCGTTGTTGTCATGAACGTCGTGAATGGCTGGGGCGGATACATCTGCCCCGCGGCACGGTACGAACAACGCGTCTATCAGGCTCAGCAAAGCCCCTACGCATCCGGGTGCCTCGAACTCTTTATCGATCGCGTCGGTTGGACGATCACCGAACTGCTCGCCGTGCAGGCGGTGCCCGAATCTGCACGTGCGCTTCAAGGATCCGTCGATCGATGAATCGCGATCTCTTTGAACTCCGCTTCCGGAAGCTTCGATGCGCATTCGTCGTCGTTGCCGCGCTATTGCTGCCCGCCGGATCATCGCGGGCGGAAGTCCTTGCGCCGTCGATCGAGACAACAAACGAAGTGTCGGGCGTGCGGATACTCGAGCCGGGAAAGTGGGGGACGATTCGCTCGGTCGTCGCGAATCGGTCCGCCTCGGAGTCGCTCGGATTGATTGCGGTCCAGTTTCCGAGTGACCCGCTGCGCCAGTTCGGTTCCCGTGTGTGGACGCCGGCGTGGAGCATCCGAGAAGTCCAGACTCCCGTGCTGCTCGGCTCGCAGCCCGAGCAGGCCACGAGCATCGAATTGGCGACCCGGCTTTTCGGCCAGGATGGCGTGCAACGAGGGAAACAGGCCAGCGCGCAGACCCCGATTACCCGCGGCCGTTTCGAGAGCGCGATCATTACTCCCGGCGAAGAGTCGGAGGCGCAGCCGCTGGTCGCGGCGCTACGAAAAGCGGCCGGTCTAAAACCGACAACATTTCTGCTCAATCCGCGCAAGCTTCCGAATACTGCCGCTGGCTACGAAGCGATCGACAGCGTGTTTGTCACCGGCTCGGATCTCGTGCTTGATCCGCTCCGGAGCGATGCGCTCGTCGCATTTGTTGAGCGAGGCGGCCGCCTCTGGATTCTGCTCGACAGTGCCGACCAGCCCCGGTTGCAGGAACTGCTGGGAGATCGCTGGGACCTCGCGGTCCTCGATTCAGTCGAAGTCACCAATTTCATGCTGAAAGGGCCGAGCGGCGAAACCGAGCAGAATCTCGATCACGGTGTTCAACTTGCCCGTGTCGTCGCTCCGGGCTTTGAAGTCCTGCACACCGTCCAGGGCAACCCCGCAGCGCTGCGAAAGGCTATCGGTCGAGGTCAGTTGGTCGTCACCACGCTCGGCGTTCGGGGCTGGCTCGATTCAGCGGGCGGCGCGACCGCCGCACTCGGCGATCTACAGGCCTTCGTCGCCCCCGCAGAAGATTCGAGGGCGCTCGCGGCTTCGGACACAAAGCTCTTTGATGTGCATATCGGTCGGGAGATCGGGCACGAGGTACTCGGGCGCGGTGCTGTTGCGAGCATTTTCGGCGTGGCGGTCGCTGCGCTACTGGGGGCGGCATTGTGGGCGTCGCGCGGACGAAGGCTCGAGCTGGCCGCTCCGGTGGCGGCGCTGCTTGCGATCATGAGCGGCGGAGTGCTCATCGGCCTCGGCAGCGCCTCGCAATCAAAGACCGCTTCGACCGCGGCCTCTGCCCAGCTCGTGATCTATGCGGACGTTCCCGATCGTGCCGAAGTGCTGACGCGCACAAGTGTTTATCGCAGCCCGGAGGATGGGAAGCTCCAATCGACCGTGCGCACGTCACAGGGCGGCACGGTTGTGTCGGATCGAGCCGGCTCTGGCGCGCTGGAACAGATGATCTGGACAGACCCCGAGTCTCTCGAGATTCTCGGATTGGACTTGCCTCCGGGCGCCGGAGTTCAATTGACTTCGCACGCTTCGATCAACGGGCTTGGCAGTGCGCGCGCCACAATTGGCGTCGATAAGGCCGGCATCCGAGGCGCTTTGAGCATGCGGAGCGGAACGATGCGGGATCAACCCGTGCTGGTCACCCCTCGTGGTTTGCAGATGCTCTCCCTTGACCACGACGGGATGCTTCGACAAAAAGTCGCGAACGCTTTGGGTTCTGAAACGTTGCAGAGCGAAGAACAGCTCGCTCGAAGTCAGGTACTGCGCGATCTGCTTGGTAAGGCGTGGTATCCAGTCAAGCCGATGATTCTGGTCTGGGGGGACCTTGTCGAGACGGGGGTGCAACTTCCCGTGCCGGAATTGGGGAGCTCGCTTCGGGCCATCCCCGTGGCGTTCGAGTCTCCGCCGATCGGCGAAGAGGTGCTGATTCCCGCGTCATTGGTGGCCGCAGAGCCGCTTCGCGGCAATGTCGGGAACAGAAAGAGCGGAGCGGTCTACGACCCGATCAAGCGGACCTGGCTCGGCGAAGTCCATCAGCCGATGCTCGTCGTCATGCAATACCGGATTCCGGCAGAGTTTGGACGGATCGACATTCAATCGGCCGAGCTCACGCTCGACCTTCGCGCCCCGGGCTGCCGGTTTGATGTGGTGGTGGTCCGCGACGGTTCCCTGCGGGTCGTTGGGGGCGGTGTGAATCCCTCCGGCCGAACGGCCGTGGATCTCGTCGGCGACAACGCTCCGGAGATGGACGCCGAAGGTCGCATGCTTGTCGGCATCGAAGTCCACGGGAACGAATCAATGGCGGATGGCCCGGGATGGTCGCTCCAGCGCATGGACCTTTCGATTCGGGGGAGAACGCGATGAGCAGCGAACTGGTTTTGAGCACCTCGGATCTCACAAAGGTCTACGGCACCTTTACGGCATTGGACGGATTGTCCATCTCGCTCGAACGTGGCCGCATTCTCGGTTTCATCGGTCCCAATGGCGCGGGCAAGACCACGACAATCAAGATTCTTGTCGGCCTCGTAAAAGCGACCCGGGGCAATGCCAGCATCTGCGGGGCGGTCTGCGGGCAGGACACCGCACGGATCAAGCGTCTCGTCGGGTACATGCCCGATGTCTTCGGGTCGTACGACAACATGCGCGTTTTCGAGTACCTGGATTTCTTCGGTGCCGCCTTCGGAATCCCGCGTCGAGATCGCAAGCGGCGCATCGATGCGTGCCTCGAACTGACCGGCGCGGCACGCATGAAGGACCTCTTTGTCGAGTCGCTCAGCCACGGCATGAAACAACGCGTCGCGCTCACCCGCACGCTGCTCCATGAACCGCAGATGCTCATCCTCGACGAGCCCGCCAACGGGCTCGATCCGCAGGCACGCGTGGAGATGCGTCAGGTGCTGCTCGAACTGGCACGCCGCGGCACCAGCCTCATCGTCACCAGCCACATCCTGCCCGAACTCGCACGCATCTGCGATACCGTCGCCATCATCACGGGCGGAAAGCTGCGGGCATTCGGCTCACTCGATCAGATCATGCGAACCGTTCGCCACAGCCGAATTCTCGAGGTCGTGCTCGCGGATCGTGCCGGAGTTTCCCAGGCAGCGACGGTGATCGCCCGCGAACTCGGCAACCAGGCCGCCATCAGTCAGTCCGAGGCCTCGGCCGAACTTCGGTTCACCACCGATCGGGATGACTCTGGTTTGTCCGCCCTTCTCGCCCGTCTTCTCGACGCCGGCGTGCGCGTCGCCCAGTTTCGCGAGATTCCCATGGATCTCGAGGATGCTTTCCTCTCCGTCACCGGGCAGTCCGGGGCCAAGCCGTCCGATGCGCCGTCCGTGACGCAGATCGCTCGCGAGCCCCAGCCGGGCAGAGTCGGGGCCGGGGCATGATTCCGATCATGGCACGCGAACTCACCGCGATGCTCCGCTCTTGGCGAGCGGTGGCGTTGCAGATCGGTTTCCTCGCCTGCCTTGGCGCGCTTGTCCTGCTTCGCTGGCCGTCGGAGGCACGGGTCGATGTCGGCGGGGTCGCCTCTCGTCAGGTGTTTCGCATCTTCGGATACGGGCTGCTGATCGGGCTGATGCTCGTCACCCCCGCGTTTCCGGCGACAACGATCGTCCGTGAGCGCCTGCAGGGAACGCTCGCCTTGCTTCTCAATTCGCCCATTCGCCCATTTTCGATCGTGCTCGGAAAACTTGTCGGGTCGGTTGGCTTTGTCCTCGTTCTGCTCGTGCTTTCCTTCCCCGCGGCCGCGGCTTGTTTCGCGATGGGCGGCATCGGTCTGACTTCGCAGCTCGGTGCGCTGTTTCTCGTACTCGTCGTGCTCGCGATCGAGTATGCCGCGGTCGGATTGCTCGTGAGCAGCCTCGTACGCAGCACCGACTCTGCGCTCCGCGTGACCTATGCCGCGATTCTCGCGCTCGCGTTTGGTTCGCTGGCCCCTTCCGTGCTGATGAACGGCTCCGGCTGGGCCGACTCTCCGTTCCACGCCGGAGCCCAGTTGGTCGGCGCTCTCTCGCCGCTTCCACCCGCGATGTTCGCGGTCGGCGATACCGGGTTTCTCCCGGGCGAATCAGCCGGCCCGCTTGTGCTGCGGTTCACGATCGGGGCGGCCATCGTGTCGCTGCTGTGCATCGCGATCACAACGCTGCGTCTCAGCTCGCGGCCGATGGATCGCGCTCGCGATGCAGGGCGGATCACCGATGATCGCTCGCCCCGCGCCCGGTTCGTGCGCCGCATCCTGTACCTCTGGTTCTTCGATCCGCAGCGCAGATCCGGTCTCATTGCCCCGTGGCAGAATCCCGTTATGGTCAAAGAACAGCGCTGCCGCCCGCTCGGGCGTGCGAACTGGATGATGAGGCTGATTGGCACCTACTTTGTGCTCTCACTGTTGCTCGTGCTCGGCGCGACAACGCTGAGTCAGAGCGCGGGCGTGACCGGGGTCCTTTCCGCCATCGCCGTCATGCAGGTCAGTTTGATCGTGCTGCTCGCTCCCAGTCTGGCCTCGGGATTGATCAGTTCCGAGCGGGAAAGCAAGGGCTGGCAACTGCTCCAGATGACACCGCTCTCCGCGGCCACAATCGTGACGGGCAAGCTGCTGAGCGCCCTTTTCCCGCTCGCGTTTGTCATGCTCGCCACCCTGCCCGCATACATCGCGCTCCTCGCGCTCGATCCTTCGCAGCTGCGGACCGCTCTTTCAATCCAGATTACTCTCATCATCTTCGCGTTTATGGCCGTCCTGCTCTCCGCCGGCGTCGGAAGCCTCTTCCGTCAGACCGCCGGAGCAACCGCAGTCGCATACTCCGTCATCGCGGCAATCTGCGTCGGCACACTGTTCATCTGGCTCGGCCGCGATGCACCGTTCACACAGCAATTTGTCGAGCGCGTGCTGACGCCCAACCCTCTCGCAACCATGCTCAGCATCATCGGAACACCCGGCTTTGCCGACTACCGACTGATCCCCGCGAACTGGTACGTCATGGCCGCGATCACCGTCTCCAGCGGAACTCTGCTTTTGCTCCAGGTCGCAAAGCTCGGGAGGCCGCGATGACCTGTCTCGCGAGAATCACGCCGGCGTCGTGGCCGAGCGGATGCGTCATCGCCCTCGGGGCGATCACCGCGCTCGCGGGATTGCTCGGTGCCGGCGACGGCCGGGAATCACCGAAGCAGCCCGGCTCCACACCAGCAATTGCACGAACGTTACCCATGCAGTTCGATCCGGTGCTCGAGCAAACGACGCCAGAGATCGACTTCGACCGGCGCAACATCTCTCTGTGGCTTGAAGCCTTGAAGCGTCCCGAGTTCGATACCCGGATGGACGCGATCGAAGCCTTCGCCGAGGCGCACCGCCAGCACGTGCGGGGACTGGATGAAGCGCTTCCACAGATTCAGTCGCTCCTCTCGAACGATCCGCACGCCGAGGTGCGGTTCGCAGCCGCACGCGCCTTGATCGAGTTTGAACACCGCCCGGCTGCCGCCGCGCTCCTCCAGGCGGTTTCTCCCGACCGGAACCCATCACCCGGGCTGGTGCTGACCGTCGATCGCGCGCTTGCCGCCTGGGGTGACTCCGACGCGATTCCGTTCTGGATCGCGAGGGTGAAAGACCGCTCCACCCGACCGTCGCTCAGTCTCTCGGCAATACAAAGTCTCTCCACCATCCGCGCGCAGCAGGCACGCGAACCGCTCAAGTCCGCCCTCCGTGATCGAAAGCTCTCGCCCGTTCTGCGGCTCGAAGCAGCAAAGGCACTTGCGCGGACCGCCGCCAGTGGCCACTCCGCACTCGCGGCCGAGCTTGCAGCCGAGCCAGGGCAGTGGGGGGCTCTCTTTGCACTCATGGCGCTCGGTGCCGGTATCAACGAGCCGAACACATCGACGCTTGATAGCACCGGGATTGCCCTCGTCGATTCACTGACGACGCATTCAGACCCACGCGTCCGGTCGCACGCGATCAGGCTCCTCGGACGGGCGGACCCGGCCCGCGCAGTCGCGAAAGCTCAGTTTCTCAGCGATACCGATGATCAGGTGCGGCTCGAGACCGTGCGCGTCCTGGCGCTCGCTCCCGACTCTCCCAGAGCGATCGATTCCTTGGCCGGGGCGATGAACGACGCCAGTGAGCCGGTGCGCGCCGCCGCGGGCGATGGACTCCGCCGGGCTTGGATTCGGGATCCTGCGAATGTGCAGGCAGCAATCGAGCGCGGTCTTTCCGGCGGGAACTGGCGGGAAGCCGAACAGGCTGCGATGCTCGCCGGCGATCTCAATATCGCTGAGCTCGGGCCGAAACTGATGATGCTCGTCGGTGTCGAGCGTGCAGAGGTCCGACTGGCGGCCGTCACCGCGCTGCGTCAGCTTGATCTCGCAGAATCGCTGCCGGGCCTCGTTGCACGAGCCGAGGTGTTGGCCGGCGCAGCCGCCGAATCCGCAAAGGTCCCCGACCGGTTCACCGCAGAGGGGCAGGAACTCGCGCAGATCTTTGTCGCGTTCGCGCAGCAGCGCTACGAACCGTCGCTGGATCTTCTCCGCAAGTGCATTCCCAAGCGAGCAAAGTTCCACACACTCTCCCGCGAGGCAGCGTTCTACGCACTTGGAAGGATCCTGGAATCAAAGCCGAATCCGGAACTCGCGTCGCAGCTTCTGGAGAGAGCCGAAGACAATGTCCCGATCGATCCCGAAGCGGCCAGCGTGCGTCGGGCCGCGATCATCGCTCTCGCCCGCATGAACGCCCGCGAAACGCTCCCCGCCCTGCGCGACATCTACGAGGCCGAGAACACCATCGTGACCGCCGGCGGTGCGAGCCGCTGGGCGATCATGCATCTCGAGTCGAGCAAACTCCCGCCCTGTCGGCCGGTCGTGTTGAAAGCCGGTCCGTTCTTCCTCGAATCGATCAGCCCCGAAAGCAAGCCCGGTCAACCCTGATCGCAGTCCCGCCCCTTGGAGCTCTCATGTCGCAGCCTTCTGGAATCGGTGTCATCGGATTCGGCAACCGCGTGGGCGGGCTGGTGTCGCAGCTTGTTGCCAGCAATCCCGGCATCGAGCTTGCCGCCGTCTCCGATCCAACCCCGGAGTCGATCGCATCGGCCAAGGCGATCGCGCCGCAGGTCCGGGTCTGTGCCGACGCAGCAGAACTACTCAAGAACCCAAGCGTTGGCTGGGTGCTGATCGGTTCGCCCAACAGCTTCCATCGCGACCACGCGGCCGCCGCGTTGCGATCCGGCCGCCACGTGTTCTGTGAAAAGCCCCTCGCAACCAACCTCGCAGACTGCCTTGCGATTCGCGATGTCGTCCGGGAAACCGGGAAGTCCTTCTTCTTCGGGCTGGTGCTCCGCTATGCGCCTCTCTACACGCGTGTTCGCAAACTGCTGGATGAGAAGTCGATCGGCGAGATCATTTCTGTCGAGTTCAACGAGACGCTCGGATTCAACCACGGCGGATACATTCATCAGGATTGGCGTCGCCACCGCGTCGCAGCCGGCACCCACATGCTCGAAAAGTGCTGCCACGACATCGATATCGTGAACTGGATGATCGGCAGCCGTGCGACCAGCGTCGCCAGCTTCGGCGGCCTGCGTTTCTTCACGCCCGCGAATCGGCGCATCGCCGACGAGATCGGTCCAAACCCGGCGAACGGCCGGCGCGCCTTTCAGGATTGGCCCCAGTCAAACAACGACCCGTTCACGAACGACAAGGACATCGTTGATCACCAGGTTGCGATCATCGAGTATGCGAACGGTGTCCGTGCCTCGTTCCACACCAACTGCGCCGCAGCGATCTCCGAGCGCCGGCTGCTCCTCCTGGGCACGAGGGGCGCGATCCGTGCCGACCTGAATACCGGCACCGTCGAACTCCAGAAGCTCGGCTGGGACGAGCCCCGAGTCGTCTACCGCGTGACCTCCACGCTCGCCGACCACGCCGGAGCGGATTCTCAGCTCGTCGCTGCGCTCGCCGATTGGATTCTCCGTTCCGTTGCACCGCGCACGGGCATCGAACACGCGCTCGATTCCGCCGTGACCTGTTTTGGAATCGATCAGGCCCTCGATGAGCGCCGGGTCATCGATATGCGATCGCTCTGGGAGACCGCCGGGATTCGCGGCTGAACTTCCCATTCGTAATTTCGCGCAGGCCGCGTCGTTTCTGACGCACACGCGGAGGTCGCGCGCCGGTTCTTCCCCGGTCTTTCAATCGACACAGCCCGTTCGCACCGAACGCCGGACCAGGGACGCACCATGCGCCGCGCGACCCCAAGCCGAGATTGTTTCCTCAAAGAATGCACTCGGCCCATCCCCGGTGTTTGCGTACAGTTCGGTGTGAAGGGTCGCTTCACGCCGAATCCGGCGTCGTGAGGCGATCGCGCTCCGCTCGAAATCCGAGGATCGGGAGGTGGGGCGTGGGGGGTGTTGGGGGGGTGGGGGGGTGTGGGGGTTACAGGAGAAATCTAGATGAGAGTGCTTGTCATTGAAGACAACCCCAAGATGGCTCGGGGAATCCGGACCGGACTGGACGAGGCAGGATTTGCAACCGAAGTCTCGCACAGCGGAGCGGAAGGCGAGGATCTGGCCGCGGGCGAGCCGTTCGACGCGATCGTTCTCGACCTGATGCTGCCCGACCGCGACGGCGTCGATGTCTGCCGCAACCTGAGGCGCCGGAAGATCGCAACCCCGATCCTGATGCTGACCGCGCTCTCGGCGACCGAGGACAAGGTGCAAGGGCTGGACTCGGGCGCGGATGACTACCTCACCAAGCCGTTCAAGTTCGAGGAGCTTGTCGCGAGGCTGCGTGCCTTGCTGCGCCGCGGCCAGGCGACCGAAGGAAAGACTCTCCGCTGCGACGACCTCGAGCTGGACCTGTATTCGAGGCGGGCGGTCCGCGCGGGCGAGCACTGGGATCTGCCCTCTCGCGAGTTTACTTTGCTCGAGTACCTGATGCGGAACCAGAACCGGGTGCTCAGCCGCGTGCAGATCGGCGAGCACGTTTGGGAGCTGAATTTCGAACCCACGAGCAACGTGATCGACGTCTACATCTCGACGCTCCGGAAAAAGATCGACCGTCCGGGTCTAAAGCCCCTCATCCACACGATCAAGAACGCGGGCTACCGATTCGGGATCATGGATTAGTTCATGCCCCGGCTCACCGAATCGCAATTCCTGCGATTGGGCAACCAGTCCGCTCCGCATCCGGAGCAGGACAAGCGGCAGCTCCCGCTTCGGGTGCGCCTCATGCTGTGGATGCTGGCGATCTTTCTGATCGTGCAGCTTTCGATCGCGTTTGTGTTCCGCCTGTACCTCGCGCGGGCTATCGATGAATTCTTCGCGGACCGCGCGGTCGAGCGCGTCGATGCGATCGCCGAGGCGATACTGCCCGAGCTGCCCTCCGTCACCGATACAAGATTGGCCGAGATCGTCGCCCAGCACTTTGTGCTGTTGCACAAGGAAGGCGTCAAAGTCGACGTCCTCGACGCGAGCGGAACTCCCATCGTCACCACCAGGCCGCCCGCCCACGCGCTGGAAATCTCGCTCTTCCAGCGGGCGTCGGATTCGGAGAATGCCTTCAGCGTCCGCAGCATGACACGCCCGATCGACAAGGTGTCCACCCCGGATCGGATCGCGATCTCCCGGGTCGAGGGGCCGGACAAACGCGAGTACATCGTGGTGCTGACCGCAAGCGACTCCAACGCCGCGACCATGCAGGAATTGACCACGCGGATGATCATGGCGACCATTCCCGTCGGCATCCTGCCGATCGCTCTGAGCGCATACCTGATCGCCGGTTTTGCGGTCCGCCCTCTCGCGGATATCCGCGACCTGGCGCAGCGACTCTCGCCCGAGTCGATCGACCAGTCCATCGAGAACGCGCCGGCGGCATCCGAAGTCTCGGACGTGCGAAAGGAGCTCGAGCTCGCGCGCCAACGCATCGAGGCGGGCTTCGCGGCTCAAGAACGCTTCATGTCCAATGTTTCGCACGAGTTGAAGACGCCCATCGCCGTCGTCCTCACCGGAGTGCAGGCGCTCAAGTCCGACGACGCGTCGAAGCCCGTGAAGGAGTTTCTCCGTGGTATGACCGAAGAGCTCGAAAAGCTCGCACGCACGGTCGATAACTTCCTGCTGCTCACCCGCGTTCGCCACAACAAGGGAGTCATCCCCGCTGTGGAATCCTGCGCCATGCGCGATGTCCTGCTCGATTCCTACGCCAGCTGCGTTTCCATGGCCGGGCAGCACAAAGTGCGACTGGGCCTGCGCGTCCCCGAAGGCGAAGACATGGACGCGACCGTCGAAGGCAACGCCGACCTGCTCCGCATCATCTTCGACAACCTCATTCGTAACGCCATCCGATTCAGCCCCGAAGGAGATGTCGTCGAGATCGACGCCGTCGCCAGCGACGCCGAGATCACGGTCCAGGTGCGGGATCGAGGACCGGGAATTCCGCCCGCGCTTCTCCCCCGCGTGTTCGACCGCTTCTCGCAGGCAAAGGATGAAGAACGGCGCGGGCGTGGCCACGGCCTCGGTCTCGAAATCGCGCTCGGAATCGCCGAATTGCACCGGGGCTCAATCACCGTCCGCAATCGCGAGCCGAGCGGCTGCGAGTTCACCGTTACGCTGCCGCGTCACCAGACGCTCGGACTCGTGGCGCCCGTCTTTGAGCGGTCGCCGGACACGTCCGCGAATACGCCGGCCGCCCCGCCCGGCGACAAGCCCTTCAATTCGAACAATTCATCAGCCCACGCCACTCCCGAACGCGACGCTTAAGTTCACACAGCAACGCGGGCCGGCACAAACGACACCAGACCGGTGAATATCGACCGGCCATGTCCCACAGCCGATGAGGTTTCCGGCTTGGCGCGGATGTGCAGCAACCCTTCGCGGCCGTCCGCACGCGAAATCGGAAATTCAATCGCAAGCTCAGAGCCCGACGCAATAGCGCTCCGCGTCGCATCCTGCATGCGACCGAATTCGGATGGGCCAAGGTACTGCGACCAGGACTGCGCCGGCTCGGTCTCTTCGTTCGGCATGCCCAGGAGAGGCCTCAGGCCGACCTCCCACACAAACTCACCGCTCGCACCATCCCAGCTGCACGCAGCCGAGTCGCTTGTCTCAAGCGCCCGCTTCACACGCCGGTCGCGCACCGTCAGCAGCGTCGCACGCTGCTCGAGCTTGTCGCGCTGCTCCGTAAACTCCTCGCGGTCCTGGCGGTGCTTTTCTTCGCCCTCGCGAGCCTTGCGATGCGAGCCGGTAAAGCTCTCGAGTTCGAACAGCGCCGGAAAGATCCTCGCGACCGCAAAGACCGTGATGAGCGAAACGATCGCCGTGAGAATCTTCACGACCAGAAGCAGCCGAAAGGCCGGGTAGTACAGCATCGCGGCGCCCACCAGCCTCGTGATCCCGCACGCCAGCATGAACAGCCACACCATCCAGATGGTCGGGCGATGGGGCAGCCGCCTCTGCCGGAACAGGAAGATCATCAGCAGCGTGCAGATAACCGCATAGGCGAAAAATATCGCCATGTCCGACGAAAGGTGCAGCCATCCGGTCGTCGTCGACAGCGCCCCGCCTCGGGTCGATGAGGGCGCTTCCGATGGATCAAAGAGATGGAGGAAAAAATCGATCATTCACAATAGATCCCGCCGGCCAATGGCAACCGACTCATCCGGTTTTCATGCCCACTTTACCACGCCGTCCGAATCCTTGCTGTATCTTTCATTCGTCCCCATGGGACGGTCTGCGGCTCCCGATTCCTCTTTCGCCCGAGGTCTGAAAAATGGCCGTCGTTTCGTTGCTGTTCTTGGGCTTGACCGTGTTCTGCGGCGTGCTTGCCTTTGGGGACGGCGCAACCCGCGGGATCGGAGTCCATGCCGGATTTCTCATCGGCATCGTCGGGTTTGTTTCCGTCACCGTTTCCATGCTCGCAAGGTGGGCCTCAAATACCCTCGACGACGTTCCCGGCCAAAAAACACGCCGGTCGCGCTAGCGTAACCCGGTGAGTGATGCCTGTTCTCCCGGTTCTCGGCCCGAGGGGATGTCCACATTCCGGCCATCGAAACTCCCGATTCCGCCGAGTCGCGGTCTCAGGTTCAAGCCATCCGCAGACTCGCTTCGGGCATCCCGTCGGCCTCGGTCGGCAGCGCCTTGTGTTCGCCCGCCAGGATCGTGTAAATGCAAGGCACGACGAACAGGGTGAAGATCGTGCTGATCGTCATGCCGGTCACGAGCACAATGCCGATGCTGTTCCGGGCTTCGGCGCCGGCTCCCGAAACCAGCACAAGCGGGAAGTGCCCGAAAACCGTCGCGAACGAGGTCATCAGGATCGGACGCAGACGTGTCGCCGCAGCCTGCGTCGCCGCCTCGTACTTTGATGCGCCGGTCGACTGCATGTGGTTGGCGAATTCGACGATCAGGATGCCATTCTTCGCGACCAGGCCGACGAGCGTAATCAGGCCCACCTGCGAATAGATGTTGATGGTGGTGAAGCCCAGGAACGTGAAGATGAGCGCGCCCGTCAGCGCGAGCGGCACCGAGCCAAGCAGCACGATGAAGGGATCACGGAAGCTGCCGAACTGCGCCGCGAGGACCAGATAGATAAGCCCGATCGCGAGGCCGAGCGTCGCGGCGAGCGACGAACCTTCGGTGCGGATCTGCCGGCTCTCGCCCACGTAGTCGATCGCGTAGCCGGGCGGCAGGATCTCGCGTGCCTTGGCCTCGAGCGCGTTCAGTGCTTCTTCCTTGGTGACGCCGTTGGCGACGCCACCATAGATCTTGAAGCTGTTGCGCTGGCCGAAGCGGGTGAGCGTGCGGGGCGCCGCCGTGGTTTCCAGTTTCACAAACGAAGAGACCGAAACGAGGCCGCCATCCGCCGCCCGAACCTTCAGGTTGAGAATCGCCTCCGGCGTGTTGCGAGCCTCGTCCTCGACCTGCGGGATGACCTTGTAGCTCCGGCCCTGGTGGTTGAAGCGGTTGGTGTAACCGCCAGAGAGAAGCACCGACAGATTGCGCCCGACCGTTGCGAGGTCGAGTCCCATATCGGCGACCTTTTCCCGGTCGATCACAATTCGGGTCTGCGGCAGATCCACCTTGAGATCGCTGTCGGCGTAGAGGAACTTGCCGCTGCCGAACGCCTCGCCGATGAGCGCGCCGGCGATGGGGGCCATCTTCTCCGCCTCGTCGGTGCTGGTGACCATCATCTCGACGTCGAACTGACCCGCACCAGGAAGCGGCGGGGGCAGCGCGGGGAACGCCCGCACGCCGCTGACGGCCATCAGCTTCGGGAAGACCGCGTTCCGCATGTCGGCGGTGGATTCCTTGCGGTCTTTCCAGTCTTTGGCCTTGATGCCGCCGAAGCCGAAGGTGGGCGACTGCATGACCTGGAAGAGGAACTCGCGGTTCGGGAGTTCCATGAACGCGCGGCCCACCTGGTCGAAGTACTTGAGCGAGTAATCGAGCGATGCGTCGGGCGCGGACTGGAGCACCGTGAAGACGATGCCCTCGTCCTCGGTCGGCGCGAGCTCGGAACGGGACATGCGGTACAGGGGGTACCCGGCGGCGGTAATGAAGACCGCCCCGATGACGACCGCCCAGCGCATCTGCATGACGAAGCCGAGCATTCTCTCGTACACGCGACGGATCGCATCGAACTGGTGATTGACGAACCGCTGGAAGCGGCCTTCCTTCGCGCCCGCCGGGACCATCCACGCGCTCATGATCGGCGAGAGCGTGACGGCCACGATGCCCGAGATGACGACCGCTGCCGCGAGCGTGAACGCGAACTCGCGGAAGAGCATGCCGGTCAGACCGCCCTGAAAACCGATCGGGGCATACACGGTCGCGAGCGTGATCGTCATGGCGACGATTGGACCGAAGAGTTCGCGGGCACCAAGGGTTGCGGCCTGCAGAGGCGTCTTGCCTTCGCGCACGTGGCGTTCGACGTTTTCAACGACGACGATCGCGTCATCGACGACGAGTCCGACGGCCAGCACGATCGCCAGGATCGTGAGGAGGTTCAGGGAGAAGCCCATGGCGAGCATCGCAAGACAGGCACCGACGAGCGAGATCGGCATCGCCACCATCGGGACCAGCACGGTGCGGAGCGAGCCCATGAAAAGGAAGACGACCAGGCCCACGATGAGGATCGTCTCGATCAGGGTGTGGATGATCTCCTTGATCGCGTTCTCCATGTAATACGTGCCGTCGTAGGCGAGCGTCATGGTCACGCCCGGCGCGAGCTTGGGCTGGATCTCGGCGAGCTTGGCCTTCAGCACGCGAGCGACGTCGAGCTCGTTCGCGCTCGGCAAAGGCCAGACGCTGAACCAGATGGCCGGTTCGAGGTTGAAGCCGGCTCGCCCGGTCGCTTCTTCGCTGCCGAGTTCGACGCGAGCGACGTCGGACAGGCGGACGATCGTGCCGTCGCGCTCGCGCACGATGAGCTGCTTGAACTCCTCCGCGGTGCGGAGGTCGGTGTCGGTCATCAGATCGACCTGCACGTCCTTGCCCTTGCTTCGCCCGACGGTGGCGAGGAAGTTGTTTCGGACGAGCGCATCCTGCACCTCGGCCGGGGTGACGTCGAGCGCGTCGAGTTTGTCCGAGTCGAGCCAGATGCGCATCGCAAGAGGCAGGGGGCCTTCAATCCCGACGCGTTGCACGCCCGGCAGAGATTGCAACTCGGGTTGCAACTCGCGCGACATGTAGTCGTTCAGCTGCGACAACGACATGTTCTTCGTCGTCATGCTGATGTAGAACGTGGCGTACGGCTTGTCCGTGCGCTGGATGTCGATCACGGGCGATTCAACGTTGTTCGGCAGTTCGCTCCGCACCTGGTTCAGGCGGGCCGAGATCTCGGCCAGGGCGGCGTTGCTCGAGTGATTCAGCCGCAGGCGCACAGTGACCGTGCTGATGCCCGCCGTGCTGGACGACTCGATGTAATCGATGCCGTCGATCGCCGAGACCGCTTTTTCGATGGGCGTGGTCACAAACCCGCGCACCGTCTCGGCGCTCGCGCCGATGTACGCGGTGTTGATGATGATCGCGCTCGACTCCAGCCTCGGGTACTGACGCACCGGCAGGTTGAAGATCGCCTTCCAGCCGAGCGCGAGGATGATCAGGTTGATCACCATCGCCAAGACCGGCTTCTTGATGAAAATGTCCGTGAACGATTTCATACGGATGCTCCGCCTGGAAGGCGTTTCAGAGTCGGGAGGCTGATTGGAAAGGAGTACCTGGGTCGCGGGACGAATGCAATCGTGCCTGAAAGCACCTTGAACCTGCAAGCTTTGCTAGCGCTTCGCGCTGACTTCCTTCGATCCATCGGAATCAGTCGCCGCGACCGGGTCCGGCTTGGTGTTGCCCACGCCTCCGGGTGACGGGGTCGCAGCCGGTGCCGGCGGAGCCTGCATCACCATCGCGCCCTCGCGCAGTTTGAACGAGCCGCCGGACGCAATCTTCTCGCCCGGCTTCAGGCCGCCGATCACGATCACGCTGTCACCCAGGTTCGCGCCAAGCTGAACCATGCGCTGCGTGGCGACCATCGGGGGAGGACCCTGCTGCGCAGGCGCACCCGGCGGCGGAGGCGGCAACTTGCTCAGATCCATCGGCGTCAGCACAAAGACGTGATCGCCAAACGCGGCCCGGCGCAGCGCCGTGCTCGGGATCGACACATACTCCGCGACAGGGGCGACCGGCACTTCCACATCGATAAACATTCCCGGCTTCAGTTTGAAATCGGGGTTGGGAACGCTCGACCGCACCCGCACGTTGCGCGTCACCGGATTCACAGTCGCATCGATCGAAACCACCGTGATCTTCGCGTGATCCGATCCCAGCAGCTTCGACTCCGCAATGACCACCGTGCCCGGCGAGACACGCTGCGCATATTCCTGCGGCACCGCGAAATCGAGATAGATCTCGTCCGTCAACTCGGTCAGGTCGACGATCTTCGTTCCTTCCGCGAGATACTGCCCCGGGTGAACCGAACGCATGCCCGCTCGGGCACGGAAGGGCGACTTCAGCGTCTTCTTCGCGATGATCGTCTGGATCTGCTGCACGCGTGCCTCGGATTGATCGCGCTCGGCCTTCGCCTTCGCGAGCGACGATTCCGCGCGCTGCTGGAACGCTTCCGCACGCTCCACCTCGCTCGTCGCCTTGTCGACGTCCGAAGCGGAAACCGAATTCGCCGCCACCGCGCTCTTATACCGCTTCAACTGCGTCCGCGCCAGGTCGGCTGCGGTCTTCGACATCGTGATCTCGGCTTCCGCCTGCTCGATACCCGAAATGGCGAAGCGCTTATTCGCCTCCGCCGCCGCAAGGTCCGCTTCCTCCGTCGAAGTATCCAGCCGGATCAGCATCTGACCCGGCTCGACCGTCGCGCCGGAGTCGAAACCGACTTCCTTCACTACGCCGACAATCTCATTCGAGAGGTTGACCGCACGCACCGGCACAACCGTGCCGACAAGCCTCGAGCGGGGTTGCCATGGAATCGTCTTGACGTCCACGACCTCGACAAATTCGGGCGGAATCATGCCCGCGTGCGGATCGGGCGTGTGCATCTGCTTGTACTTCCAGGCAAACAGCGCCGCGGCGACAACCAGCAGCGACGCCAGGAGCGCGACGCCCGCGACAAGAGGTTTCATCTTCATCCGAGGAGCCCTTTTACACCCGGCAGGTTGCTCGGCGACGATCCAAATCCGCCGCACAATTCAGCCTCATTCACCCGCCGACCAAAGTCGACCACGGCCGGAGCAGCGCCCCGGTACCAGAAAACGATAGTCCTCAATAGTTGAAGTTGTCAAGTGTTTCGGGTATGATGTTTTCAATGGGCGTCTGCCGAATCCCCAAACCCAAGGACCCGATCGCCGCTGCCCGTGCGGAAGTGGTCGAATTGCTCTTCTCCTACGTAGAACGCCTACGCGCCCACTTTGAATCCGTGGCCGCTGCACACGATCTCACGGCTATGCAGGCCAAGGTTCTGATGTTCCTGGGCGATGCCGAACCCATGCGCTGCGTAGCCGAGAACCTGGGCTGCGATCCATCCAACATCACCGGCGTGGTCGACCGCTTGCAGGACCGGGGTTTTCTGACCCGCTCCGAAGATCCGAACGACCGGCGTGTAAAATTGCTCCACGCCACCGCCGCCGGCAAGCGCCTGCGGGAAACCATCGGGCTCAATCTCTTCCGCGAGATGCCCGGCATGGGCGAATTGTCCAGGGCGCAGGTGGCCGACCTGCGCAATCTGCTCTCGATGCTGTGCGCTCATTCGGTTGAGAAGCAGCTCGCCTCGGGCTGAGCCACTTTTTCCAACCCGTTCTTTTAGAACTCGTGAACTCCGAAAGCCGCTCCCCGGTATGCACCGCGTCGGATGCGGTTTTCGCCGTTCCTCGAGCGATCGCGGTGGAGAGAAAGCACGCCGCTTTTCCGGAACGTTCCGCTGCCCGTCCGCATCAAACAGAGGGTGGCCATTCGGCCCTCAGGGAGGAAAAGCGTCCAACTCCAGTTCAGACAAGGGATTACTGCCGGCAGGCCGCTTCGGGCGGCATTGCATCGTTTTTGCACCGTGCGGAAGCCCCCTTCCTGCAATTTCGTTGAACCCCATTTTCTCTTGCGCCGCTAGACGCGATGACCTTGTCGGTCTCGCCCCTTGAATTCCCTCACTCAGAAGGAGATTTCCATGAAGCACGTGAAGTTGATCGTTCCCGCTCTCGCACTGTCGCTCGCCGCCGCATTGCCTCTGCTTGCCCAGCCCGCCGCCACGGCACCCGCAGCCCCGGCGACGACTGCCAAGCCCGCTCCCGCCCGGCTCAGCCCCGCCGCCATCACCAGCACGGTGATCGACGACAACCGCGTCACACTGGTCTACAGCCGCCCGTTCACCAAAGACCCCAAGACCGGCGCCGCCCGCAAGATCTGGGGTGGCCTGGTCCCGAATGGTGAGGTCTGGCGTCTGGGCGCAAACGAGGCGTCGCTACTCCTGACGCAGCAACCGATCACCATCGGCAGCGCGACCATTCCGGCCGGCGCCTACTCCATCTTCCTTCTTCCGGTTGAAAATGGGACTTCCAAGCTAATCGTCAACAAGCAGATCGGGCAGTGGGGCAGTCAGTACGACGAGAAGCAGGATTTGGCCCGAATTGACCTCAAGACCTCTGCTCCCGCATCGTCCGTCGATCAGTTCACGATGAGCGTCGCCAAGGTTCCGACCGGTGGCGGCGTGCTCACCATCGCCTGGGACAACCAGGAATTCTCGGTTCCGTACGCCGTCAAGAAATAACCCGGCGAATCAAAGCACCTCCGCGCAAAAGCACACTCGAAGCGACGCCGCTTCGAGTGAACCTTTGGCTGCTCCACGTCCCCTGCCCCCGGCGCGTCGGCACCGCGCGTGGCATGAACCGCTATGAACACCCTGTTCTC
>JAEUJD010000221.1 GCA_016793015.1 Phycisphaerales bacterium
TCCCGGCCGGATCGATCTGGGCGAATTTCCCGACGGAAACCGGCCTTCGCCGAATCTTTCTCCCTTACGGAACCCGCCGCCGACCGGCGCGTCCTATGAAGGAGGACTCCGAACCGGTTTTCTGCAACCGCGGAACTGTTCCGCAGTAAGCCGAGTACCAGTTCGGTCTGGCAGCATGCTCAAGGCTCAAGAACTCCAACTGGTGCGGCGAGCGGCACGGGGCGATCTATCCGCCTCGGAGATGCTCATTCGCCGCCATCAATCCGGCGTCCAGGCGTACATCTATCGCATGTGCGGCCGCTGGGACGTCGCCGAAGATGTGACCCAGGAGGCCTTCCTTCGCGTGCTTTCCAGCCTGCACAATTTCAACGAGAATTTCCGGTTCTCGACGTGGCTCTTCACGATCGCGCGCCGCGTCTGGCTGAACATGTGCGAGAAGAAGCGCCCCGCCGCCGCCGGCGATGCCAGCGATATCTGGGCCGCCCGTAAAGACGACCACGCCGGCTCCATCGGCCGCGACGCCGAGCAGCGAGGCATGGCCAAGGACGCCATCCAGAGCGCGCTCCTGCTCCTCTCGACCGAGCAGCGCGAGGCGATCGTGCTCTTCCATCAGCTCGAATGGCCGATCCGCCTGATCTCCGAACACATGGAATTGCCAGAAGGCACTGTCAAGAGCCACCTGCATCGCGGGCGCCAGCGCCTTCGCTCTGAACTGGTGCGTGGCGTGGGAAATGTGGTCGCGATCGAGGACCATGCGGGTTCTCTCCCGCTCTTTGCACGCCGTGCCGTCGCACTCAGCCCGGGAGATGCGCAGCCTTGACCACTCGTTCTTCCAATTCCGGTTCATCGGAAAGCCTCGACGCCCACGCGCGTCGATTGGAAGGCCGCAAGCTCATTCAGGCCTGCATGGATCGCGAGATTTCCGAAGATTTCCCTCCGCTTCGCGCCGCCCTCGCTCGCGATGCGCGGCTCCGCCAGGAGTTCGACGACATGCGTCGCCTGGAAGCGATGCTGCAGACGCCTGCCCCAAGCAGCGACCTCAGCGCCAAGATTCTCGCCGACCTCCAGAACCGTCCCGTCTTCCTGCCCTCTCCGTCACGCGGCCGCTCCGCATTCTCCGGGTTTGGCATCGGCCTTGCCGCGTCGCTCGCAATCGGCGCTGGGACGGTCTGGCTGACGCTCACAACGCTGCGTTCACCCGCTCCGCTCCAGTCGATCGCACAGGCCGATGTGCTCGGCGAAGCTCGCGAAGCGATCCGCAACATCACAGGAACTTCGCTGGCCCACTCCGCGCCGCTGCGTGCGTATGTGATCGAACCGGCCTCCGAATCTTCTCAGGTTCCCGATATCGATTCGATCGCCATGGCCCACGACGCCGACCCGCGTCTCTTGGCCAGCCAGATGGCGGGCACGGGCGCCGTCCGCATCGAACGCACCGGCCTGAGCGTCGTCAACCCGGGCCCGGCTCGCACGCCCAGCCCGTCGGGTCGCGCCTCGGCCGCGTTGCTCGAATGGAACACCCAGCCCGATGCCATCTATTCCGGAGGCAAGTCGCGCCGGAGCGACGTCTACCGGGCGGCTGCCGTCACAGGCTGGTACGACCGCGAAGGCACCTTCGTCCCCGTCACCGGTGCCGGCACGCCCAAATAGCCGCTCTCCGCCCCGTTCACCCACAAGTCTTTGTCGCAGCTGGACCTACCTGACAAAGTTCGTCCAAGCGCTCTTTCCCTCCTAGAATGACTCCGTTCGGGCGTCGCTGCCGTCCGACCACCTGTTTGTAAATCATTGCCGCGGACGGAGTTGGAAACCCAACCCCGCCCTTGCCCACCGTGTTTTCCTCGTTTGTACGACTGCGACGTCCCCATGACCACCACCATCCCCGTCAATCCCCTTATCCGAAACGTCGCCATCATCGCGCACGTCGACCATGGCAAAACCACGCTGGTCGACAACCTGCTCAAGCAGTCGGGTAACTTCCGATCCGGCGAGCTCGAGAAGCTCGAAGGCGGCCAGCACGGCCTGATCATGGACTCAAACCCGCTCGAACGCGAGCGGGGAATCACGATCCTCTCGAAGAACTGCGCCGTCCAATACACCGCACTCGACGGCATCACCTACCGCATCAACATCATCGATACCCCGGGCCACGCCGATTTCGGTGGCGAAGTCGAGCGCGTGCTCCGCATGGCCGACGGCGTCTGCCTGCTCGTCGATTCGTTCGACGGCCCGATGCCCCAGACCAAGTTCGTGCTCACCAAGGCGCTCGAAGCCGGCCTCAAGCCCGTCGTGATTGTCAACAAGATCGATCGCGCCGACGGCCGCCCGATGGACGTCATGCACGAGGTGTTCGATCTGTTTGTCGAACTCGGCGCCGAAGAACTCGCCCTTGATTTCCCCGTCGTCTACTGCGCCGGACGCGACGGCTGGGCGACCAAGGCGTGGCCCATCCCCGAAGGCACGCCCAAGCCCACCGATCTGCGCGACATCTTCGAGGCGATCGTCAAGCACGTCCCGCCGCCCCGCGCCGAGATCGAAAAGCCGCTCCAGGTCCTCATTACCAACCTGGATTACAACGATTACGTCGGACGCATCGGCATCGGCCGCATCTTCAGCGGCAAGATCAAGGCCGGCCAGCAGGTCGCCGTGCTCAAGCGCGACGGCAAGCGCGTCAACACCAAGGTCGCCAAGCTCATGCAGTTCGAAGGCCTGAAGCGCAGCGAAGTGAACACGATCGAAGCGGGCGACCTCTGCGCCCTGATCGGCCTCGAGAGCGTCGACATCGGCGACACCGTGGCGGACCCCGAAAACGCCATCGCGCTCCCGCCCGTCACCATCGACGAACCGACGATGACGATGCTCTTCCGCATCAACGACTCGCCGTTCGCCGGGCAGGAAGGCTCCTACGTCACCAGCCGCCAGATCCGCGAGCGCCTCTTCAAGGAACTCGAGCGCAACGTCGCGATGCGCGTCGAACAAGGCCGCACCGCCGACGAATTCATGGTCTCGGGCCGAGGCGTTCTGAGCCTGGGCATCCTCATCGAGAACATGCGCCGCGAAGGTTTCGAACTCTCGGTCGGCAAGCCCGAAGTCATCGTCCGCGAGATCGACGGCGTCCTTCACGAGCCGGTCGAAGAACTCGTCATCGACTCCCCGAACTCCTCGGTCGGTTCCATCATGGAACTCGTCGGCGGACGCAAGGGCGAACTCAAGAAGATGGAGCCCCGCGGCAACGACCTCACGCACCTCAAGTTCGAGATCCCCTCGCGCTCGCTCATCGGCATGCGTGGCCGCGTCCTCACCGCAACGCAGGGCGAGGGCATCATGACCCACTCGTTCCTCAAGTTCGCCCCGATCTCGGGCGAGATGAGCCATCGCGCCATGGGCGTCCTGATCAGCCTCGAGAGCGGCGCGATCACCACCTACGCCCTCCAGCAGCTCGCCGATCGCGGCATCATGTTCGCGGTCCCGCAGGAAAAGGTCTACGCAGGACAGGTCATCGGCGAGCACAACCGCGACAACGACCTTGTCATCAACGTCACCCGCATGAAGCACCTGACCAACATGCGCGTCTCGGGCAAGGAAGCAACCGTCGTCCTCAAGGCCCCGCGCAAGATCACCCTCGAATACGCCCTTGAATACATCGAGGACGACGAACTTGTGGAAGTGACGCCCACCAGCATCCGCATCCGCAAGAAGGTGCTCGACGAGTCGATGCGCAAGCGCTCCGAACGTCAGACCCGCGACAAGGCCGAAGCCGCGAGCGCCTGACCCTCTTCGCCCAAAGCACAACGGCGAGCCATGGCCCGCCGCTGCACATCGGAAGAATCGCGTGACTGTTTATTTCCGGCGACGACGGGGCATAAGCAGCAGCCCGCCGATGGCCATGGTGGCCAGAGCGCCCTGCGCGGGCACGCGCGCCGCGGAACTCAATTCGGATGCGCTCGAAACCGTCAGGTCGTCGTAGTACGCGACGTTCCGGGCGCCGGTGTACAGATCGATCGCCGCGAGCGCGCTCTTCGACGCCGAACCCGTCGACCAGGTTCCCGAGCTGATGAGCATGTCGTTGTAATAGTGCTTCACGGTGTTCGCCGCGAGATTGATATCAACCCGGATCGCGGCCCACGCGTTGGTGGAGATCGCGACCGACCCGCCCCGGAAGTCGTCGTAAACGCGCCCGGCAGACAGATCGAACCGAAGCTGCGTGCTCCAGTACGCGTTGTTGTTGTTCCCGTTGTCCTGATACCTGTTCATCAGGATGAAGTATGTCGAGCCCGCCTGCCCGCTGCCCAGGTACTGCATCGCCGAAACCGTCCACGACCCCGAGGTTGCGCCCGAGAATTCATGGACCGCATCCGTGGATGACTGCGCGATACCAGAGATCATCAGCGAGCGATCGCTGTCGTACGCAACAGAATTGCTCACCAGGCCCGCGACGCTCGAGGCGTTGTCCCATCCCTTCCATCCGTCCACACCCTGCAATCGCTGGCCCGGCGAATACGCCTCAAAGTCGGCGAAGAATCCGGCGTGCGCCCCCGCGCCCGCGACGACCATTCCAACCGAAGCGATGATGGTTCGAGTCATGTTCATAAGCCGCGCACCCCCGATGGTCCGGTTCCGCATGCCCCCACGGCACGACTCGGGAAACAATCCGAGTTCTTCATAGACCGTCCAATTCCGTGCGCGCCCAGGCCACCAATCGCGACGAGAAGCGTCTCGCAAACTCCGTCTGTGATCGCTGTGCCGCCTGTGCCGCCGCCGCACCCGAGGCATCCGATACGATCACCCAGCATGACACCTGGCCACGGGTCCAAGAACCTCTCCTCCCGCCGCTACGCCCTGGCCGGGCTCGTCACCAACATCCTCCTCGCGATCGTGAAACTGCTCGCCGGAGTCGCCGGGCACAGTTACGCGCTCATCGCCGATGCGATCGAGTCGCTCGCCGACATCGTCGGCTCCGGTTTTATCTGGGGCGGCCTCTTCATTTCCGCCCGCCCCGCAAGCGACCAGCATCCCTACGGCTACGGCAAGGCCGAACCGCTCGCAGCGCTCGCCGTCTCGTTCCTGGTTTTCCTCGCCGGCATCGGCATCGCGATTGAAGCCATCCGCGAGATCATCACGCCCCACCACACCCCCGCGTGGTGGACTCTTGCGATCCTCGTCATCGTCGTCATCACCAAGGAAACGCTGTTCCGGATCGGCGTGCGCCGCGCCCGCGCAGACGGCTCGACCGCCCTCGCCACCGACGCGTTCCACCATCGCGCCGATGCGATTACCTCCGTTGCCGCGTTCATCGGCATCAGCATCGCGCTCATCGGCCGCTGGAGAACCGGCACCGACGCCTGGGCGCCCGCCGACGACTTTGCCGCCCTCTTCGCATCAGCCATCATCATGGCCAACGCCATCCGCCTGATGACCCCGCCGCTCCGCGAACTGCTCGATCAGCAGTCCGACACCATCGCCGAGGAGGCCCGCCAGATCGCCTCCAAAGTCCCCGGCGTGGTCCTGGTCCAGAAATCCTTCGCCCGCAAAAGTGGCATCCTTTACTGGATTGACATGCACGTCTGGATGGACGGCCAGATGTCCGTCCGAGATTCCCACACCGTCGCGCACGCCGTCAAAGACGCCGTCCGGACCGGGCTGCCCAACGTCCGGGACGTCCTGATCCACATCGAACCCGCCGCCTCTTCCTCCCCTCCCTAAGGGATGGGCCGGCGTGAGGGCGGGGTGGGGCCGGGGTGGGGTCGGGTTGGCCGTCCCCAGCCGATCCGCCAGCAAATAGCCGCCTTCCCCGGTCGCAAAAACCCTTGTGCCCGCCTAGTATCTCAACCCCCCTTTCTCAAGACCCAGGGGGCCTTGGAGTTCGGCATGTACGCGA
The DNA here is from genome assembly GCA_016793015.1 of Phycisphaerales bacterium. Taxonomy (GTDB): domain Bacteria; phylum Planctomycetota; class Phycisphaerae; order Phycisphaerales; family UBA1924; genus JAFEBO01. Next base: position 5,876 of record JAEUJD010000221.1, read on the forward strand.
TCATCGAAGAATTCGGCGGCCAGCGCAAAGTCATTCAGGGCGAGGAAATCCTCGTTGATCTGACCGAGCAGGGCAACGCCAAGGTTGGCTCCACGATCACCTTCGACAAAGTCCTTGTCGTCGGCAAAGAAGGCGGCGACGCCAAGCTCGGTCAGCCCTATGTGGCTGGCGCTTCGGTCAAGGCCGAGGTCGTCGACCCGATCGTCGCCGGCGAAAAAATCTACATCCACCACTTCCGCGAAAAGAAGACCTGGAAGAAGAAGACCGGTCACCGTCAGAAATACACCAAGATCAAGATCACGTCGATCAACGGGTAAGACAGGCATCGGGCACTGGCCATCAGGCATCAGTGAAAGACAGCATTCAAAGGGCGCGGCAATCTGCCGTGCCCTTTTTCTTTCAAGACTTCGACATCGGATAATCTCGGACGTCTCGCATTCCGCATTCCGCATTCCGCATTCCGCATTCCGCATTCCGCATTCCGCATTCCGCATTCCGCATTCCGCATTCCGCATTCCGAAATTTGGCCCTTTGGCAATTTGGCCCTTTGAAAATTTGCTCCCATGCCTCACCTCACCCTCATCACCACCGGCGGCACGATCGAAAAAACCTACGACGAGGCCAGCGGCAGCCTCTCCAACCGCTTCTCCATCGTCCGCCGGATGCTCACCCGCCTGCGGCTCGTCGACACGACAATCAGCACCATCGAACTCCTCAGCAAAGACAGCCTCGACATGACCGACGAGGATCGCGCCTCGATCGTCCAGGCCGTCCGTGCCGCGGGCGGCTCGCCCGAACTCGCGACCAAGTCCACCGGCATCATCATCCTCCACGGCACCGACACGCTGGCTCTGACCGGTGAACTGATCTGCCGCGAGATTCCAAAGCCCCGCGTCCCCATCGTGCTCACCGGCGCGATGCGTCCCTACGAGATGAAGCGATCCGATGCGCTCCAGAATCTAAACGAGGCGATCTTCGCCGTCGGCGTCCTGTCTCCCGGCGTCTACTGCGTTGCACACGGCCGATCGCTCGCCTTCCCCGGCGTCAAGAAGGACCGTGACCGCGGCACGTTCATCAAGGCCTGATTCCCCGCCTCGGAAGCCCGAGCCCGTCGCCCGATAATCATTTTCGTGACGCGCACGACCGTCACACCCGGCGCGACCGGCGTCCGTCGCCCTACTCGTTGCACTCCGTCCACACCCGCACTCAGACCGCCCCACTTCCCGCCGATCGAGTGGGGGTCCGGTGCGTGCGCCCTTCGCGCTCTCACCGGGGCAATCGGAACTTTCGCCAGAGGCGCACTCTCCATGGACAAGGCCTCCATCATCGGCATCCTCATCGGTGCGTCCGCGCTGGGCTTCGTGTTCTTCGAAGTCTCGCACGGCAACCTGCTGATGTTCTACTCGCTGGAAGGCGTGCTGATGGTCGGCTTCGGCTCGGTCTCAGTCGTGTTCATCGCGATGCCGATGAACAAACTGCTCCAGGTCCCCGGTTACATCAAGACCTTCCTCTTCCAGAAGGGCATGAGCGCGAACGAGGTCATCCAGACCGTGCAGTCGCTCTCGGATAAGGCCCGCCGCGACGGCATCCTCGCTCTCGAACCCGAGATCGCCAAGATCAAAGACCCGTTCCTTGCCGCGGGCCTGAAAATGGCCATCGACGGCGTCGAACCGGCCAGCATCGAGGCCACGCTCCGCATGGAAATCCTTGCGATGACCGATCGCCACAAGGCTGGCAAAAAGTTCTTCGACCTCATTAAGCTCTACGGCCCCGGATACGGCCTGGTCGGTACGCTGGTCGGTCAGGTCGGCATGTTCGGTCAGCTCGCCAGCGCCGACATCGGCGCGCTGGGCCATGCCCTCGCCATCGCCGTCGTCGCGACCATGTACGGCGCAATCGTCGCCAACGCCATCGCCGGCCCCATCGGTGACAAGCTCGGCATCAAGTCGGGCGAGGAAATCCTCAATCGCGAGATGATGGTCCAGGCCATCCTCAGCGTGCAGGCCGGCGACAACCCGCGCGTCACGCTCGACAAGATGCTCGCCTTCATCCCCTCCGTCCGTCGTGATCCCTTCCGTGCCGCGGCATGACTGTGCTTCTCATTCGTGCCACTGACCCCGGCTCGGCAAGGTCAGTGCTCCGAGCAGACCGGTACTCAACATGTCCGAAGAACACAAAGACAAGCACGGAGACGGCGAGCACGCGGGAGGCTCTCACGCTGGCGGACACGGAGGCGGAGGCCACGGCGGTGGCGGCCATGCCGAAGGTGAACACGAGGGTGCGCCAGAATGGCTCATCTCCTTCGCAGATAACGTCGCGCTGATGATGGGTTTCTTCGTCATCCTTCTGGCCATGAACATGGGCCCCAAGGGTGAAGCATCCTCGAGCGGCGATCCATCAAACGATCCGGGCAAACCCTCGCAGTCGATGCTCGACTTTGTGATCGGAATGCGCGAAGGCTTCGGCAACCCCATCAACATCAACTCAACCAAGGCGAACGAGCAGCAGTTCGTTGAACGTCTGCGCGAACTGCGGGGCGAAGGCGATGCCTCGGGAATCGCCGGCAGGCACAAGAGCCAGCAGTCGCTCCGCCAGACCAACTTCAGCAGCCTCGGCGCGCTCATCCCGTTCGATGACAACTCCATCGCCCTTTCAACCAGCGCGAAAGAAACCATCGCAGACACGGCCAAGAAACTCCGCGGCACACGCTACTACATCGAACTCCGGGGTCACTGCAGCCCGCCCGAAGCCATGCGCAACGTGCAGAAAGCCATGAAGCTGAGCTACGACCGCGACATGGCCGTCTTCAACGCGCTCGTCGAACAGGGCATCCCCCCAAACCAGCTCATCCTCCGCTGCTACGGCGACAGCGATCGCCTGGTCCCCAACACCTGGTCCCGCGAGAGCGACCGCACCAATCAGCGGGTCGAGATCATCGTTTCGAGCGAGGCCATTCCCCCCGACCCCTACAGCAAAGAAGCAACGGGGAACAAGGCCACCGAAGACAACTAGGCCCGGCCCCTCAAAATCGCACACGCGATTTCTCTTGCTCCCCGCTCCCCCCGTGCTTTAGACTCGGGCCGTCTATTGTGCGAGCGCCGGTTTCGATTCGTGGTCGATCCGGCGTTCCTTCCGGGACGGAGAGCGGGAGATGCCGGGCGTGCAGGCGTGGAGAGCGATGGGAATCGCGCTGGTCGCGGCATCGGTCGCTCGCGCCCTGGCTCAGGATTGCGCACCCGTCCAGCTCGCCGCCGCTTCGGGGGGCGTAAATGACGCTTTCGGAACATCCGCCGCCGCTGGGACCGACACCATCGTCTTCGGCTCGCCCGCTCGCAAGGTCGGCCTCAACGCATTCCAGGGGCAGGCCACGGTCTTCCGATTCGTCGGTGCCGCGTGGACGATCGAAGCGACACTCAACGCTTCCGACGGCGCCGCCAACGATTCACTCGGTTCGGCCGCCGCGATCTCGGGCGACACGATCGTCCTGGGTGCGCCCGGCAAGACAAACGGTGCGAATACCTTCCAAGGCGCCGTGTACGTTTTCACGCGAAGCGGAACGATCTGGACGCAGCAGGCGAAGCTGCTCGCCGCCGATGGCTCGCTCGGCGATTCCTTCGGCTGCTCGGTGAGTATTTTCGGCGACACCCTGGTGGTCGGCGCGTACGCCAAGGCCTCCGGCGCAAACTTCAACCAGGGCGCCGCATACATCTTCACCCGCTCCGGATCCGCCTGGACGCAGCAGGCCAAACTGACCGCATCCGACGCCGCGGCAAACGACTTCTTCGGAATCGGCGCGAGCGCAGGGCTCGACACCGTCGTGATCGGCGCGAGCAGCAAGACCGTGACCGGCAACCTCGCCCAGGGCGCCGCCTACGCCTTCACGCGCACCGGCTCGGTGTGGACGCAGCAGGCAAAGCTCGTCGCGTCCGACGGCGCAGCCGGAGATTCGTTCGCCAACTCCGTTTCGCTCTCGGGCAATTCGGTGCTGCTCGGCGCGCAGTACAAGCACAACGGAATCAACGAATACCAGGGCGCCGGCTACGTCTTCACGCGCAGCGGCTCGGCCTGGACACAGCAGGCAAAGCTCTCCGCTTCCGATGGTGCAGCGTTCGACTACCTCGGCTCCTCTTGCGTCCTCGCCGGCGACACCGCCATCCTCGGCGCACCAAACCAGACCATCGCTGGCTCGAGCGCTCAAGGCTCCGCCTACGTCTTTTCCCGCACCGGTTCGGTCTGGAGCCAGCAGTCCAAGCTGCTCGAAGGAAACGGCCTCAACGACGACAAGTTCGGATCTTCGGTTGCGCTCGCAGGGAGCGTCGCTGTCAGCACCGCACCAGGACGCGCCGTCGGCAACAACGCCGATCAGGGCGCCGCCTTTGTCTTCGGCTCAAACATCCCCATCAACATCATCCAGCAGCCTTCCTCGCTCACCACCTGCACCGCCAATGACGTGATCTTCTCGCTCACCGCCGCGGGCACCGGCCCCTTCGGTTATCAGTGGCAGTGGAAGGCCGGGACGGAAGTCCCCTCCTGGATCCCCGTTGTCAATGGAGTCAACACCGGGGGCACACGCTCCTTCACCGTTCCCAACGCCACAGGGCCCGCTCTCACCGTCCGTTTCTTTCAGCAGCTCAGCCAGGGCAACCCGTTCGCCGATTTCCGGTGCATCGTTTCCAATTCCTGCGGCAGCGCAACCAGCACCATCGCCCAAGTAAGAGTCTGCTGGGCCGATCTCAACTGCGACAACCAGGTCGATGATCTCGACTTCGTCTTTTTCGCCAGCGCATACAACGTGCTCGAATGTTCCGACCCCGGCATGCCCCCACGCTGCCCCTCGGACCTTGATTTCAGCGGCACGGTCGACGATCTCGACTTCGCGATGTTTGCTTCGGCCTACGACGCGCTCAGTTGCCCCTAGCCGCCTCTCCCGCGCTCCGACGCACCCCTCCCGCACCGATTCTGCCACGTGCCACCAAAATTCCTGATTCGCTGCAAGGTTTCGCCCGCTGCGCGCAACTCTGATGTCCCGATGCTTCGCACGCGTACCGCGGAGTTTCGGGGCCAAACTCAGGAGTCTTATCCATGTCTCGTAATTCCCTTGTTGTGGGCGCTATCGCTCTGTCCGCTCTCGCCGGTTCCGCTCACGCCGTCGTTTTCTTTGATGGTGTCTTCAACAACTCCGACTGGACGCTCACCACCATCACCAACGCGAACGGCGTCGGCAGCGCGGCCAACGGCTTCCAGGTTCCGGTCGGCGGCAACCCGCTCCAGTATCGCCGCATCCGCCACAATCTGGTCGTCTCCGGCCCGGGCGGTGCCGTCATCGGCCTGCACATGCGGGGCACGTACTCCTACAACCCCGGCGCTCAGGCCATCGCCTCCATCAACTACAGCGAAGACTCGATCAACTTCGTCAATCAGGGCGGCAACGGCCAAGGCTCCGGCCTGGTCATCTTCCAGGGAGGCAACTACTACGTCCAGCGCTCACCCGTCCTCGTCATGCCCTACGCCACCTTCAACACCTGGCAGCCCAACGCCGCGCCCGGCCTGGTCGCTTCCGATTTCTGGCGTATCGACAACTCCCTCAATCTCTTCTCCGGCAGCAACCCCGACTTCAGCACTTCCGGCGGCGTCATGCAGTTCGGCTTCTGGCGCGGCAACTCGGGCAACTTCGGCTACCAGACCGACTGCGGCATCGACAACTGGCGCGTCGAGATCATCCCCGTGCCCGGCCCGGCCGGTTCCGCGGTCCTCGCCCTCTCCGGCCTGATCGCCTGCCGCCGGCGTCGCGCGGTCTAAGCGTCGAATCTTCGCGGCGGCGTGTGTGGGGGCGTGGGCGGAATCCACTCACTCCTACGCAGGTTGTCCGCCGCTCGGAGCCTCTGGCAGAAAGACACGCTCTCGATTTCCTCCCTCCTCCCTCTCTCCTGTCGGAATCTTCCCTGTCCTCAATTGCCGATCCGGCTTCTTCTCCCGACAACCGAGAAGAAGCCGGATTGCTTTTTGAAGCACCCGACTTCCTTCGCACGAAGCGTGAGATTCCGGGAACGAGGCAGGACCAGGAATTCACAACGGCCTACCGCGTTGCCTTCCGCCTCTCGTGCTCCTGAAATTCGCGATAGAACCTGACCAGAAAAACGATCACGATGGTCGAGCAGATGATGAACGGAAGCGTGAGCCACAGTCTGTCGTTCCCCGCGATGCGCGACCATTCTTTCTTGCCGGGGATGTACTGCACGTCCACGACGCCGGCGGATGGCGCAGACCAGTCCGATGACATGCGATCCGCTTCATTCCGCTTTGTGCCATCCGGCTCGGAAAACGCGTACTTCACGCGAAGCGTCACGTCGTTCGACCGCCGGCTTGGCGAGCGAACTTCCTCCACGCCCACGAGAGTCGCCGAAACGGTCTTCGCGGTGAGGAGGTACCGCGTCTCGACGTACGTTGTGTACGCCGAAAAGAGCAGCACCACAGCGCACATCACGACCAACCAAACCTGAAAACGTAACTTGTAGTACGAATTGATCGAATCAAACATGTTGCACACCCTTGGAAAAAGCGGTGGCACAACATATCGACCGAACGAAATCTCTGCAACTCGGGCCGAGACTCTACTGCTGCGTAAACGTCCCGCCATCGAGCGCATCAAAGCTCACAATCTGCCCCACCGCAAAGTTCGCCGCCGACTGCCTCGCATCCGTCGGTTTGACCCACACCGGCACGCCCGCGTTCACGACAACCGCATCCGGCTCGATCGCGATCACCCTTCCCTGCACCCGCCTGGGCCGACCGAACACCGGCTCCAAGTACCGCCCGCCCGACTGCACCTCATCAATCCGCCTCGCGCTCACCCGCACCGTGCCGATGATCCGATTCCCCGGCTTCGAGGTCACCGGCGCTGTCGGCACCAGGTGCAACTCGTACGACGTATCCGGAATCGAAATCACCACGTGCTCGGCGCCGTTCGAATCGCCGATCCCGTGCCCTTTCGCTGCGATCGTCCGCTCATAAATCCCGCGGCACAATCTCGGATCTATCTTGTTCGTCGGAGCAGGCGTAATCATGGTCCGCAGGGTAGCAGACCGCTCCCGCCACGCTCAACTCGCCCGCGTGCACGCCGCCCGGTTTAGTGCTTCTTGGCCTTCAGATCTTCGAGCGCCTTCAACCTCTGGGCATGAATCGGCCGATCCGGCTCCAGAATCTTCAGCGTCTCGAGCTGCCACTTCGCCCCATCAAAGTCGCCCCGCTTGATCGCCACCGTGGCGGCAAATTCCCGGTTCGCCGCCTCATACGGCGCAACCGTGCAGGCCCGAAGCGCCTTCGCCCATGCCTTATCCCACTCGCCCTCGGCCGCGTACAGCCGCGCAAGTTGAACACTCAAACTCGCCGAGTTCTGCTCTCTCGCATCCAAAAACTCCAGATGCGTGATCGCCTTCGCCGCATCGTGCGCCGGCGATGATTCATCCAGGAACAGCGCCGCCAGCAGCTTGTGAGGCGTTGGGTCGCCCGGACGCGCCGCGGCAAACGCCTCGATCAGCGGCACCATCTCCGGCGAGGCCTTGTTCTTGTTGGCCGTCACCCGCAATTTGACAGCCAATTCAAGCAGGTCGGCATGATCCGGATAGTCCTTCAGCCAGCCATCCACCGCTTCGATCGTCGGCGGATCTTCCTCATGGCCCGCACCCAGCGTCTTGCGCCACTCATCCAGCAGCGTCATCAACTCCGGTTGCCCCGCTTTGGGTCGCATCCCCCATTCAATCAACTGCTCGCCCGCCCAAGCTTTGAACTCTTCAAAGAACTGTTCGCGCGTCACACCCAGCACCGTCTGGAACGCCTGCGGCTCCCGGTCTCCCGCGGCATACCGATCCATCAACTTCAGCGGCGCCTCCGGCCCGTACTTCGTCACGATGTATTCATACATCCACGCGCCCTGCCCGTACGCCTGCGAGCGATCGCTCGGCTTCTTCGGCCGCGTGAACGCGATGTTGATCTCTTCAAGGTCAAACAGCGTGTCCGTCTCGTACGCCCGCGCCAGGATCGTGATGTAATTCCAATCCCGAGGCGCATCTTCCAGATACACCGCCGAGGCTTCGGTAAACCAGTGAGGCAACCGGTTGCTCGTCCGCGCCAACGTCACCGTGTGCGTGAACTCGTGCTGCACCACCCGCGCCCAGTCGTACGCCCCCACCGTGTTCTTCTCGCCCAGTCTCGGCGCTTCCATCGCGATCAGAGGGCCCGTGGCCGCGGCCATCGTGTGCACCTTCGGCATGCCCGTGATCCGCACGCTGAACCACTGGTGATCCGGCATCAGCTCGATCACCGTCTTGAAATCCAGCGGATATCGAATCCCGCCCGGCTTGTCCCCAGTCACCCGCGCATAAATCCGTTCCAGAATCGCCGGCATCTCCCGCGCGAGCGCAAGATCCACACCCGGCCGATACCGCACCACAAAGTGCTCGCTCTCGATCCGCGAGAATCCCGCCACATCCCGCACCAGCTTCAAACTGTTCGCGGCCCGCACATTGAACGGATCAAGCGCCTCCGCCTTCTCGAGCGCCGCCAGCGCACGGTCATCCCGCGCCGCCTGCACTTCAAGCAAACCGAGCTCGATCCACCCATCCGCCAGCTTTGGGGCACGCGTCGTCGCTTCTTCCAGATACCGCGCCGCATCCGCATACTGACGCTGCTCCGAGAGCGCCTTGCCCACAAACAGATATCCAAGATGCGTGCCCGGCGAGAGCTTGTCCAGTTCCGCCAGCGCCCGATCCGCACCCGCCATATCGAAACTCGCCGCAATCGCCGCCGCCTCGAGCGCTCGCGCCTCGAGCATTCCCGGGAATCGCGTCAGCGTCGGCTTGAGTGCCGCGATCGCCCCCTGCGGATCGCGCTGCCGAACCCGCAGCCGCGATTCGAGCATGTCCGCATACGGCGCAACCGGCTCGCCCGCCTCATGCGTGCCCGCAGGCTCCGATTCCGCGCGATCAATCGGCCCCGCAAGCTCGCGAAGCTCCCCCGCGATCTTCTCCGCCTGCTCAAAATTGAACGAATCCACCGACATCCGCCCGAGCAGGTAATACGCCTCCGCCGCAGAAGCATTCAGATCCAGCGCCTGCTCGATCGCTTCCGCCGCTTCCGGCCGATTGTCCTTTTCCGCCAGCAGAATCGCCTCTTCCAGCGGCGCCGTCCAGCACAATCGATCGAGCTGCTCGCGCGCCCGCGCCAGCATCGACATCATGGATTGAAAATCCTGTGCTCCCTTCGAAGTCCCCTCGATCTGCGATTTCAGGTGCAGCCCGCGCACACCCTCGACAAGCTCCCACGCCGAGTTCTGCCGATCCTTGATCACCCGCTGCTCAAGCTGCGCCAGCGTCTTGATCGCCGCTTCTTTCTCGCCGTGCGCCGCCTGCGCCGCAGCCGTCAAACGCAAGGCCCGAAGCGACGGCGCCTTCGCATCGTTCGCGCCAAGCAGTTGCAGCGCCTCCGCAGACTGCCCCCGCAAAATCATCCCTTCCGCACGGTCCAGCACATCCGCCTTCGCATCCGAAAGCGCAGGATCGTCCCAAGCGCCCCGCGTGATCGCCGCTCGCGCGCGCCTCGCCACATCCGTCAGATCCTGATCAGTCCAGATCCCGTGCCGCACGCGAATATCCGCACGCTCCGCATCCGTCAGATACGGCGTCTCCAAAAGCCGCTGCACCACCGACGGCGCTCCGGCTTTCTTCTCTTCCGCATCCGGATTTGCCATCGCGTGCCCGGCGATCGCCACCAGCATCGCCAGCGAAAGCGCCACGCTCCGCCGCGCCTTCGCGCCGCCAGATCCAAACGCACTCGGTTTGACGCGTTTCATAGAGAGTTATTTCGGCTGAGGCTTGGGGGCTGAAGTCGTCGAACTCGGAGCAACACCGTTTTCCGGACGTACGGGCCGTTCGGTTGCATCGGCAGGCCGGTTTGTACCCGCAGGAATGACCACCTGCTCGGCCTTCGGAGCCGCCGGCTCTCCATCCGCCTCCAAGTTCCCCCGGAACGGCTGCACGATCACATCCCACCCATCCGCCGGCGTCTTCGTATCAAACACCCTGACGTCGATCTGCACCTCATCGTTCGTCCGCACATCGAGCAGCTGCACGACCGAAATGTCGTCCGCACGATTCACAGTTTTCGCGATCCTTGGCAGCAGCCTTCCCGGCTTGCCACCCGGCCCCGGCTGAGGCCGATACCACAGCCGAATCTCCTTGAAGTCATCCACATCCGACCGAGGCGTCAGCATCAACTGCACGCAGTCCTTCGACATCTCCTGCAATTCCTTCATCCGCGCCGCCGGCATCTCATCAAACCCATCATCCGCTGGCAGCAACGTCGCGTCGTACCGCGCCAAAATCTCCGCCCGCTTCTGCCCGATCGGAATCGGCAGCGGCCCCTCCCCGATCTTCAGCGGATCAAAGTTCTCGCCCGGCCTCACCACCTGCCGCTTCACCATCCGCTTCTCATCCGGAAAGCGCTCCACCAGCCACTCGCCGTCAAAGTTGTACATCTGCTGCTTCGATTCAAGCTTCTCGCCAAACGCAAGGTCGTTAAACTGGATCGCAAACCGGCGCTTCCGCGCCACATTCGCCGCCGCACGCCCGCCCACATCCTCAAACCACAGCATCCCCGTCCGCACCTGCGTATCACCCGCGATCGCAAAGTCCCGCGTGTACCGGATCTTCGCCTGCAGCGCCCGAAGATCCTGATCCGCCGTCTCGAGCGCCGTCAGCAACTGGTCCGCCGTCGAAAACCCCAGTATGGGTTGATCGGGCAGAATCTTGATCGTCCCCCCCTGCACCGGCTCGGACCGAATCTCCGAAGGCTGCCCCACCGTGCCCGTCCCCGAACCGGACCCCGAAGCCGTCTGGGCGCGTCCCGCCGACGCCCCAAGGGCAACAGCCATCGCTGCCGCAATTCTGAAGGCCCATGCAGGTGACTGAATGAAAGCGGTCTCGGTGCGTGGCAAGGTCAAGCCCCTCTTTTCTGTACGTCCGGGGGGACGCGTTGTGTTCACGTTCGCAGGAAGTCTCTCGCGTCCAGCGCCGGGAAGGTTACTGACACGATCCTTGGCAAGTTGGAAGATCGGCACGATCGCTCGAAAATGTGTTGCCCCGCCCCCCTCGTGGTGCGAATGTATGGGCGGTGACCACCAACGCCACATTCCGGGCTGCCTCCCGCTTCGCCCCTTCCGCGATCCTGCCCGCAACGCTCGCGGCAGGCCTCGCCCTCGCGACCACGCTTTCGCTCGCCGCTGGCCAGCCAGCCGACCCGCCCGCTTATACCCGCGAAGCCCCCTCCGGCGGCGGCCTGGCCCGAAGGCCAAACCCGAAGCTCGCCGATCGATCCCCCTCCGGCGCATCCCTTCGCCCCTTCACCAATCACCGCAAACTCGGCGCGGTCTATCACACCGTTGAAGTGAAGAGCTTCTCGCTCACCGCCCCGCTCTCCGGTTTGCAATCCTCGCCCGCCAACCTCGCCGGTTACCTCGTCGCCCGCGTACCGATGGATGCCGCCGGCAACGGCGCGCTCGGCCCCGTCATCGTCGCCGGTCAGTGGCAGATCCCCTGGTCCTCGATCGTCGACGGCACCACGCTCGCGCGCTGGAGCAGCACGCAGGGCGGCCCGCTCAAGCTCGAAGAGTTTCCCACCGTCGCGCTCACCGTCCGAAACGCGATGGACACCAAGCTGCTCTCGCGCGATGGCTCGACCTCTTCCTACATGTGCACCGTCGTCGCCGATATCAGCATCAACGGCATCACCACCGAACGCGTCATCCAGCGCACACTGATCTCGTTCATGCGCGATACCGCCGCCGACCCAGCCATCAAGGGCGAGCAAGTCTCGCTCCGCGCCCGCTGGCAGGTGCGCCTCTCGGATTTCTTCTCGTCTC
>JAEUJD010000226.1 GCA_016793015.1 Phycisphaerales bacterium
GACCATGTAACGCATGCCAAGCGTGTCGGCTTCGTTCTCCTGTTCGCGATCGAAACTCATGAGGGTCACGCCGGCGAATCCGCCGATCGCGTCGCCGCCGCCACCGATGACGGCGGCAAGAATGCTCGTCCCAAGCGATGCGCCGGCCTGCCGGACGACCCGGTCATTGATATGGCGAGCCGTGACGTGACCGATTTCATGCCCAAGCACCCCGGCCAACTGCGCTTCGTTGGTCATCTTGATCGCGAGGCCCTTGGACACGAAGACTTTTCCGCCCGGCAGCGCGAAGGCGTTGATCACTTCGCTATTGAGCAGCGAAAACTCCCACGGGAGCGACGGATTGTCGCCTTCGGTCTGTGCGGCCAATTGCTTGCCGAGATTCGTCACATACGCGCGGGCATCGGCGTTCTGAACCTCGCCTCCGTATTCCTTCAGCATCTCTGGCTTCGAAGAGATTCCCATCTTGATCTCGTCGTCGCGGGAAAGCATGTCGAACTGCGAGCGACCCGTGGTCGGGTTGGTGCTGCACGCGGCCAAGCCAATCGTGAGCGAGACCGCCGCCAGCACTTTGAGGCGGGGGAGAACAAAAACCGGCTTGTAGCAGACGAACAGCGCCATGGAATTCTCCTCGGAATTGGAGCACAGAACATCGGCGAGACGGCACATTCTTGTCAATGTGCCCGCCGAGGGGGGCTCCAGCAGAAATACCATCTGCTCGTGCCCTGCTGCTCAAACTTGCCTGAAAAATGACTCATCCTTCTTCTATCCCTTCGAGCCGATCCGACGCTTCCGCCTGGAACGATCGGGAACTCGCATCCAACCCTCACCAGAACGCGGAAAAGGCGGGCAAAGTCCGCAGCATGTTCGGCGCAATCGCCGGAAGCTACGACCTGAATAACCGGCTGCATTCGTTCGGGAGGGACCAGGCGTGGAGGAAGCACGCAGTCCGTGCCGCGGCGATCAAACCCGGCGACCGCGTGCTCGACGTCGCCTGCGGCACGGGCGATCTAACCGAGTGGTTCGCGCGGACCGCTGCGAAAGAAGTGATCGGCCTTGATTTCACGCGGGCGATGCTTGATGTCGCTCGCCAGAAGCGAACGCACAATTTGACGCAGGAACAGGCCTCAAAGGTGTCGTATGTCGAGGGTGATGCGATGGCGCTCCCCTTTGAGAACGAGAGCTTCGATGCCCTCTCGATCGCGTTCGGAATTCGCAACGTCGCCGAGCCCAAGCGGGCGCTCGCAGAGTTTCACAGGGTGCTCAAACCCGGCGGCAGGTTGGTTGTGCTCGAGTTCGACCGCCCCACGTGGTTCCCGATGCGCCAGTTGAACGATTTCTACTGTGGCTGGGTCATGCCACGCACGGCTTCGCTCATCGCCCGCGACCGTTCCGGGGCGTATCGATACCTCCCAAAGAGCGTGGGGACGTTTTTGAGCCGCACGCAGATGGAAGAAGCGACCGCTTTGGCAGGATTCCGCGATGTGAATTCGCGTGCATTGACGCTCGGAATCTGCATTTGCTACCGCGCTGCGCGGGTTTAGCCGTGAAATTGGGCTGGTTTTGCGGGTTTTTCGGCCGTGCCGAGAGCGCGGGTGCTGCGCAAAAGAGTTCTCGGACGCTTCCAAATAGAGCGGGATTCGCTGCTCACGGCGTCCCATTGGAATACTTATAGGACTTATAAGAATTATTGGACCTATTTCGGATCTGAGATCAATGTTCACGCAATGAAACTGGGGGGCTCGATGACTGCAAGCCGGACGAGAAGGCTCGTTCGCCCGCAGGGGACCCGCGGGATTTGGACTCACCACTGCCGCAGCCTGGATGGCTCCGGCGGAAGTAGGGGACCGCAGGTTCGCGGCACCCCAGCCCACACCACCCCCAACGGCGGAGATTCAATTCATGGCTCAGGAAATCCTTGTCGAGCGTTTGTTCGAGGCCCTGGTGAACGGCGACCGCGCGGCATCGCGGTCGATCGTGGAAGAGTCGATGCGGGACGGAGCCACGCCCGCCCTCGTCCTCACAAACCTCTTCTGGCCGACCCACGAACTCATCGAGCGCATGCACCGTGCCGACCAGCTCGGACGCATCGGCTACCACATGTCGACCCGCATGCTCCGCGTGCTGATCGATCAGACCTCCGGCCGCCTCAACCGCAAGCCGTTCAACGGCCAGACGGTCTTTGCCTGCTGCGGCACGGCGGAAGGTGAAGAGCTCGGCGCGCAGGTCGCGGTCGACCTGCTCGAAGCCAGCGGATTCCGGGTCACCTTCGGCGGCGGCGGCATCCCCTCGGACGAGATTCTCTCGCACGTGCAGGAAACCCAGCCGAGCTATTTGGTCATGTTCTGCTCGGCGGCGGCGGATCTGCCGGGTATCCGGCAGTTGGTCGATCAGCTCCGCGAGATCGCGGCGTGCAAGAAGACCCAGATCGCGGTTGGTGGCGGCGTGTTCAACAGAGCGGAAGGACTGGCTGATGAGATCGGCGCGAAGATGCATGCGGGCAGCCCGCTTGATCTCGTGCAGTTGCTCATCCAGCCCGAGACCTTTCTCGCCAAGCGAGCAGAGGTCGAGCAGCGCGAGGCGACACGAGCGCTCCTGGCCCGAGCGGAGGCTCGCGCGGCGATGAAGAAGCGTCGGGCGGCATAAGTCCGGGCGCAACGAACGGAACCGAATTGCAGGCCTCGCGCGAGCGGGGCCTGTTTTTATTGGTGGGAATGGCTATTTCAGAGGATGGAGGCCGTGACACTCGCGGTTGCGGTTCCACGCTTCGAGCGCGGGCGGATGGTCCTTCACGAACTTGATCAACTGACTCGCGGAACAGGAAAGCCGCAGCGCCGCCTTTTTCGGGTCGTGCCCGCTTGCGTCGATCACGTCCAGTGCTTCGGCGAGAAGCGACGGGAAGTCGGTGTGGTCGGGGCTGCACACGATCTTGCCCGACTTGCAGCGGGATCGCCACAGATCGCTGGTCACGTCGCCGAAGGAGTCGCGCGGCACCGGGGCAACGCGGATCTGAGTCGCGAGAGCGAGCCGCAGCCGGCGAAGGGCGACCTTGCGGTTCTCCTCGGCGCTGCGCCGTTCGGAAGCGTGCGTCTCGATGCCGGTTGGCTCGTGGAGAAGCGTGATCTTTGTTTCGACCTTGTTTCGGTTCTGCCCGCCCGGTCCGCCCGCGCGGCCGCGGGAGACAGCCACGTGTTTGAGGAGCTCTTCTTCCGACGACGCTGCGGGATGCGCGCTCGGTTGAGGCGAGCCGCCAGAGGCGGATTTGGAGCGGAGATCGTGCATCAGCAGGCTGTGGTCGGAACCGGTTCGAGCGAGAGATCGCTGCCACGACCGGCCTGGTGATGGTGGTACGCAATTCCCGCGATCATCGCGGCGTTGTCGACGCAGTATTTCAGCGCGGGCAGGTGCAGGCGGAGATTGCTTGCCTTCGCGAACGCACCGAGCTCTTGTCGGAGGCGTGAATTGGCGGTGACACCGCCGCCGGTGAGAAGCGTGCTCGGTTGAATTCCGCTATCCCGCAGCTGCGAAAGTGCCCGCTCGAGTTTCAGCGTGATGGTCTTGGCCGCCGCACGCTGAAACGTGGCAGCAAGATCGCGCTTGCGCGTGTCCGTGAGCGGTGGTGGTGGGGTGTAGCGGGATTCGGCGCGATGATGCGCTGGATGGTCGGGCACGCCACGGACTTCATAAAGCATCGCGGTTTTGAGGCCGGAGAATGAAAAATCAAGCGAGGTGGGCGAGAGACGGCTGATTGGAAGATCGGCAACACGCTCGTCGGCGCCGGTCGCTTGCGCGAGCTTGTCGAGATTCGGCCCACCGGGGTACGGCAACCCGAGGATCGTCGCGACCTTGTCGTACGCCTCGCCCAGGGCGTCGTCGATGGTGGCTCCAAGGCGCTTCAGTTCGGTCCAGGACTTCAGGTGGTAGATCGAGGTGTGCCCGCCACTGACGACGAGGCCAAGGGCTGGGAAGACTTTGGATTCGGCAGACGCTGTCGTACCGGGGTCGGCGAGGAGGCCCGCGTAGAGGTGCGCATGCACATGGTCGACACCGATGAGCGGTTTGCCGAGGGACCAAGCCAGAGCCTTTGCCGCGGCAACTCCCACGAGAAGCGAGCCGATGAGACCGGGCCTGTGGCCCACGGCGATCGCGTCGACCTTGTCCGGCGTCACGCCCGCCGTTCGCAAAGCGGCGTCGACAACCGGCAGCATGTTTTCGCAGTGCGCGCGGCTGGCAAGCTCTGGTACGACGCCCCCGAACTTCGTATGGATGTCGTGCTGGCTGGAGACAACGCTGGAAAGCACATCGACACCGTCGCGCACCACCGCTCCGGCGGTTTCGTCGCACGAGGTTTCGATGCCCAGGACGATCATCGACTACAGCATCGCTTACTTATTTTGCGGAGCATTGGGAGCCGCCGGCGAGGGGTTCGACGCCACGGGTTTTCCGCCTTCGGGTTCGGCCGGCTTCTTGACATCGGCATCGAGCAGCCAGCGCTGCAGGTTGTTGCCGGTGATATCGAGGGTGGCGATGACCTTGCCATCCTTGTCGGTGATCTGCATTTTGCCGCCGGAAAGCTCGGTATCTTCCGGCCAGAGATCGCCGGGCTTGGCCTTGGCGAGATCGCCGGAAGCGGTTTCGAGGGCTTCGATGCGCTTCTCGACGCGGATCTGCTCGCGGGTCAGTTGCTGCTGCAGCTTGCGGGCGCGATTGAGTTCGTCGGTTGCGATCTGCGCACCGGCGACGCCTTCCTTGCCGGTCGGCTTCCACTCGCCCGTGTCAAGCTTGGCCTGCACGGCTTTCACGGCGGCGGACAACTGCGGGTCTTTCAGGAACGTCAGGATCCACTCGGGATTGCTCCAATCCTCGGTCTCGCCGGCCTTGCCGCTGGCGCTGCGGATGATCTCGAGGTCGCGGCGCACGCGGTACATCTCGATGAGTTCCTTGTCCACCATGGGCACAAAGAACCCCTTGCTCGGGTCAACGCCCCATTCGGCGCTGGTGTCCTTGCGGGTGATGCTCCGCCCGGAGGGCAGGTAGTAACCCTGCTCGGTCACCTTCAGCTCGGCTCCGTTACCGTTGGGAAGCTTGCGGACGCTCTGCACGCTGCCCTTGCCGTAGCTGCGGGTGCCGATGGCGATCGCGCGGTTGTTCTCGACGAGCGCGCCGGCGAGCACCTCGCTCGCACTGGCGGACGATCCGTTGATGAGAAGCACGAGCGGAATCTCGGGAAGCGTGCCCTTGTCCTGTGCCTTGGCGATCCGCTCGGGGAAATTGCGGCCGCGGGTGGAGACGATGGTGCCCTCACGCAGGAACATATCGCCGATCGCGATCGCTTCCTCCAGGACGCCGCCGCCGTTGTCGCGCAAATCGAGGATCAAACCCTTCATCCGCTTGGCCGGATCGGGGTCGTTGATTCCCGCGGCAATCAGCGCATTCAGAATCTCTTCGGCGCATCCCGGTGTGAACTGCGTCAGACGGATGTAGCCGACATTGCGGACCGGGTCGATCCGGAAGTCCCACTTTTCCGCGTCTTCGGCCTGGCGATGAACGCCCTTGACGCTGCGGGTTTTGATCGCGGCGCGGGTGAGCGTCATGGGGATCTTCTCGCCCTTGCGCTCGATGATGATGTTGACGGGCGTGCCCGCGACGCCGATGAGTTTCTCAATGCACTCTTCGACGCTCAGGCCCTGAGTCGTTTTGCCGTCGATCTCGATGATGCGATCATCGGCCATGATGCCCGCTTTGTACGCGGGCGAATCTTCGAGCGGGCTGACGATGGTGAGCCAGCCGTCGCGCGTGTTGACCGAGGCGCCGATGCCGACGTATTCACCCGTCAGGTCCTTGTTGAATTCACGCACCTTGTCGGCGGGAACATAGATCGTGTACGGATCGCCCAGCGCCTCGACCATGCCGTTGATCGCGCCGTCCTGCATCTTCTTGAGCTGCTCGTCGGTGAGCTTGTCAACGTAAAGACCGCCCAGCGTGCTCTTGACGTCGATGATCGGATCAAAGAACTGGAGTTCCGCGGGCTTGCGGGCGAGCGCGAGCGTCGAGCCCGCGACCGCGAGCCCAAGCACACCCACCAGGGACAACCGGAACCACTTCCCGTTCGCGCTCATTCGAGGTCTCCTCTTGCCACTGAATTGGCCGAGCCAATCATCGTCTTTCTTTCAATCCGAGGCGGAACTATCATCTCCGGCCCGGATGGCCAACCATGATCGTAGGGTAACGCCCAAAGAGCGCTGCCCCACAGCATGTTCCGCTTTCAGGGCTTGGAGGTTCGAGCGCAATGTTCCAGATCTGACGGTTCGATTGATTGTTTGACCCCTGCCGTGCCGGTACGGCCGTGCCGAGGTCGATTCCCGGGCCAAACCCTCGAGCCAGACTCGGGTGAGTGCCCCGCCTCCGGCGAATGCCGGATGCGCCGTCAGACCTGTTCGGATTTTCACTCTTTATGCCACAACCAAAAGAACGCGAAGGTATTCAGGTGCGCTCGGAGCGTGCGGTGCTCGCCGCGGTCCGCTTGCCCGAGTCACGTTTCGACCATGCGGACCCGTTCGGCGAACTGCGTTCGCTGGCGGAGCAGGGCGGCGCGGTCGTCGTCGCCGAACTCACCCAGAATCTGCCCAAGCCCGTTGCCGGGTCGTTCATGGGCGTTGGGAAGATGAAGGAGTTGAAGGCCCTCTGCGAGGAAGTGAAGGCTTCCACCGTCATCTTCGACCACGATCTCTCGCCCAAGCAGATCGCCAAGATCGAGGCGGCAGTGGGGCAGAAGGTGATCGACCGGTCCGAACTGATCCTCGATATCTTCGCCGGCCGCGCGACGAGCGCCGAAGCTCAGTTGCAGGTCGAACTCGCGCAGCTCGAGTACACGTTTCCCCGCTTGCGCGCGATGTGGTCGCACCTCGAGAGAATCGTCGGTGTCGGCGGCATCGGCGGAATCGGAACCCGCGGCCCCGGTGAACAGCAGCTCGAAATCGACCGGCGACTTGTCCAGCGCCGGCGTGACGACCTGTCCAGGCAGATTCGCGATATCCAGGCCCGGCGCAGGCGCGAAGTGCAGGCGCGCAAGGCCGAGCACTTCACGGTGGGTATCGTCGGTTACACCAACGCCGGCAAGAGCACGCTCTTCAACACGCTGACAACGGGCGGCGCGTACGCCGACGATCGACTCTTCGCAACGCTCATGACCCGCACCCGTGATTGGAACCTGGGTGGCGGCTTATCTGTCATGCTTTCCGACACGGTCGGTTTCGTCCGCGATCTGCCGACGAATCTGATCGCCGCGTTCCGTGCAACACTGGAAGAAGCGACGCACGCCGATGTGCTCCTCATCGTGCTCGATGTTTCCGATCCCGCGGCAGAGCTCCAATACGACACCGTCTGCAAGACGCTCGACGATCTCTTGAAAGAGGTCGCCAAGTCACGCGACGAAACCGATGCCGCGTGGATCCCGCCCCGACGCATCGTCCTGCTCAACAAAGCCGACAAGCTCAAGGACAACCGCGAAGCGTTGATCTGGCAGCAGCGGGTGCCCGGTGCGATCCCGATCTGCGCCCTGCCCCCCAAGGCCGGTCGCGATCTGCTCTCTCAGCTCGGGATGGCAGAACTCGTCGATCGCGTGCGGGAAATGGCGCAGGGCGGTATCGAAGAGCTACGCATCACGCTTTCGCTCCGCGAGAGCCGCCTGATCACGATCATCGAGAATCAGTCCGACGTGATCTCCCGTGAATACGGCGACGGCACGGTGACTCTCCGAACCAAGATCGGCCGCCAGCAACTCGAGCGGCTGCTGGTTGGCCGGCCCCGGATGGACATCCGCGATTTGCGAGGAAAGCCGTGGGTGCCGCTCTCGCCCTACCTGCGGCCCACCGAACCCGACTGGATTACGCCGGAGCCAAAGGCACCGAAGGCGGGAATTGCGGCTCGGAAGCCCCGATCGGCGTCGAAGAAGGCTTCCAAAGTGGAAAAACGGGGTGGGAAGGCCGATACTTCCCCCTCTTGATCCGCTCCGTGGCCCCTTTGGGCCGCCGCCGAAAGGCGTGATTGCCACCTTAGCTCAGCGGTAGAGCGATGCTTTCGTAAAGCATAGGTCCAGGGTTCAAATCCCTGAGGTGGCTCCATGCGCCGGCGCGCCTCTCAAGCGCCCAAGAACCGAGAATTCGGAACACCAGACGCGGTTTGGTGTCGAATAGACCTGCGCGGGTGGTAGATTGTTGAGGGCGGGTTCGGTGGGTTCGGTGGGGGCGGTGGGGGCGTTGGGGGTGGTGGCGGCGTGCGGGGCAAGGAGCTGGTCGATGAATTTCAAGCAGAGCGTGGGTGCAGCGTTGATTGCGGGTCTGGCGACAGTTGTTTCGACGACCGCGTTCGCGCAGTCGTCGAGCATTGAGCCGCAGAGTGCCCAGTCGCTCGGTGCGCAGCGCCAGGCGCTCGGCCTGCTCATGAAGCCGATGAGCGTGGACTATCAGCAGACGCGCCTCGAAGCCGTCCTGAAGAACATCGCTGATGTCACCGGCGCGCCGTTGATGGTGCTGTGGCAGGACGATCGCAATCCCGTCGGGCTGGACAAGGACGCCCTGATTTCGTTCCGGGCGCTCGATCAAACCGCCCTGACCGTGCTCGACGGCGTGCTGGCGCAGTCCGGTGGACCGGTCAGCGGCGGCGGCAGTTCGTGGCAGATGACCGAAGGCGGCATGATCGAAGTCGGCCCGAAGGAAAGGCTGAACCGCACCCGGCGCCTCGAGATCTACGACATCTCGGACCTCCTGCTCGAAATTCAGGATTACAACAACGTGCCTCAGTTTGACCTCAATAGTGCGCTGCAATCGAGCGGCGGGGGCGGCTCTGGTTCCAGCCCCTTCTCAGGCGGCCAGCAGAACACGCAGAACACCGGCAAGCCCGAGCAGGAACGCGCCGACGAGGTCATCCGTTTGATCGTCGAACAGATCGAGCCGGATCAGTGGACCAACAACGGCGGGTCTGCCGCGACGGTGCGGTATTTCAAGAAGCAATTGCTCGTGACCGCTCCAGACTACATCCAGAGGCAGATCAACGGATACCCCTTCTGGCCCGCGGAGCAGACCCGCATCGACCAGGACAAGACCGGTCGGCGCGTGACGTTGCTGCCTTCGCAGTCGCCTCGGGTGGTCCAGACGGCGAAAGTCACGCCTTCGAAGTCCGCCCCCGCGCCTGCTCCTGCGACCGGCTCTCCGACCGCTCCGCCGACCAACGCCGAGACCAAGTAAGTGTTTGATAGAAGAGTTTGGCACGCGTATGACGACCGACCCGGACACTCTCGTCGACGTCATCTCGGCGCGATCGGAGTTTGAAGCTTCGGTGATGGTCGAAGCGCTCAAGGCGCGTGATATCCCGGCATTTTCGATCGCGAACGCAGGGATGACCCTGCAATGGGAGGTCGCGGCTTCATCGCCGTTCCGCGTTTCGGTTCGCCGGAAGGATGTCGAAACCGCGAAGGAGATCCTGCGCTCACTGAAAGCGGACTCGGTGGACATCGATTGGTCCACCGTTGATGTTGGCGTGAGTCAGGATGTGACGCCCCCCGTGGCGATACGCGACGGTTCGGAGCCTGAAGCGCTCGGCTGGCTATCGGGCTGGGGGCCGGCGATTCTGATTTGTGCCGCGCTGCTCTGGCTGCTGTGGAATGCCTTCGCCCGCCCGCCGTCGTGAGCCGCTACATCTCTTCGCCGAGTTCCGGGGCGAAGCCCCGCCGCAGCGTGTTCTCGGCGACCGCCCGTGGTTCGACGAACTGGAGCAGGTAGTCCGAGCCGCCGGCCTTGGATCCGACGCCCGACATGCCAAAGCCTCCGAAAGGATGGCGGGCGACGAGCGCCCCCGTGCAACCCCGGTTGATGTAGAGGTTACCGACGCGGAACTGCTTTTTGGCGAGTTCGATGTGTCGGGGCTTGCGGGTGAAGACGCCTCCGGTCAGTTTGTAGATCGAAGAATTCGCGATTTCGAGCGCATGTGCGAAGCTGGAGGCATGCATCACGGCCAGCACCGGTCCGAAGATCTCTTCGGTTGCGATTCGCGCGGTGGGCGGAACATGGCTGAAAATCGTCGGGCCGACAAAGTCGCGACCCGTCTTTGCTTCCAGCCCCGGCGGCACCGCGAGCGTCAGCTCGTGACGCGACTCACCCCTGCCGATCTCGATGTAGCCTTCGATTTTGCGTTTCGATTCCGCGTCGATCACGGGGCCGATGTCGGTGCCGCTGGCAACCGGGTCATTGATCGACAGTGCTTTCGTGGCTTCGACGAGCCGCCTCGTGAAGTGCCGTATCGCCGGGCCGTCGGGCCCTTCAGGATCAACAACGATCACACGCGAGCACGCGCTGCACTTTTGCCCCTGAAACCCGAATGCGCTCTGCCGCACACCCAAAATGGCCTCGTCGAGATCCGCGCTGGTGTCGACGATGATGGCGTTTTTCCCGCCCATCTCGCACACGACCTTTTTGACATGGTGCTGATCCTGAGGCGTCAGGCCCGCGGCCTGGATGATGTCGAGGCCCACCGCCTTGCTGCCTGTGAACGCGATGAGCGCGATCCGCGGATCGCGGACCAGTGCAGCGCCCACCGTCTCGCCCGGCGCGGGGCAGAAGTGCAGGACGTCATTGGCAAGGGCCGGCGAGAACCCCGCTCCGCGGAGAGATTCCTGCAGGATGTCGAAAAAGATGCTGGCAATCCCCGGTGTTTGCTCCGCGGGTTTCATGATCACGGTGTTGCCGGTCACGAGCGCCGCACTTGTCATGCCCGCGAGAATCGCGAGCGGGAAGTTCCACGGGCTGATGACCGCCGCAACGCCGCGGGGCTGATAAAACTGCTCGTCGAGTTCACCGACAAAGCGCCCGAGCCGCTGCCGGTTGAAGAGCGAGATCGCTGTCCGAGCGTAATAGTCACAGAAGTCGATCGCTTCGCACACGTCCGCGTCCGCCTCACGCCACGGCTTGCCGGCTTCTCGGATCATGACACCGGCGAGGCCGTCGCGTTGTTTCCGCATCGCCGCGGCGGCCCGGACGAGCACATCGGCCCGCTGCCTGGGGTCGGCGTCGCGCCACACGTCGAATGCGCGAACGGCTCTTTGCACCATTTCCGACGCCTGCGCGACCGTCCGGTCGTTGGCGACTTTCGGAATCGTTGCGCGGGCGACGGCGGCGGCAAAGGCCGCGTGCTGCCTCGAATCGGAGAAGTCGCGCACGGGCTCCGTGAAGAACGGCCGCCCGTCGCCAACTCCGGCAACGGCGGGGCTGAGCTTGTGGCGCTCGGGCGCCGTCGAGAGAGCGTCCGTGATCGCGCCAGCGGGCGAGCCCAAACCGCCCCCCTTCGGCGCGGGAGCACGAAGCAGGGCGCCCGCATCGGCGTTGTCCATGAACCCGGCCTTGAGCCAGCTCTCGTTGCTTGTGTTTTCGAGCAGGCGCCGGACGAGATAGGCCATTCCCGGAATCATCTCGCCGACCGGCACGTACTCGCGAATCCGGATTCCGAGTTCGGCGGAGGCGTGCTTGAGCTGGTCCGCCATGCCGTGCAGCATCTGGAGCTCGAGCGCTTCTTTCGGGATGCCGCGTGATTCGAGCCCGGCGAGAGCCGCCGCGATCGAGCGCACGTTGTGGCTGCCGAGCGCGAGCTTGATGCCGCCACCCGAAGCGTCGGCCCTGGTCTTGGGCATCGCGTCGAGAAATATCTCGCTCATCCGCTCGAAGCACGCATCGGTCTGCCACTTCTGGGGCCAGACGGGGCAGGGCCAGCCGAGCAGGTCGCTCTTGATTGTTTCGGCGTCCCAGTAAGCGCCCTTGACGAGCCGCACGGTGATGACGCGCCGCGACTTTCGAGCCCAATCAACCATGCGCCGTGCATCGTCCGGTCCGCTCTTGAGATAGGCCTGCATCGCCAGCCCGGCCTGGAAGTCAATCTTCTCGCAGCTCCGCTGGAAGAACTCGAGCGAAAAGTCCTTGAGCGCGAAGTGTTCCATGTCGAAGTTGACAAAGACGCCCCGGTCCCGCGCGGTCTCCAGAATCGGCAGGATGCGGATGAACAGATCGGCCATCGCGCCCTCGGAATCGATCGGATCGGTTCGGGCCGAGAGGGCGGAAATCTTGACGCTGACGTTGACGCGGGGAATCGGACCGAGATGATCGGATTCGAGCCGCGAATTGGCCGGCCATGAGGCGACCTGCGCCGGGAGATTCTGGATCAGGTCGAGATACTTGCGGGCATAATCGTCGGCCTCCATGTCGGAGACGCACGTTTCACCGAGCAGATCGACGCTGAAGCCGATCCCGTGATCCCACATCTTGCGAAGACCGGCCAGCGCACTCGCCGAGTCCGTGCCGGCGATGAACTTTCCCGCCATGCCCTCGATCTGCTTGCCGATGGTCGCGGCGGCGGCGCCTTTCAACAGCGAGCCCGCCTTGAGCGCCGCGCCGATCACCGGGGGCACGCTGACGCCGGGTTGACTCAGATAATCGTGCAGGTGATCGTGGATGCTCTCGGCGGAGCGCAGCATCGGGAACGTGTCGACAAAGCGGAACATCTGCACCTTGAACTCGGGGTCCTTCATGGACCATTCCATGAGCGCATCCGAGTAGAACTTTGCAGAAAGCAGACCGGTCTTGTGCCCCCGGGCGCGCCGCAGCAGATCGGCACCGATATCAAAGATCCGCGCTTCCTTGCCGGACGGACTCGGTGGGGCGATCTCGGCGCCTCCCGCGACCACGACGCGACTTTCAGGGGTGGGAGTCGAACGGTTCTTCCACGAAAACAGACCCATGGATCTTCCTTCCGCAAGGGGCCGACACCGAGGCTCACACTGTAGAAAGGATCGCGAAGACGCACCCGGCGTGCCCCCGCCGATCACTAGAGAGCCGGATTCGCCCGCTTGCGAACGCACCATTCCCGCCAGGCGTTGCGGTAGTGGGCCTCGAGCCGCCGGGTGAATCCCACGTGGTCGCAAAGGACGCTCGTCGTCACCATGCCCCGCAATTTGGAGCGCAGGTCAACGCGGCGGGACTCGTCCGCCGCGAGGGCGACGCATTTCCGCAGGTAATCTTCTTCGTCGGACGCGACGAGATCCGGCAGGCCGACGTTGGAGAGCAAACTGACGCCGACCCGCGAGACGTGGCTGTTACCCGCCATGGTCACGACCGGTACGCCCATGAACATCGCTTCGACGGTTGTTGTCGTGCCGTTGTACGGCCAGGGATCAAGCCCGATATCGACCCGGGCGTACATCTGCATGTGCTCGCTCTTGCCCTTGGTCTCTCCTTCGAGGTCGACCCTGGCAGGCTCGACGCCGCGTGCTCCGAGGTAGGCGAGGACGCGCTCGCGTGTCGCGGGCATGGCAAGAGCCATCGACTTGAGGAACAGGCGAGAAGTGGGGACCGCTTGCAGCAGTTTGGCCCACAGGTCGAGCACGTGATTGCTGATCTTGGTGTGGGTGTTGAACGAACCAAACGTCACGTAGCGGTTCTTCACGCTCGGAGCCGGGGCCGGGTCGCCCGCATGAGGCGGGGGCGTATAGCAGAGAAAGCTGCCCTCCATGCGGACGAGGGTCTCGGTCGCGAGATGATCGGAACCGGGAGGATCGGTGAACGCATCGACGATGCGGAAGTCCATCGTGGGCAATCCCGTGGTGTTGGGGTAGCCCATGTAGGTGTACTGGATCGGCGCCGGCTTCAGCGCAAAGGGAACAATGCGCCCCATCCCGGTGTGCCCGCTGAGATCGACGAGGATGTCGATCCGATCATTGCGGATGTAGTCCACCATCTTTTTGTCGTCGATGCGGTGCGTGTCGATGTAGCGTGCCGCGTGCTTGCGCAGGCGGATGGTGAGCTCGTCTTCGCTGATCATGTTGTGATACAGCGTGACGTTGAACATCGCCTTGTCGTGGTTCGCGATGATCGGTTCGATGAAGTGGCCCGCCGACCGATTGCGGAAATCCTGGCTGCAATAGCCGATGCGAAGAGGGCGCTCGGGGTCGGGCGTGTTGTCGTGCGGGCGGTTGTCGACCGGCACCATTTCGGTCACGAGCTGCCCCATCCGTACGTGGTGCTGGAAAACGACTTTCGGGTCGACACCGTGCAGACGCGTGAGCGGGAGAAGCAGCGCGGACAAGATCGCGCCGTCGCTCGGCGCTCGCTCGAGCGCCTGAAGAAGCACCCGCACCATCTCGTTCAGATCGCCCGCGAGATCGCAGAATCCGGAATACAGGGCGATGGCCTTGAGATCCCCGGGGCGGGAGTTGTACAGCTGCTTTGCCGTTCCCATCGCTTCTTCGAACTTGCCGTCCTGGTAGAGCGCGATGCAGCCGGCACGAAGGGGCTCGATATCCGTTGGGTCGATCTCATATGCCTTCCAGAAGAACTTGGCCGCGGCACCGAATCGCTGGCGCTGCATCTCGATATCGCCCGCCAGCATCATGTACTTGCGATCGACCGGCGCCAGCGCCACCGCCCGCTCCACCAGAAAATTCGCCTGATCGAACTGCTTGGTTTTGCAGAGCAGATCGACGGTCTTGTCGAGCAATTGGTAATTGGACGGGGCTTTGTCGAGCGCACGGCGCAGGATCGCCAACGCCTGCGGGTATCGACCCGCGGCAACGTGCGGAGCGGCTTGCATGAGTATCGCGTCGTACATCGTTCGGATCGTACGGCAAGCCGGCCGTTTAGTTGCTGTACGCGCTCATCGGAGGGCAGGTGCACACCAGGTTGCGGTCGCCGTACGGGTTATCCACGCGCCCGACAAACGGCCAGAACTTGTTGTCGCGCACGTACGGAAGCGGGAATGCCGCGGATTCGCGTGAGTAGGGGTGCTTCCAGTCGCTGGCGCTGATCATCGCGATGGTGTGCGGAGCGTTCTTGAGCGGGTTGTCGGCCTTGTCCGACTTGCCGGTCTCGATCGCCCGGATTTCTTCGCGGATGCCGATCATCGCGTCGCAAAAGCGGTCCAGTTCCGACTTGGGTTCGCTCTCGGTTGGCTCGATCATGAGCGTACCGGGCACGGGCCATGACATGGTGGGGCCGTGGAAGCCGTAATCCTGCAGGCGCTTGGCGATGTCTTCGACCTTGATGCCGGCCGTCTTCTCGAAGGGGCGGCAGTCGAGAATGAACTCGTGCGCACAGCGCCCGCCCGGACCCTTGAAGAGCACGTTGTAATGCCCTTCGAGCTTCTTTGCCATGTAGTTGGCGTTGAGGATCGCCACTTCTGTTGCCTTGGTCAAGCCAGCGCCGCCCATCAGCGCGATGTAGACATACGAGATTGGGAGAATCGATGCGCTTCCGTATGGAGCCGCGGCAACTGCTCCGACCGACCTGTCCGTCGCCACGCTCGGCTTCACAACCGGGTGCGAGGGAAGGAATGGCGCGAGATGCTTTGCAACGCCGATCGGACCCATGCCCGGGCCACCGCCACCGTGGGGGATGCAGAAGGTCTTGTGCAGGTTGAGATGACAGACATCCGCGCCGATGAACCCGGGGCTGGTGAGGCCGACCTGCGCGTTCATGTTCGCGCCGTCCATGTAGACCTGCGCGCCGGCTTCGTGCACCATCTGGACGACTTCACGGATGCCGGTTTCAAACTTTCCGTAGGTGGACGGATAGGTGACCATCAGCGCGCCGAGCCGATCCTTGTGCTCGGCGATCTTGGCCTTGAGATCGTCGTGATCGATATCGCCGTTCTCGGCGTTTGCGACGGCAACCACCTCGAAGCCCGCCACAATCGCGCTCGCCGGGTTGGTGCCGTGCGCGCTGTCGGGGATCAGGCAGACATTGCGATGGCCCTGACCGATCGAACGCAGGTACTGCCGGATCACCATCAGACCCGCATACTCGCCTGCGGCACCGGCATTTGGCTGCAGCGAAACCGCCGCGAAGCCCGTGATCTCCGCGAGCCACGACTCGAGGTCGTGGAACATCTTCTGGTAGCCCTTCGTCTGTTCCGAAGGAGCAAACGGATGAATCCGTCCGAACTCGGGCCACGTCACAGGGATCATCTCGCTCGTCGCGTTCAATTTCATCGTGCACGAACCGAGCGAGATCATCGAGTGGGCCAGGCTCAGATCGCGACCCTGCAGCTTGAAGATGTACCGGAGCATCTCGTGCTCCGAGTGATGGCTGTTGAAGACCGGATGGGTGAGATAGCCGCTCTGGCGGGCAAACTTGGCGGGCATCTCGGATTTGGTCAATGCCAGCAGGGTGTCAACATCTTCGCTTCCGCCGCCGAAGGCCGCGAGCACATCACGCACCAGCGCACGATCGGTCGTTTCGTCGAGGCTGATACCGATCGAACCTCCGCCCAGATCGCGAAGGTTGATCTTCTTGGCGCGAGCCGCGGCGATGATGTCGCCCGCGATCTTTCCCGCCGGCTTTACGCGCAGGGTGTCGAACACCAAGTCTGCGTCGTCGATCGCGTGCCCAAGCTTCTTGAGCCCGGTGCGCAGCGCCTGCGTGTACAAATTGACACGCAGCGCAATCCGCCTCAGCCCTTCCGGCCCGTGATACACCGCATACATCCCCGCCATGATCGCCAGCAGCGCCTGCGCCGTGCAGATATTGCTCGTCGCTTTCTCACGCTTGATGTGCTGCTCGCGCGTCTGGATCGCCATCCGCAACGCCGGCTGCCCCTGCGAATCACGTGACACACCGATGATGCGTCCCGGCATCTTGCGGATGTGTTCTTCCTTCGTCGCAATAAACGCCGCATGCGGCCCGCCGAATCCCATCGGAACGCCAAACCGCTGTGCGCTTCCGATCGCGATTTCCGCGCCCCATTCTCCCGGCGGGCGGAGAAGCGTCAACGCCAGCAGATCCGTTGCCGCGATCACCGTGACATTCTTCGCTCGAGCAGCCGCCGCGAGCTTCTCGTAACACTCCACGCGCCCATCGGTGGTGGGGTACTGCACGATCATCCCGAAATCATCCTCGCTGAACGAAACGTTCTTCGGATCAACCACCCGCACCTTGATGCCCAGCCCGTCCGCGCGCGTCTCGATGACCGCAAGCGTCTGCGGGTGAACATCCTGCGCAACCACGAACGACTTCCGCGTCCCATCATGCCCGCCCGCGATCGCAAACGCCATCGCCATCGCTTCTGCCGCGGCAGTCGCCTCATCCAAGAGCGAAGCGCCCGCCAGAGGCAGCCCCGTCAGGTCGCTCACCATCGTCTGGAAATTCAGTAGCGCCTCCAGCCGCCCCTGCGCGATCTCCGCCTGATACGGCGTGTACTGCGTGTACCACCCCGGGTTCTCCAGAATGTTTCGCAGGATCACACCCGGCGTGATGCAATCGTAATAGCCCATGCCGATGCACGAGCGGAACACGTGGTTCTGCGCCGCCATCTCGCGGAAGTTCGCCAGCATCTCCGCTTCGCCGAGCGGGTGATCCGCCTCGCCCGTGAGCGTGAGCGGCTTCTTCAGCCGAATGTCCGCCGGAACCGTCGCGTCCATCAACTGGTCGAGCGACTTGTACCCGATCGACTCCAGCATCTCGCTGATGTCCGCCTCGCTCGGCGCGATGTGGCGATGGGCAAACGTGTCCGAGGCATTCAGAACCGCGCCCGCCTTCGAAGCAGTGGCCGCGGCAGTCGGGGTCGGGGACTTGGCAAACGTCGTCATGGAGGGGGCTCCGGAACCACCAAAAATGGGTGTCGGCAACGGCAAAGACGCGAATTTCGCGACCATCGCAGATCCCGCTCCAATACTAGGTTCCGAGGACCCGAGTTCCTGTACTCTGCTGCCCATCGCTCGTGGAGATTTCACACATGCACCTGTGCCGCGGCCCCATTCTCCTGCCCTTGGTTGTTCCCTTTGCCCTGTCGCTGTTCGCGCAGGCCGCGGACCTTCCCTCGACGTCCGTTTCCACGCCGGCACGGGTTGTGACGCCCCCCGGGGCCGACGAGTCTCTCGCGGCAGACCAACTCGTCCTCCGCGACCACCTCACCACGCTTGCCAACCCTTTCTTCGAGGGGCGATATCCCGGTTCGCGTGGCGGCAAGCTCGCGGCCGACTACATCCAGTGGCAGTTCGAGCACCTCGGTCTCAAGCCCGCATTCACCGATGCCGCCGACTCTTCCAAGCCCTCCTTTCGCCAGCCCTTCCCCGGCCCTTCGCATAACGAAATCGCGAAACAGGATTTCTCTTTCACTTCGAACGGAAAAGCATCCACGCTCACCCCGGGCAAAGACTTCAACGTGCTCGGCTTCTCTGGCAATGGCACCGTGACCGCTCCCCTCGTCTTCGCGGGTTACGGCATCACGATGGGCGAAGACGGCTATTCCAGCTTCCCCGATTCCGGCCCGGACGTCGAAGGCAAGATCGCCATCATCCTCCGCTTCGAGCCCATGACAGACGAAGGTACCTCGAAATGGAGCAAGGAAGGCTGGTCGTTTTCGGCGGGCCTTGAGCCCAAGATCGGCGCCGCCATTCGGCGCGGTGCGAAGGCGGTCATCCTCGTCAACCCTCCCGGTGCCAAGGACGACCGCGTCGACAAGCTCGAGGATGTCAACAGCCTGACCGCGCGCGAGCCCTACGAAGCCCCGGTCATCATGGCCACCATCGACACGGTCGATGCGCTTGTCCGCACCGCCGATCCGCAGGGCCGCTCGCTTCTCGATCTCCGCAAACTCGCCGACGAGAAGGGTGTCATCGTCGAGCTTCCGAACGCCAGCGTCACGATCGACGCCGCCGTGAACAAGGTGCGCCCCATGACCGACAACGTCGGTGCAATCCTGCCCGGCGTTGGCGACCTCGCCGATCGCTTCATCGTCGTCGGTGGCCACTACGACCACCTCGGCCACGGTCAGGTCGGCGTCCGATTCCCGAGCGATCGTGGCCAGATCCATCCCGGTGCCGACGACAACGCCAGCGGCACATCCGGCATGCTGCTCATCGCCAAGCGGATCAGCGAGGCCGCCGCGGCAATGCCCGCCGGAACACCCCGCCGCTCGATCCTTTTCCTCGGCTTCTCTGCCGAAGAATCCGGCCTCAACGGCTCGCGCTTCTACACGCAGCACCCGATCGTCCCGATCGAAAACCATGATTTCATGCTCAACCTCGACATGATCGGTCGCCTGGGCGAGAAGCCGCTCGAGGCCGGCGGCGTCGGCACCGCCGAAGGCTTCGCCGACTGGCTCGCCCCGTACTTCGAATCCAGCGGGCTCAAAATCGCCGGGAAACAAAGCGGCATGGGCCCGTCCGATCACGCCTCGTTCTACGCCGTGAAAGTGCCCGTCCTCTTCCTCTTCTCCGGCATGCACCCGCAGTACCACCGCCCGACCGACGTCGCCGCGCTGATCAACTGGGAAGGCGCCGCCAAGATCGCCGACATGGGCTACCGCATCGCGCTCGATGCTTCGCTCCGTCCCGAACCGTTCAAGTTCACTTCTCCCGCCAACATCGTGACCACGCAGGGCGACGAACCCGCGCCGCCCCCCACGCGGGGTCGCATCCGTTTCGGCATCTCGCCCGGCGATTACTCGGGCGAAGACAAGGGTGTGCTCGTCGGAGAAGTCCTGCCCGAAACCCCGGCCTCCAAGGCCGGCATCAAGGCCAACGACCTCATCATCAAGTGGAACGACAACCGCATCGCCGGTGTGGAAGAGTGGATGCCGTACTTCAACGCCGCCAAGCCGGGCGATGTCGTAAAGGTCACGCTCCTCCGCGAAGGCAAGGAAATAAGCATCGATGTCACGCTCGAAGCACGGGGCGGTGCCCGCTAGTTTCGATCAGCGGGTTCACTTCCCGTCGTTCTCGATAAACCAGCGCAGTTTCCAGTTTGTGCCTTCGAGCTTCATGTCGAAGCCGCACCACGGCATCGTGTCCTTGTCGACGTAGTGCAGACGCACCCGCATCACGTTCTCGCCGACCATCTCCATCCGCACGCCGGGGCTGAGTTCCGCCGCGGGCAGCATCTTGAACATCTTCTCCAGGTCCTCGCGCCTCCGCTTCATCTCGCGAAACGCGTATTTCGGGTCATAGCCGCGCTCGTAAAACTCATCGCGCGTCATCTCGCTCAAGACCTGCTCGGTAAAAGTCTTCTCGTCGTCCTCCCGCATGCACGTGGCGATGTGGAACATCAGGTCGCGCCCGTTCCGCGAGATCAGCGTCTTGGTTCCGTCGGGATTCTCAATGACCGGCTTGGCCGTCGCCTGCGTCGCCAGAGGCGAGTTCGACACCTTCATCGACGAGTCGTAGACCGGAGCCATCCCCGTCTGTGCCCCGGGCAATCCTGCAAGGGGCGGGTTGTACCGCAGGACTTTCGTTTCGCACGCGCCGAGATACGCAGCAGCCATCCCGAGGAACGCAACGGGCCAGGAGATTCTCGCCGCGGCACGCCTCACACAAGCGCTCCCCGTTTTCTGCCGTCCTGTACGCCCGCCAGCCCCAGCGTCAGCACTTCGCTCCGTCCCCTACGCCGAAGGTCGTGCGCCTCGAACGCCGTTTCAAGTTTCGGGAAGTCGATCCGGGTGTGACACCCACGCGATTCTTCACGCCAGAGCGCCGACTGCGCCACCAGCGAACCCACCAGCAGCATGTTCTGCACTTCCCAGCCCGCCGTGTCATCGAAAATCTTGTCGAGCGTGTACCGCGCCCAGAAATCGAGCATGTCGCACACGTCCCGCAGCTTGCCCCCCGAACGCTCGATGCCCACGTTCTTCCACATCGCGCTCCGCAGGCTGGAGCGCACGTCGTCGAGGTCCAGTTCTCCCTGCTCGCTCGGCCGGATATCGCTCACGACCGAAATCGGCGCCGGCCGCGCACTCCACCCAGCCGGTCTTCCCGCAACATTCCCCGTCGCTTTCATCTCCGCGCTCACCCGCCCCGCGATCTCGCCCATCACAAGGCCTTCCAGCAGCGAATTGCTCGCCAGCCGGTTCGCCCCATGCAAGCCCATCGACGCGACTTCACCCGCCGCGTACAACCCCGGTACGTCGGTGCGGCAGGAAAGATCCGTCCGCACGCCGCCCACCATGTAATGGGCCGCCGGATGCACCGGAATCAGGTCCTCCGTCGGGTCAAGATCAAACTTCTTCAGCAGCGCCGTCATTCCCGGGAACCGCTCCGCAAACCCGCGAACATGCCGGCAATCCAGCCACACATGGCTCCCGCCCGCCCCCGACGCCTGCTTGGCAATCTGCCGCACAATCGCGCGGCTCACCACATCGCGCGGCGCTAGTTCCGCCAGCGGATGCACATCCACCATGAACCGGTGCTCGCTGCTGTCGAGCAAGTGCGCGCCCTCGCCCCGCACCGCCTCAGTGATCAGCCAGCGTGCCGCGCCCGGCAGATACAAAGTGGTTGGGTGGAACTGCACAAACGCCATGTCCGCAACCGTCGCCCCCGCGCGATACGCCATCGCGATTCCATCGGCGGTCGCCAACGGCGGATTCGTCGTCTCGCGGAAGAGCACGCCCGCGCCGCCGCTCGCGAGAATCGTCGCCTTCGCCCAGATCATCTGAAGACCGTACTTCGGATGGTGCGTGATCGCGCCCATCACCGGCGCGCCCGGTTCATCTCCCGGCGTGATCAGATCAAGCACAAAGCAATTCTCGAACACTCGCACACCAGTCGTTGCCCGAATCTTCTCCGTCAGACACCGCTGAAGCTCGCGCCCCGTCGCGTCGCCGTCCGTGTGCACGATGCGGCTGGCGCTGTGCCCGCCCTCGCGCCCGACGGCCAGTTCGCCTTCGGAGTTCTTATCAAGCCGCATCCCCCAGCCCATCAACTCCCGCAAGCGCGCCGGCCCGCTCTCCACGATCTCACGAACCGCCCCCTCTTCGCAAAGCCCAGCCCCGGCAACAAGCGTGTCCTGCACATGCGATTCGACCGTATCGCCCTTGGTCAAAACCGCCGCGATCCCGCCCTGCGCCCAGGCGGTATTCGTGCTTTTCAGATCGCCCTTGCTGAGCACAATGACATCGCCATGCTCCGCCGCGGCAACCGCCGCGCGAAGCCCCGCCACACCCGCGCCGATCACCAGGGTGTCGGTGAAAATCTGGGGCAAGAGCGTCGAGCGAAAAGGAATCAGGTAGCGACGTTGGTCGAAAAGGCGGTCCATAGGAGAATTCACGCCGCCGTGCTAGTGCCCTTTCCCGCCGCAGCATCCGCCCGCTGACCCCGCGCCGGCCCCAACCGGTTCTTCCACACGCCCAAGCATCAAATCGCACTTGAGCTGCAAGAACCGCGAGTGATGCTCCACGTGCCAGATCGAATACGACAGAATGTCGCGCACGCGCTGTTCGCCCCGCTCCGGGTGCAACGCGATTCGATCAAATTGCTCCGCTTTCAGCCCCGACAACCACTGGAAACTCCACATCCGCATCGTGTGCATCATCGCGACCGAACCGCCGATCAGGCTCGCCGGGTCGCCCTGCTGCACCTCGCGCGGGATCTGATAGAGCCCGCTATCGATGAACGCGTTCTCGTCCCACACCGCCAGCACCGGGCGATCCTCCGCGATGGCCCGACGCATGCGATGCACAAACGCCAGTTCCGCATCCGCCATGTGCCCGACCAGCATCCGCACCGACCACCGTCCGACATTTGCATCGGGCAGGAACGCGCGGTCCATCTGCTCCGCATCGAGCGAAAATACGCGGGGGTCGTAATTCCCGACTCCCCGGCGGTAGCGCGAGAGCATTTCGGAGATCGGCAGCGCGACAATCTCCTTCGCGGTCCCGGTCGGAATTACCAGTTGCTGGGAGCCGGTCTTGCAGCCGCAGCCACCCCCCGCCGAGGCCTCTCCTGACCCCTTCTTCCCGCCGCAGCATCCGCCCGTATTTCCTTCGCTCATAGCAGAATCCTTTCGTCGTCTCATCGTAGGAGTTGCGGGGCCGTCCTCTACCAGGCCCAAATGCCGCCACTTCCCGGGCTACGGTCGGGCATGACGCAGTCCCCGCAGCGCCGCCTAGCACTTCGAGTCACCACGATGCCGCGCGATACGAACCATTACGGCACCATCTTCGGTGGCGTCATCCTTTCCTACATCGACCAGGCTGGTTTCGTCGAAGCCTGTCACCACGGCCGTCACCGCTGGGTCACCGCCGCCATCGACCGGGTCGAGTTCAAGGCCCCGGTCCTCGTCGGGGAGGTGGTCAACTTCTACGGCACCACCACCCGTTTCGGCACAACTTCTGTCACCGTCCTGGTCGAGGTCGAGGCCGAACGCGAAAAGGACGGGTCGATGGTCCCCGTCACGGCAGCCACCCTTGTCATGGTCTGTGTCGATAAAGATGGCAAACCCATCCCCTTCCGCCAGCCTCCGACCGCCTGATTGCAGGAGCCCCCTCCCCGATCGGAGCCAGGTTTGGGGGTGGGTCGAATTCGCCACCGTAATCCCAATCTCCTGCGGCGTCGCGGCACTGCCTCGCGACAATCAACTCGATCCGGCAGAATGCCACTCCCGCTTCGGGTACACTACCGACCCATGTCGCAGAGTTCTTTCGTCACCAGCGGTCTTGTCGGCAACGTGATGGTCGCTCGCCTCGAGCGCGAGAAGATCACCGAGCACGAGTGTCAGGTCATCCTCGCCGAATTGACCAACGCCGCGGCACAGTGCCACAACCACCTCGCGGTCGACCTCAGCATGGTCACGCTCATCGCCTCCGCCGGCCTCGGCGCTCTCATCACGCTCAACAAGACCATCAAGGGCAAGGGCGGCAAGGTCGTCTTCTTCAACATGAGCGACGACCTCATGCAGGTCTTCAAGCTCACCCGCCTCAACACGCTCCTCTCGATCGTCAAAGATCGCGACGCCGCCGTCAAAGCCGCGCTCTGATTCCGGTTGCCCGAGGCAATGGGGCAGGAATCTCAACATGCAATCAACCGAGCCAAGCACCGCTCGCCTCGCCGTGATGATCTCCGGTGGCGGACGGACACTCCTCAATTTGCTCGATCGAATCGCGAGCAGCCAACTGCACGCACAAGTCGCCCTCGTCATCGCCTCGTCTGAATGTGCGGGTGCCGTCAAGGCGCGCGCAGCCGGATTGCCAACCCAAGTCATCCCCGGCCGAATCCCCGCGCAGAAACTCGAAACAGTCCTGCGCGAGCACCGAATCGACTGGGTCGTGCTCGCCGGCTATCTCAAACTCGTCGACATCCCGCCCGCATACAACGGACGCGTGGTGAACATCCACCCCGCTCTGTTGCCGAAACACGGCGGCCCCGGTCTCTACGGCCACTTCGTGCACGAAGCCGTGCTGAAGGCGGGCGACAAAGTCTCCGGCTGCACCGTCCACCTCTGCGATTCCCGCTACGACACGGGCCCGATCGTGCTCCAGCGCGAAGTCCCGGTTCTTCCCGGCGACACGCCAGACTCCCTCGCATCCCGAGTCTTCGAAGCCGAACGCGAAGCCTTCCCGCAAGCTCTAAAGAAACTCCTCTCCGGATGGCGCCCTTGAAAGCGAACCCCAGCGCTCCGATCGCGCAATGCAGGAGCGCCCTCCCCGATGGGAGCGAGGGTTGGGGGTGGGTTCAATGGTCGAGTTCAAGCACTTTGTCAACTGGCACCAAAACCCTCCGCCTCTTCCCCTCTGCGTTCATCTCTCCTCTCGCTCTTCTCTTCCTCTTCTCCGTGCTCTCCGTGTTCTCCGTGGTGAATTGCCTCTCCTCCGAGCCCGACTCCCCCGCCCAAATCGAAGCCAAAGCCAACGAAGCCCTCACCAAGCGCGACTTCGCGGCAGCCGAACCCCTCCTCCGCCAGCAGATCGAGCTCCAACCCCGCGAATTCGTCCCGCTCTACAACCTCGCCTGCGTTCGCGCTTCGCAGGGCGATGCGAAAGAGGCGGGGGGCCTTCTCCTCCGCGCCGTCGAGCACGGCTTCGACGACATCCGCAAGCTCATCCGCGATCCGGATCTCGCCGGCGTTCGGGACGACGACAACTACAAAAAACTCGTCGCGAACTGGCCCGCAATCCTCGAAGCGCGGCGAGAAGCGAACCTCACGCAGGTCCGCCAGATCTTCGCGCACCCCGACGACGGTGCGAAGTACACCGAAGTCGTCGATGAAAAACGCCGCCTGATTTATCGCAGCGCGTTCGATCCGACCGAGTTCAAGAAGGCCCGTGACGAGATCGAGGGCCTCGCCGAGTGGTCAGAAAAGACCATTTTTCCAGGCCTTTGGGACCCGAAGGAAGTCGCGCTCGATCCGTGGGTTGTGATCGTCCTCCCCAGCCGTCGCGATTTCACGACGTGGCTTCTGATCACTTTCGGACCCGCCGCACGCACCGGCTTCTCCACCATTGGCGGCAGCTACATCCACGAAAAAAAGCAACTCGTCTCACAGGACCTCGGTTCCACCCTCCGCCACGAGTTCTTCCACGTCCTGCACTGGCGCGATTGCACCCGCAAAGGCCAGACCCACGAGTACTGGGTGCAGGAGGGCCTTGCCAGCCTCGTCGAAGATGTCGATGTCCCCAAGGGCGGCTCGCACACCCAGCTCAAGCCGGTTCCGTCGTGGCGCACCAACATCGTCCAGCGTCGCGACCGCAGCAACATCCTGATGCCGCTCGAAAAATTCTGCGTGCAGCCGCGCGAGAAGTTCCTCTCTTCTCAGCAACTCGCCAACTACGCAGAGGCTCGCGCCATTTTCCTCTATCTCTACGACCGCAACCAACTGCAACCCTGG
The DNA here is from genome assembly GCA_016793015.1 of Phycisphaerales bacterium. Classification (GTDB taxonomy): domain Bacteria; phylum Planctomycetota; class Phycisphaerae; order Phycisphaerales; family UBA1924; genus JAFEBO01. The sequence continues at coordinate 25,626 of JAEUJD010000226.1, forward strand.
TACGACGCATACGGACGCGAAATGCTCGCAGACAATGCTTCCGAAGGCGCCGGCATCCGCGCGTTCGCCACCGTCTTCGCCCGCCCTCTCAAGGAAACCGACAAGGATTTCCGCATGTGGGTCCGCACGCTCCCCGAAGTCGCCGAGGAAATCCGCGAGGGCATGGCGAGCCTCGGAGTCGAAGTCGAAACCGGAACCGGCGACGGCGTGACGATCACGTCCATCATGGAGCCCCCTGGCAGCCGAGGGGGAGCGAACATCCTCCCGATCTCCAGCCTGCAAGGAGTGAAGGGTGAACTCCGCGTCGGCGATGTCATCACGGCCGTGGGGGGCCAGGCCACCCGCGACGTCTCCGAACTCGTCCGCGTTCTGGGCGTGAAGAAACCGGGCGAAGAGGTGGTGGTGACCTACCGCCGCCGCGCTCAGCCCGGCGAAGCCACGATCAAATTGATCCCCCGCCCCTGAATTTTCGCGACTCTCGCGGAACCAGATCGACACCCCGGACGATATACTATGGCACACATAGTATCGACAGCAGACCATTCCGCATTCCCTTCGGGAGCCTCCATGAAAATCGAACGCGAACTGATGCGAGGCGCCGGCCCCGTCGCCGTCTTGAAACTCCTGAACCGCCGCGAGATGTACGGCTATGAGCTTGTCGAAACGCTCGCCGAGCGCACCGATGGCGCACTCGCGATGGGCCAATCCACGCTCTATCCAATGCTCTACAACCTCGAAGCGCAGGGTTTCATTCAGGGGTATTGGAAGGAAGCCGGCACAAAGGGCGCGGCCGGGAGTGGGGGCTCGCGCGACCGCAAGTACTACCGCTTGACCGACAAGGGCAAGAAACGCCTCGCGGAAGACTCCAAGCAGTGGGAAGCCGTCACCAAGGCGATGCAGGCCATCGGCGTCATTTCACTCGCATTCGGAATGGGAGCCTGAGCCATGACAGAAAGCTCCAACCAGAATTCTCCGGCGATCGATGTCAAAGCCGCTCCCGCGAATCCGTCCGTTTCAGCCTCGTCCCTCCCGCCGGAACTCGGGCGCATCGTCCAGCAGGTCTTGAAAAAGAGCGGCCTTTGGCGTTCGGAGAAGGCCGACGTCGAGGCCGAGCTCGCTGCGCACTTCGCGGACGGCCTCGCTTCCGGAGCCTCCCCCGAGCAGCTCGCGAAAGACTTTGGCAATCCCAAAGCCGCCGCCAAGCTCATTCGGCGCGGCAAATTTCGGAACCGACCACTCTGGTGGCGGACGTTGCACCGCGGTAGTCAGGTCATCTTTCTGGGCCTGGGCGTGGCGGTGCTCTACACCGGTTTCCACGTTCTCCGCTTCTACTCGGGCGAGCCCACGATTCGATTCAATCCGGCCGAACTGATGAACCGGGAAGGGCTCGCGGCCCCCGAAAGCGCCCGCGCGTGGCCGATCTATCGCAAGGCGGTTCTCGCGATCGATCTGAACGCCGACGAACGACTGAAGATCGGCGAAGTCGCGGTTTCCGCGCCTTCCGATGCCGACTTCGCAGAGATCAAGCCGCTGCTGAAGCGCGCGAAGCGCACCCTCGAACTCACTCGAGCCGCCGCCGCTCTGCCGATCCTCGGCTACAAGGCCAGCCACACCGGCGACCATGAAATCAATCTGCACATCTGGGAAGTGAACGGAAAGAAAGGGCAGCCCCCCGCGCCCGAACCCGCCGAAGTCGCGGGAGAAAACCCCGACGCGATCGGAATCATCTTTTACCATCTCGGCCAGTTGAGACAGCTTGCCCGGCTCTTGCGCGCCGATTGTTATGACGCCATCCGCGAGGGAGACTCGCAGAGACTCAGCTCCAATATCACCGCCCTTCTCGGAATGTCGGTGCAGGCTCGCACGCCCGATTCGATCATCTGCAGCTTTGTCGCGATCGCAATTTCCAATATCGCCGGAGATGTGCTGCGCGAAACCCTGGCGATCCGTCCGGACCTGCTCTCCGATTCCACCCTGCGCGATCTCGCGCACCGATTCGCCGCTCTCGGCGCCGCGCCCGACTTTGTCAGCCTGAAGGGCGAGCGGCTCTTCTTCGATGATTTTCTCCAGCGAGCGTACACGGACGACGGCAATGGCGATGGCCGGTTCACCTCGGCCGGCGCGCTCTACCTCGCGCAGCTCGGCAACGACAAGGAACCGATGCCGCCACCGGTGTACGCGGTTTCGTCCATCGTGGTCGCCGGGCGAAAACAACTCCGCGACCTCTATCACGGCATGCTCGACCGTGCCGGAGCCGAGATGCAGACGCCGCCCTGGCAACTCGATACAAACTCGCCGCGAGCCGGCGAAGAGCTTGATCGTTCGATTTCCACTCCGCTCGCACGCGCCCGATACGAGGCGATTTCACTGCTCTTGCCCGCGCTCGGCCATGCGTACCGGATCGCGACGAACGCCGTCATGGAGCGCGACGCGACCGTCGCATCGATCGCCATCGAGCTCTATCGACGCCGAAACGGCCAGCTTCCCGCTTCGCTCGACGACCTTGTTCCCTCCCTGCTCCCCGCGATCCCGCTCGACAACGCCGATGGCCAGCCCCTGCGCTATCGCGCCCGCGACGGAAGCTACATCCTCTATTCGCTCGGTGCCGACGGGGCCGATGCCGGAGGCGTCGCCGCGGCGAATCTCAAGGACCAGTCGGCCCTCCGCGGGTTTGGTCGGCAGCCCCAGCTATCCGCCCCGGCAGACTGGGTGTTTTTCCCCGCCGAGCCGCTCCAGAAGAAGTAGCCCAGCGGGGCCGTTGGCTCGGCCCCGCCGCGCCCAGAAATTTCGATTCTCGCGCCGCCGCTTGTCGTTTGCCCGACTTCGCAGCCGCCGCTCGCTACGCTCGGCACATGGCGGAGCCATCAACCAGAATCTCGTCTCAGAACGGAATCGATCCCACGCGCGCGTCCGAAGCGCCCGCTCCCGTTGCTGTTGAAATGAAGCCCCCGCAGGCCAGCAAGCCCGGCCCAGACGGCATCATCCGTTCTCAGCCCGAAACCCCTCTCGTTGACATCATGGGCGGCAGTTCCCGCCAGCAGATCAACGTCCTCGACCACGGCTTCATCGCTCTCGTCGATTGCATGCCGCGGCTGGTGCCTCAGGGCCAAACCGCCGACGCCGCGATCGTGCAGGCCGCCCGCGTTTCCTACGGACAAGGCACCAAGAAGTTGAACGAAGACCGGGGCCTGATCCGCTATCTGCTCCGCCATCGCCACACCACGCCGCTCGAAATGGTCGAGGTGAAGTTCCACGTCTGCATGCCCATCTTCGTGGCCCGCCAGTGGATACGTCATCGCACGGCCAATGTGAACGAATACTCGGCCCGCTACTCGATCCTGCCCGATCGGTTCTATACACCGAACCTCGATCAGGTCCGCAAGCAGAGCAAGGCGAATCGCCAAGGGGGCGAAGAGCTCTTCCGCGTCCACGACGATGCGCAGGAACTCAAGACGGCGCAGGACTTTGTGTCCTATCTCGACGATGTCGAGGGATTTTACAAGCGGTATCTCGCGTTGACCGAGCAGGGCGTGAGCCGCGAGATGGCCCGGATCGGCCTGCCCGTCAACATGTACACCGAGTGGTACTGGAAGTGCGATCTGCACAACACGCTGCGGTTCCTGGCCTTGCGCATCGATGCCCACGCCCAGGCCGAGATTCGGGTCTTCGCCGAGGCCATGCTCAAGCTCATCGAGCCCTTGGTTCCTGCGACGGTCGAGGCCTGGCGCGATTACGAACTGGGGGGCGTGCATCTCAGCCGCCTCGAAGCCGAAGCCCTGAGCCGCCTCGCTTCCGGTGCCAGCCCGGAACTGGCCTGCGACAACGCTCGCGAACGTGCCGAATGGGCCGACAAGCTCGCGAAGCTTGGTTTTCGTCCTTCGTAAGTGACGAAGCCTTCATACGCCCGCGGCGCGCAACGCATACTTTTTGACCGAAATGCCGGCGGGGAGCGTCCGGCGGTAAGTTATTGCCGTTTCTGGGCTTCCGGAAGGGCTTTCCGCCTGTGCCGATGAGGTAAACCAGCCCGGCAAAACCGAAAAAGCCGACTTTTCCGCCAACTTCACTGGCAACGCGCAAAACACGAGGCAGATTTGACTACGGCTCCACGAGGTGTTCGTGCGGGCCAGTGTTTGTCTTCCTTCGAGATTTGTGAGGAGACCGAAATGATGAAGTCCATGATTGCTGGTGTGGTTGCTGTTGCTGGTCTCGCTGCTGGCGCAAACGCCGCGTGGGGCCTCAAGTTTGAAGTGTGGAACGGTTCGGCTTGGGCCTCGACCGTGTCTGCCGTTCAGGGCGACGTTGTCAAGTTCCGCTTCGGCGCGTACTTCGATGCCGCGACTCCCCCGGTCATCACGACGGCTGACGGCACGGGCACCGCCCAGGCCCTCACCCGCTTCACGGGTTCGAACCAGGCCACCGGCTTCGCCGCTGGCGACGTGTTCCAGAACGTCGTCCGCACGATCTCGAGCGGCAACCCCGCCCTGATCGTCGTCGCTGGTGCGACCATCGGTGGCACGGCTGTCACCTCCTTCGGCTCGCAGTTGTTCCTCGCTGACGTCCCCTTCGAGACGTACAAGGAAATCTACGTCGGCGAAGTCAAGGTCGGCGCGGATGTGAATGCTCGCCTGATCACCATCAAGAACAAGACCTTCGGCTCCGGCAACACGGCTGGCCTGACGTTCTACAACAACGCCTCGCTCGTCAACAAGCAGTCGGGCGCTCCCCAGACCAGCGGCCCCGGTCGCGTTGACCAGGAAGCCACGATTGATGTCAAGGCCATCCCGGCCCCGGCTTCGCTCGCCCTCATCGGCCTCGGTGGCTTGGTCGCCGCGCGCCGCCGTCGCGCCTGAGCGATAGCAAAGAGCTTGAGAAATCGCGGCTAACCCCGTGTCCTCCAGCAAGTACATGAACTCATCGTCCGCTCCGATCTCACCGTCGGAGCGGATTCTTTTTTGACCCCAACGATCCAGGATTGCGTCGTTTCCGTCCCTCCGTGATCGCTCCTGATGAGGTTTTTGCCTCCCGAATGCGATCTCAGCGAGAATTACAGTTGTGAGGACCGAAAACTCACAGGTAGAACTACCGAGCAATCCAGCCGGAAAACCGTCATAATCGTCCCAAACCACCGAACAGGGTGCTATTTCTGGGACCTGCAACCTCACAGACGGAAAAAACTGACAAAAAACGAGGAAAACGAACTGAAAGGGCTTGAAGCACCCCCCGACTTCGTTGTACATTTCATCGGTCAGGAACGAACCGCCCGTTCCGTGGGATTTTTATTCAGAGGAGAAGAGAGACATGAAGAATTTCGTTCTGGGCCTCACGGCCATCTGTGGTATCGCTGCCTCGGCTAACGCTGCCTGGGGCTTCAAGTATCAGTTCAGCACCGACGGCGGCGCCACCTACGGTGCGCTTCGCTCGATCGACGTGTCCGGTGGTGACGTGAACGTCAAGTTCCGCGTCGTTGCCTACGCCGATGAAGGCACCACGACGACGACGGCCAGTGGCACGGGCCCGGTCGTTGCCTACGGCCGTTACACCGGCTCGGAGCGCATGACCAACTGGGGCAACAGCTCCAACGGCGACAACTTCGTCGGCCTCATGACCCGCGGCGCGATGACCAGCGGCGGCACGACCTATCTCAATAGCTCGTTCTCGGCTGGCAACTCGATCCTCGGCAACACCGCCGCCACGTCGTTCGCCTCGCAGCTGCTCCTGTCGGGCGCTCTCGCGGCCTACTGCCCCTCTTCGGGCGGCACCCCTCAGCTTGAGTGGGTTATCCGTACCGGCGAGATCAAGGTCGGCGCTGCTGGCGGCACCCGCACCATCAACTTCGGCAACAATCAGCGCACCCAGAGCACCTGGTACCACGACGTTCTCGTCAACGGCGTCCAGGATGTGACCACCGGCACGCCGGCTGGTGGCGCCACCGACATCGGTGGTACTCTCGAAGTCGTCCCCGCTCCGGGCGCTTTCGCTCTGATCGGTCTCGGCGGCCTCGTCGCTGCCCGTCGCCGTCGCGCCTGAAATGGCTCGACTGCACGGTAGAGATCCTCACAATCTCACGTGAACACCAACCACGCTCGCCTCTCGGCGGGCGTGGTCTTTTTTGACGCCGTGTGCGCCGGACCCATCCGCCACTCCAGCCCGCTGCTCGCGCCAACCGCCTCGAGCAGATGAATCCCATCCGAACGTCCGCACTTTCCCCCGCGGCGGAGAGATTCGATCCGGCGGAGCGCACCCCAAGCACGTCCCAAGCTCACTCCATCCGCTCGCAGACGGCCGCGACTCGGAGCGGGCAAACATCACGCACTCCGTAGGCGAGCACCGAGATCGACCTCGAACGGTCCGCTTTCAGTCCGCGCTGCGATACGCCGAGACCACGGAGCGAGCGGATCGGGCTCGCATGCGGGCCATGCCCGCCCGCGACCGGGCACGACAAGCGGGTGCGCGCGATGGTGCGAGCCCGGGCCGACGAACGACCGAGAAGCGCCGAAACAGCATTAAAACAAGGGGTTTCGGCATGAGCGCAAACTCATATTGGAGTCTATTCTGAAGTTGGTGACGAAATGCGAAACTGACACGGGCGATCCCCGTATCCCTGTGTGTCGCCCCCCTCGTGCCTGCGCAATTCCGCTGCGCAGCCGGGCCCATCACTGTGTTTGGATGGGAACCTGGGGGACCAACCGCCGCGAGAGCGGCACACAGGAGATAGAGAGATGTTGAAAGGCTTTTTGTGCATGGCAACCGTCGCGGGACTCGCGACGAGCGCGCTGGCCCAGTCCGCTTCCTACGGCCTCCGCTTCGAGGTCAGCACCGACGGCAGCGTGTGGACCCAGAACCTGGGCGTTGATGTCAGCAGCGGCTCCAAGGATGTGTTCTTCCGCGTCAGTTCGTTCTTCACCGCCGGCACCCAGATCACAACGGCCGAAGGCACCGGAAACGCAGTGGCCCTTGCCCGCTTCACCGGCACGAACACGTTCACCAATTTCGGCAACGGGTTCTACGGCGATCTTGTGACCAGCTACACCCGCACGTTGCCCAACGGAAACGCCGCGTTTCTCCAGCAATCGCAGGTCGCCGGCAATCGCATTCTCGGACAGACGGGCACGCCCCTCTCGTTCGCCAGCCAGCTCTTCACCACGCTGCCGCCGACGACCCTGGTGACGGAGATCGCGTCGGGCAAGATCACGATCGGGAACAACACCGCCCAGGCGTTTGTCCGCACGATCGTCTTCACCAACAACTCGTTCGGCGCGGGCGCTGCCGCCGGCCTGACCTTCTACCACGACGGCTCGCCGATCAGCAAGCAATCGGGCGTGCCGGTGAATGCCGGTTCGCCGGAGTTCCAGTTTGCGACGATCGAGGTGATCCCGGCGCCCGGCGCTGCGGCACTGCTGGGCCTTGGCGGCTTGGCGTTCGCGCGTCGCCGTCGCGCTTGACCCTGGCTGTTTTCTGCGTCTTTTTCGCACCCGCCCGGATTCTCGGGCGGGTGCGGCGTTTTTGAGCCCGAGCGTTTCAGAACGGCGCGGGCGAATGGAACTCCAGTCGCGCAGCGCCCCCGGGGGCAAGAAAACTCAGGTACGAGGCGTGCAGCATGAGCCGCTCGGCGGGGCTTCCTTTGTAAAGCGGATCGCCCAGGATCGGGTGTCCCAGGCCGTAGCACGCATGGACTCGGAGCTGGTGCGTGCGCCCGGTGACGGGGCGGAATTCGATGCGGGTGCGATCGGTCTCGCGGGTGAGGACGCGGAAGTGCGTCGTCGCGGCACGCCCTTGAACATGATCGATGATCTGGTACGGCCGGTTGGTGATGTCGAGGCGCATGGGCAAGTCGATCGTGCCTTCATCATCGCGGACGAGTCCGGCAACCAGCGCGACGTAGCGCTTCTCGGGTTTGCGTTCCTCGAACTGGAGCGAGAGCTCCCGCTGCGCATCGGCATCGAGCGCAACGACCATCAGGCCCGAGGTGTCCATGTCGAGGCGGTGGACGACGAGCTGGCCGGGCCCGAGCGGTGCGCGATCGGCGCTGCCCGTGTAGAAGGCGGAGTGCAGGCGCGAGACGACGCAGTCGGCCTTTTCGGGGCCGATACCGGGGACCGAGAGCACGCCGCTGGGCTTTTCGACCACGGCAAACCGCTCGGTTCGGTGTACAACGCGGATGCCGGCGAGGATGAAATCGGTGCGGTCCACAGGGCAGAACAGTAACTGATGTGGGGAGGAGGGCGGCAGTGGGGCGGCGGAATCTCTGATGGAATCTGTGCTGTTTGATCATGACTCTCCAAAGCCGTGCCACCCAAGACGTGCGAACAATCGGGCGGCCTTCAGGAGTTGAACGGATGTTGATGCTCGTCTTGCTCGCCGGCTTTGCTCTCCAGCCCCAGTCAAGCCCGGCTCCCGGAGCGACGCAAACCCCCGCACCGATCGATTGGCGGAAGGAAGAAGCGCCGCTGCTGGATTTGTGGACGCAGTTGACGTTCCCTCGCGACTTTGTGAAGGCGGGCGAGGCGTACTTCAGCCCGGATGGACGCCGGATCATCTTTCAGGCCGTGCCCGTGCCCGAAGCGGGCAAGGAACCGGATCAGCACTACTCGATGTACGTCGCGAATCTGACGCGTGATGCCGAGGGGGGCCCGGTGGGGATCACCGATCCCAAGCGCATCAGCCCCAAGGGCAGCGCGAACACCTGCGGCTGGTTCCACCCCAGGAACCCGAACCTGGTGCTCTTCGGTTGCACAGTCGATGCGCCGGTTGCGCCGAACAAGCCGGGCTTTCAGGTCGGCACGAACAAGTACGTGTGGTCGTTCCCCGAGAACATGAAGATCGTGACGCTCGATCTGAGCACGTTGAAAGAAGGGCAGGAGCCCAAACCGACGGTCCTCTTCGAGCGGCCGGGGTACTGCGCCGAAGCGAGTTGGGACCCGACCGGCCGATTTGTGCTCTACGCGAACGTCGATCCGGCGAAGCAGACCGGCGAAAAGCCGGATGCGGACATCTTCATCTTCGACACAGTGACCAAGACGCACACGCCGATTGTCGTCGCGCCGGGATACGACGGCGGCCCGTTCTTTGCACCGGGTGGCAAGCGGATCTGCTATCGCTCCGATCGCGCCGGCAACGACCTGCTCCAGCTCTACGCGTCGGATCTGCGGTACGAGGCGGGCACCGACGGCGTGCTCGCGCCGACCGGTATCGAGCGCGAGTATCAGCTCACCAGCAACGAGCATGTCAACTGGGGACCGTTCTGGTACCCGTCGGGCGAGTTTCTGGTGTACGCGACGAGCGAGATGGGGCATCGGAATTACGAGGTCTTTGCGATCCGCGTGGATGAGGCGGCGCTGAACGCAGCGGCAAGCGCGGCCTCGGACCGGGTTGGCAGCGTGATCACGGGTGCGCCCGGCTTTGAAGCCGGCAAGCTCACGCGGGCTCCGAGTGTTGCGATCCCGAATCTCGCGAAGGCACGCATCACCAGTGCGCTCGGTGCGGACGTGCTGCCCGTATTCAGTCCGGACGGCAAGTGGATGATGTGGACCGCGCAGCGGGGAGAGACAGCGCCCGGCGAGACGCGGCCTTCGAGCCAGATGTGGATCGCGAGGTGGCGCGGGGCCGATCCGTTCGCGCCTGTTGCGAATCCGCAGAAATAGGCCACGCAAGGCGCGGGGCGGACGGGCCCCGGACGCCCGGCAGAAGAGGCAATATGCTCTGCGCATGGAGACGCGCAGCCTTCGGTCGCTTCTGGGCGGCCTCATCGATTACGCCGGGCTTTTTCCGCCCGCAAAGCTCGCGATGCAGCCCGCGGCGGAGGCGTATTTTCGCGCGCTCAGCGGGCAGCACGAGTGGATGCTGAGCCGGTTTGTGTGCCCGGCGGACCGGCTGGAAGAGCTGAGCGCCGCGGCATCGATGCTGATGCCGGGGACGAACGCGACGAGCGGGTATCGCGAGTTTGCCGCGGCGGGCGAGCCGTGGCGGATCTCGGCGCTGATCGAGAAGCAGGAAGACATGCAGCTGATCGACCGCTTCAACCAGCGGCATTCGCGCGAGGATCAGGGGCTGGCGAACGTGGATGTGCTGGAGGTCAAGGTCGAGGGCGCTCACCGCGTGGACGAGATGCTCGATGCGATCCCCGAAGACATGTTCCCGTTCTTCGAGGTGCCGCCGGCAGAGAAGTTGCCGGGCGGCGATGTGCGGGGCTTCATCGCGGCACTGGCGGGCAACTCGTGCGGCGCGAAGATCCGGACCGGAGGGTTGGTAGAAGCCGCGTTCCCGCAGCCCCGGCAGATCGCGGAGTTCATGGTGGCCTGCCGCCAGGCCGAGGTGCCGTTCAAGGCAACGGCTGGGTTGCATCATCCGGTGCGAGCGTCGTACCCGCTGACCTATGAGAAGGATTCACCCCGCTGCACGATGCACGGTTTCATGAACGTGTTTGTCGCGGGGTGCTTTGTTTTCTGCCAGGGCTTCGATGTGGACGAGGCGGCGGAGGTGCTGAAGGAAAACAGCGCGAAGGCGTTCATCTGCACGGATCAGGGGCTGACGTGGCAGAACCACGTGCTGGATATCACGGAGATCGCGCGGGCGCGGGAGGCGTTTGCGCTGAGCTTCGGGAGCTGTGCGTTCGATGATCCGGTGGAGGATTTGAAGAAGGCGGGGCTGCTGTAGAAGGAACCCATGCAAAGACTTCACCACAGAGGCGCAGAGACACAGAGAGGACAAAGACGAAGGCGGGTGTGTCGGAAGGAGAGCCGCCGATGTGCGATTTCCGCAGCCATGTCGTCTTTCTTTCAAAGCCGTTGTCTTCTCTGTGCCTCTGTGGTGAACGCCTTTGAATCTGTCAAGTAGAGACTGCGATGAACACCAATCCAAACGAAACGCACAATCCGAATCTCAAATCCTGGGTCGAATCGGCCAACGACCCAACGTCGGAATTCCCGATTCAGAATCTGCCTCTGTGCGTCTTTGCCGCGACGCACGGGGAAGGGGCCGAGCAGCACACGCACGCGCATCAGGGTGTCGCGATCGGCGATCAGATTCTGGACGTCGGGATGCTGGGAGAATCGGGGTACTTAGAACGCGAAGGGTCGGGCGAGCTACTCGATGCGCTCGAGCAGGGTTACTGGTTCGGTTTTGCCGAGTCGCCTCGGCTGGTTGGCGAGCTGCGGACGATCCTTCAGAAGTTCCTCAGCGAAGAAGGCGGAGGGCAGGCGATTCGACGGCTGCGCGACAAGGCGGTGCGGCCGCAGAGCGAGACGCACTTCCTGCCGCCGCTGCCGATCATCAACTACACCGATTTCTACGCGTCGATCCACCACGCTTCGACAGTGGGGGCGATGTTCCGACCGGATCAGCCCCTGCTGCCCAATTACAAGCACGTGCCGATCGGGTATCACGGGCGGGCCTCGTCGATCGTGCTGAGCGGGTCGAAGATCGTGCGTCCGAACGGGCAGCAATCACCGGCGGAGGGGCAGATCGAGCCAACGTTCGGCCCGTGCAAGATGCTCGATTATGAGTTGGAAGTGGGGGCGTACATCGCGCGGGGGAACCAGTTGGGCGAACCGATTCCGATTGGTTTGGCACATGACCACCTCTTCGGCCTCTGCCTCGTGAACGACTGGTCGGCGCGGGACATGCAAAAGTGGGAGTATCAGCCGCTCGGGCCGTTCCTCGCAAAGAACTTCGCGACGAGCATCTCGCCGTACATCGTGACGATGGATGCTCTCGCGCCGTTCCGGCGTGCCGCGATGGAGCGGCCGGCGGGCGATCCGAAGCCGCTGGCATACCTCTACGACGATGAAGATCAAAAGAGTGGCGGATTCGACATCACGCTCGAGGTCTATCTGCTCACGACGCAAATGGCGGAAAAGAAGATGGCCCCGCACCGCCTCAGCCGCGGCAGTTTCCGCGATATGTACTGGACGTTTGGCCAGATGCTGACGCATCACGCGAGCAACGGGTGCAATCTGCTCTCGGGCGACTTGATCGCGAGCGGCACGGTGAGCGGCAAGGAAGCGGATAGCCGCGGGTGCTTGCTGGAATTGACTTGGGATGGAATGGGCGAAGGTGGAAAGCCGAAGCCACGCAAGCCGATTCAGTTGCCGAGCGGGGAGACGCGGACGTTTCTTGCGGATGGCGACACGGTGATTTTCAAGGGGTACTGCGAGCGCGAGGGGTATCGCAAGATTGGGTTTGGGGAGTGCTGGGGGAAGGTGCATAAGGCGACGTAGTCCGAGCCATCGAGCGCCGTTTGGAAACTGAGATCGATTACTTTTTTGGGCGGGAACTTGCGATTAGGTTCGCAACATACTTGTCTAGCTCCGCCTTGTCCTCTGCGGCTCGTTCTTGTCGAAGGCGAATTTGGTCGGCTTCATTCTCTCGAAGACGAAGGGTTGGAGCGATCGCCAGCGATGGAGGAACCACACCAAGCCTTCCGGCATTCATGCCCCGGGAGTATTTGGAGGAGAGTAGCTCTCGGATTCGAGAACTTGAGGCACCGATTTGGAAATGGCCTCTAGAACCGATGGCAAACAGAGCGGGCAGAGGCTGTGGAAGCGACAGTTGGCTGACCGCATGGAGAAACGAAGTGCGCGGATCGCGAATCGAAAAGACCTTCGCCCCGCAGGAATCGCATCGCCAGCCAGATAGTTCTAATTCGATCGCCGCCGCATACGGAACGAAAGAGCGTGGTCTGGCCTCGAAAAACTGTTTGCGTGAGCGCGGAACTCCAACGCACGGAATCCAGTCAAGACACTGCTGCTCCTCATTGCTCAAAAGGTTCAGAAACTCGCGTGACACGAGAATCGGAGATTCGCCCACAAAGTTGTCCCTCACGCACGCGCTGACGTGGCCCTCCACCGTAGATGTCAGCTGGCGCTTCGAATCGTTTCGCGGGCCAGTTGGCTCTCCGCACCAAGCGCAACGAGGACCATCGAATAGCGATTCCCGACGCTCAGAACTGTCGCTCGTGTAGCCAGTTCCTTCGAACCACATCAAATCAATGTTGGAGTACTTGGCATCGAGTGGTTCGGGAGGTGGAGAGCGGTCAAACGTAAAAGTGGGCTCGCAATCGTCGCTGCCTGACTCCAGCCACTTATAGATCAGCTTGTCGTATGCCTGCGAAAACGTCAGGCCAGACACACGCACGCCCGGGCGTGACCTCACCCAGATGGTGTAGACATGACTGTCGAGCTTCCATGAGCACAGATATGTGCGACCTTCGCTCATTCTCGCATTTTACTCGAGAACGAAGTGGTGTGTGCGGCTGCCGCAGCCAATATGCTTGTCAATGCACTGGCTCTACCTCATCATCGCGATCGTCTTCGAAGTCGGCTGGGCCATCGCGATGAAGAAATCGGATGGGCTTTCGAAGTTGCCGTGGACGATCTCCTTCGCGGTGATGTATCTGCTTTCCGCCGGATTTCTCGCGCTCGCGACGAAGACGCTGGATGTGGGCCTCGCCTATGCCATGTGGGCGGGCGTGGGGATGGCGCTGATCGCGACGATCGGGATTGTGTTCTTGAAGGAGCCGGCGAGTGCGCTTCGCGTTGCGTCGCTAGCGCTCGTGTTGATCGGAGTGGTGGGGTTGAAGATTTCGGCGGGGGCAGGAACCAGTAAGGCCGAAGAACCGATCACGGCGAAGTGATGTAAACGATTTCGGTTCTTTGTGGCACCGTTTTGGCGCGTGTCCAGCGCCCACCCCCAACCCCCTCCATCAGGGAGGGGGCTTCTGAAAGAGCACATCATGTAGGCCGAGTCTTTGGCTTATCCGCTCCGCGGCGTACTGCACCATCGTCCCCACAATGCAGCCGACGATCACTGTCAGGGAACGTTCGATCGCGGAATGCACGACCGAAGTCGCCTGGATCGAGAGCACGATCACGACCGCGATGCAAGCGATGCGCAGGCCGTCTTCGAGACGCAGAAACTGACAGAGGACGACGACGACCACGATGCCGACGAGCACCTGCCACGGGCCGATGCCGAGCACTTCGCCCAGGCCTAGACCTACTAAAGCGCCGACGATGTTGGCGACGATGCGGGTGAGGGATGCCGCGAGGGATTGCTGGAGGCCGGGCTGGATCGCGATGATGGCGGAGATGATCGCCCACGCGACGGCGAGCGAATCGACGAAGAAGAGGCCGAGCAGCAGGATCGCGGATGCGGTGACGGCCTGCAGGCTGTAGGACGTCGCGAGCAGAGCGTTGAGCTTCCAGGGGCGCGGGTTGGCGAGCAAGTGCTTCGCGAACGAGGTTGGCGCGGGCCGCGGTTCTTCCATGCGATCAACGGCGTTGAATGGGCGGTGGAGTTCCGGCGGTGAGTCCGAAGTTCTTGAGCAGTTGCTGCATGCACGACGCGTCGTTCTCATCGAACGCACCGATCGCGAAGCCATCAATATCGAGCACGCCAAAGGCTTCGTTCTTCTCGTTGAACAGCGGCACAACCAGTTCGCTCTGATCGCGCGGATCGCAGGCGACGTAGTTGGCTCCGAGCGTGCGGATGTCATCGACGACGTACGACGTGGCGTCGAGCATGCCCTGGCCGCAGAGACCGTGCAGGCCGATGGGCGAGCAAGCAGGCTTGGGGCGGCGGTCGATCAGGATCATCTGCAAAGCATCTTCCGGATCGCGTTCGTAGAAGCCGATCCAGGAAATGGTCTTTCGATCGGGCGAAGGGTTGTCGTCGCCGAAGGCGGACCACGTGAGGTCGAGGAAGGCGGTCATGGCCGCGGCGCGGTCGCGGCTTGGTGCGGGAGCTTGGAGGAGCTTGGTGTAGTCGCGGGGCATGAGAAAGGGCCAAATCGCAAATGGGCAAATCGCAAATAGGGCTGGCGTGAAACGATATCGGGGTCGGGGTGCGAGCGGCGTCACGGAAATCGGCGTGCGTGCGCAAGAAAAAGCCGATCCCAAGGGGATCGGCTTGTAACTGACAACTGAAGGCTAATCGCTGACTTACAGCGTCGCGCTGGTGTACGGCAGCAGGGCCATGAAGCGGGCACGCTTGATCGCCTGGGCGAGCAGACGCTGCTCCTGGGCCGACGTGCTGTTGCGCTTGCGGGCAAAGATCTTGCCGTTGGGCGACATGGTGCGACGGAGGTTCTCGACGTCCTTGTAGTCGATGAAGATGTTGCCCTTGGGGGTCGTCTTGGTGATCTTCGGCTTGGGCTGGGGGCCGGCGCTGAACTTGGCGAACTTGCTCATGAAAAACTCCGTCGGGATCTGGGTCGTGGTCCCAGTCGTGGTCTAGCGGCCCGGGGTCTCAGGAGATCGCTCCCGTCCGGGCGACATGTGCCCCGTCGGAACCCGAAATGGGTCCCGGTGGGTCTGGATATTAGGCGTTC
The DNA here is from genome assembly GCA_016793015.1 of Phycisphaerales bacterium. Lineage (GTDB taxonomy): Bacteria > Planctomycetota > Phycisphaerae > Phycisphaerales > UBA1924 > JAFEBO01. Next base: position 40,951 of record JAEUJD010000226.1, read on the forward strand.
AGGCGCTCGAAGGCGAAGGATGCGGCTTGCTCCCGGGCTGCGAAACAGGCCCTGTTTTACAGGCTTCCCGGTCAAAGGTCAGGAAGCCTCCTCCGAAGACCGCCACGAGGAGCGTGGGAATCAGGATCAGGGCATTCTCGCCGACTTTGCACCACGAGAGAGCCTCTTTCGGGCAGATTAGAGTCAGGTTGCCGAAGCAGCCGCAGGTGACGCTCATCTTTCGCAGGATGACCGAGGCGACGGCTGCGGTAAACCCGACGAGCATCGCCACCAGCAGCCATGCCGCGGCACGGGTCCACAGGCCGATGATGAGCAGCACCCCGCAGATGACTTCGATCCACGGGATGACGCCCGTCGCCAGCTGCACAAGGTGAAGCGGCAGGATCTGAAAGCTCTTGATGGCTAGAGCAAACTTCTGCGGCCCCGAATCCGGAGCGAAGAGTTTCTGATACGCCGCGAACAGGAAAAGCGCCGCAACCGCGAGGCGACAGATCAGGAGCAGCATGCGGCCGAGTGCGATCACTTGCTCTCCTTTTCAACAGGATGGCCCGCCTTTTCCCAAGCGGGGAAACCGGCTTCGAAGATGTGGATGCGTTTGTAGCCGGCGCCCTGCAGGAGAATGGCAAGGTTTTTGGAGGCGTCGCAATCGCCGCCTCCGCAGTAGATGACCATGGGCTGCGCGGTATCGAGTGCCTTCATCGCCTCGTCTGCCGCGGGCGTGTTGAACATCGCGGAAGTGAGGTGAAAAGCCTGGGGCACGTGTCCGGCACGGAACTCTTCCGTGATTCGGGCGTCGAGAAAAACGACCCCGTCGTCGAAGAGCTTCTTTGCCGCGACGACATCGATCATCGTGTCGAGCGGGGCGCCCGCGTTCTCTGCTGCCGATGGAACGGACCCGGATGCTGCGATTGCACCACTCGACATCGGAGCGGACGGTGTTGCCGGATTCGAGGGGCTCGGGGTCTGCCCAGCAGCGGGGCTCTTCAGCGTCAGCTCCAGCGTGGTCGGCCGGATCCACGTATCAGCGGCGCCGATGATGACACCAAGCCCGACGATCGCCAGGATTCGCTGGAAGAGAAGGCAACTCATCGCGGGCGCTCCTTGCCGGCGACTGGACTCAGCGAACAACGACGTACACGCCCATGCGCACGGTCTCTTCGCCGGGCACATCGGTCAGCACATCGCAGTCGATGACGGCTCGATACTGCTCGTTGGGCGCGGTGCCCGAAATGGCGATCGTGTACGAATCCGAGGTGCTGCCTGAGCCAGCCTTGGTGGGAGTGAAGCTGAAATCGAGCTTCGGATCGGTCCGCCCTGCGGGAGCGTCGACCTGCTTGATGCCGAGGATTCGGAAGGGCTTGTTGCCGCGGCTGGTGATCGTGGCCGTATTGCTGAACTCGGCCTTGCGAGCAACGAGGCCCATGGTCACGCGCTGGGGCTTGGATTCGAGATCCCCGACGACCTCGCCCAGCACGGGAATCCGGGCTTCCTTCTCGCGGGCGTCGTTGGTGGTGAGGATCATGTTGCGGTTGAAGCGTTCGATCTTTTTGGCGGGCGGATAGATGATCTTGACCGGAATCCTGTAGAACTTCTCGCCGTTGATTTCGATCGGCTCGGACTTGCCGATTTCCGTCTTGATCTCTTCACCCTGTCCATCAAACTTGATGTCGGTGATCGCAAAGCCCTCGATGCGGCCGGTGACGACCAGATCGACCGTGCGCGACTCGCCTTTGGCGACCTGGTTGAACGCGATGATCTTGGGTTCGATCGTGACGATCGGCTGGACATCGGCTTCGATCAGGAGCGACGAAGTGGGGGATGTCGGATCGTTCGAGACGACCGTGACGCGCTGCTGCACCTGGCCGGCGGCCTTGCCCTTGGGATCGAAGATGACCTTGATCTCGCCGGTTTCGCCCGGGGCGTAATCCATCTTGGAAAGCTGGGGCACCGTGCAGTGGCAAGAGCCCGATGCGCTCGTGATGATCAGGTTTGCGTCGCCGCTGTTCTTGAACTTGAAGATGTGCTCAACGGGGCTTGACGAGAGAATCTTGCCGAAGTTGAACGACTTCTCGTCGGGCGTGAAGCGGCCGCACGGACCGATCGGCTGCGCCGGAGCGGGCGCGAGTTGACCGGGTCGGGGCGGGAGCTTGTCGCCGGCAGGGGCAACCTGCGCGGGCGGAAGCTGCTTCGGTGCCGGCTGCGTCGCCGCGGGCTGCGCCCAGGCGGATGCAACGCAGGACATGCTCAAGCTCGAAACGAAGAGGGCGACGCGATTGGACTGCATAAGGAAGCTCCCGAACGAGGCGTTGGTTTTGTTGAGCGAGGAGGCGAGTCGATCGGTTCGGAAAAGAACCAAGTTTTGGCAGGGAGAAGCATAGCGGGGGTGTTTGCCCTTTGTGCGGTAGCGTGGGCTGGCTCGGCCTCATTTTTCGGACGTGGTGCTGGTGGTCAGGCCTCGGCACCTTCGGGCCCAAAGGCACCGCCTCGGAGGCCGCCGGCGAGGAAGTCGTCGAACCGATCGGAGACCTCGGCGGGGCTTTGGGCGTTGCGGATCGCTTCCTTGAGCGGTTTGACGCCGACCACGCGGCCTCGGGCGTCGGTGGTCATCAGCCGCTTGGCGAACCAGGTCATGCGGCGGCGAATCTGGACCATCGCGTAGTGCTCGCCACGATATTGGACCATGAGGTGCAGGTAGCGACGGACCGATTCGATGATCTCGCGCTCGGTCGGGGCGGGCGGGACGATGCCCGTGGTTTGCAAGGCCCACGCATCCCGAAAGAGCCACGGCGTGCTGAGTGCGCCGCGCCCGATCATGACTCCGGCGCAGCCCGTCTCGCGGATCATGCGCACGGCATCGGGCGCCTCGCGAACATCGCCGTTGCCGATCACGGGGATCTGGCCGTTGACCGATTCGACGACGCGCGTGATGCCGGCGAGCTGGACATCACCCGAGAACTTCATCTCGGTTGTGCGTCCGTGGACGGTCACGCCAACAACGCCGACATCGGCGAGCATGCGCGCAAGGTGGGGCGAGCAGGCGTTTCCGGCGTGATAGTCGGCGTCGCTCCAGCAGAGGCGCATCTTGCAGGTGAGAGGCACCGGCTGTCTCACGCCGGGCGCGGCAAGCGACGCATTGCCCAGACGCTTCGACCATTCATCGGGCGAGAGGGCGCAGGCTTCGAGCTCCTTCACGACGCGTGCGGCGATGGAGACAGCGCGGCCGAGATCGGTCAGCAGTTTGCTCCCGCCGTCCTTCTTGGTCACCTTGTCAACGGGGCAGCCCATGTTGATATCAACGAGCGTGGCACCGTGTTCAACCGCCCAACGAGCGCCCTGAGCCATGATTTCGGGGTCGCTGCCGTAAAGCTGCATGCCGACGGGCTTGTCGAAATCGTTGGTGGCGGCAAGATCGAGGCTGGAGGCCGTGCCCCGGAGCAAACCCTGCGGACTGAGCAGGTCGGTGCAGGCGAGGCCGACACCGACGCCGACACCATCCGGATGCGTGGACCATTCGCGGACGATGGTTCGGAATGCGAGATCGCAGTAGCCGGCGATGGGCGCGAGGAACAGGTTGCTCGCGAGTTGGAGGGG
>JAEUJD010000014.1 GCA_016793015.1 Phycisphaerales bacterium
GTTCGGTCGTGGCGACGGCGCTCTCGGCAGTTGCGGGAGCGGAATGTTGTGCGGTGGATAGGGTTTCGATGTCGGTTCCCATGAGGGCTTCGAGCTCGGCGAGTTGCTTCTCTCTCATCGCACGGGCCTGCGCGACGACCAACTTCGCGTCCAGCAGCGTTCGCTGTGCCTCCAGCAGGTCGCCGTACATGGCCGAGCCGCCCGCGTACGCCTGGCGCGTGTTGGTCAGCAGACGCTCAGTGAGCGGGATGATGCTCGTGCCAAAGAGTTCAGCCTGACGCTCGCTGTTGCGGAGCGTCACGAGCGTGGCAACCAGCGACGCTGCTCGGTCTCGCTTGGTCTGCCGCAGCATCGCCTCGCTGCCACGGAGCATGGCTTCGGCCTCACGGATGCCGCCGCGGATCTGGACGATGTTGGTGGGCAGCATGAACGCCGCGCCGACGGCCTGGGAGACACCGCCGGTGAACATTGCGGTGGGGCTGATGTCCGGGATCCATTGCATCCGGGCCAGTTCCAACGCGTCGGCCCGGCCCTGCACTTGATGAGCGAGGCCCGCGAGCTCGGGGTTCTGGTCGACGGCTGCCGCCAGCACCACGTCGTCGGACACCGGCATCGGCCTGGGCGATGGCAGAACACGCGGCGGTTCCAGCACCAGATTCGGCTCACGGGCGAGCACGCCGTTGAGCATCGCACGCGAGGCCGAGAGCTCCGCTTCCATGCTCTTGATCGAATCTTCAGCAGTGCGGAGTGAGACATCCGTCTTCAGCAAGTCTCGCTGCGCTCCACCGGCCTGCGCTCGCGCACTAACGGCGTCGGCGGACATACGGGTCAGAGCAACCTGCTCGCGCTGGATTCGCAACCTCTCCGCGAGGAGCACGTAGTCGACCCACGCGACAAGAACCCTCCTTTGGAGGTCGAACTTGGCGCTCCGGAACCGCTCGCCGGTCGCTCGCGCCTCGTCCAGCGCGATCTCACCCTTCTTCATGACCTTCGTCGGGAAGGAGAGATTGACCGAGGAATCAAATCCCGCGGAGAACGTCTGCCGGTCGAAGGACTTCATACGCTCCGACGAGAACATGTAGGAGTAGCCGATGGAAACGTTGGAGTTCGGGTACGCCGACGCCATCTCGATCCGCTGGACAGCCGCTTTCCAATCGAAGTATGCGACTTCCAAATCGCCGTTTGCCAGGAAGGCCCGATGGAGCACATCCTGCCACGTCGGCGAATCGGGCAGTTCGGGGAGCTCTCGCTCCTCAATCTTGCGCTCATAGAGCTTGCCGGCTTCGGCGAGTCGGGCCTGCTCCGGCTTGGTGCCCGAAGGCGTGAGCGCACAGCCCGCGAGCCCGGCGAGAGCAAGGGCGCAGGCAGTCACGAGCAGAGGGTAGCGGAAAGGATATCTCGCGGGATGCGGCGCAATGTGGAGAGGGTCTCCATCGCGGGGCGCACCGGCGGTGCGGGCGGCAAGCATGATGCAAACTCCTGGTTGTGGGATTGAGACCGGGTTCCCGGGCGGCAAAACGCGCGAGGAAGGAGCCGGATTCGTACGACTTCGGTGTCCTCAGCGCGCAATGGCACTAAGGAACCGAACGTCTACACGACCCAAACACACAGGAGCGACTGAATGGAGTTCGTTGGCCGGTGAGGCGACGGATCCGAGGCAGAGCAAACCGCCATCGTCGGCATCGGCTCAGGCGGGAGAAATCCGATCAGCGCCGGGAGAATGACCAGCAGCTGATGAAACTGGCTCTTGGAATCGGTGGGAGGAGTCTTCGGCTCGTCTTGCCGCGGCTCGCCGCAGTGGCACACGGACGTTCGATCACCGGTGGGACAAGCTGCCCCCGCGGAATCGTCGCCACCAGAGCAGCAGGGACATGCCGTGGGGTGAACCGATTTGGAAAGCTGGCCTTCGGAATCCGCACCACCCATCGCAGAGCACTGAGTCACCGTCAGCCCCAGGAGGGACTGCATGACGAGGATCAGGGCGAGGATGAGTCGGGTGACGATCTGCATGAGGCCATATCTCTTACTGAACTGTACACCGGCGTGTTCAGTCTTAGACGTTATCGGAGGTTTTTGAGGGAAGCTTGATCGCACGAACGAACCCCGCACTTGCCGCCGCCAGGTGGCTTGCAGGGACCCATGCGCCTCATTTCGCAACAAGAGAACTTCTCCCGAAGTTGGTGCGTGCCCATGCGAGCAACGAATGGCATTGGGCCGGAAGATCACGCCGTCCAACTACCACAGCCATCAGGTTGAGAGGGCCTTTGGGTAACCGCTCAATCGGCATCTTCATGGCGTGCTACCCAGCCTCCGATTCACGGTCCCGCAAGAGCGGCCAGAGCGTTCCTCTGTCGGCGCGTGAGTCACGGCCAAGCCGATATGATCGCACCGAGAACTGGGTCACGGACAGCAAGCAATCCGCCGAGACACCCGCGGTTCTCCGTTTTGATCGCCTGCAAAACGTCGACAAATCCTTTGGCATCAGGCACTTCGGTCCCGTGGCGGAACGGGAGACGCAGCGGACTTAAAACAAGCGCCGCCGGCCTGAGGTATGCCGTGTTGGCTCACCCAGACCTTTAGGCGCATCTCGGCTGTTGACTACGAGCCTGAATCAGCAATGGCGGCTTCCGTCAACGCGATTATCGCCGCTCGCAACGCGGGCTGGATCCGGAACCACGTTTCGATAATTCTGGCCAAGTCCGGAGGCGTTGGAATGGAGCGACGGTCACTGCTGGGAATACTGCTGGGGGTGCTCCCAAAGGTCTTGTTTTCCTCGGTGATTGAGGTGGGTACACTCGGCTTCCCAAGCGATGCGTTCGGGTGCATTGGCGTGCCAGCCGGAGCGAGATTGTGCAAGTACTGGAGGGACGGTCACTTGCAACTCTGGATCCATACTGGAGTGCACTCAGGTGCCGAGACGGAATGCCGACTTGTGGCCACGGGAGTGCATTCAGCGCAACCGCGACGTGTCAAGGCTGCGGCATGGCCACCTTCAATCGGTCAACGTCCAAAGGTGAGTGACCACCGGACCGCCGTTCCGGTGGAGTGCTCGAACAACAATGCGGGCCCTAGATACCTACGCGATGGGCTTACGAGATCGCGCGCGAGGGGGCGAGAGTAACCGCCAAGTGATCCGAACTTCATGCGTGGGCGACCGTGGCCCTTGCGATGGCCGACGCTGCAGGCTTCAGAAGCCCGTCCTCCATCTCATAGATGGTGTCGAACACGTCGAGCGCCCGATGGTCGTGCGTGACGACTATGACACCTGTGCCGTGCCTGTGAGCCACATCACGGAATAGTTCCATGACCTGTCGCCCGCGAACACTGTCGAGTGCGGCGGTCGGCTCATCGGCAAGAATGAGACTGGGTTGATTGGCCAGGGCGCGGGCGACGGTAACACGCTGCTGCTCTCCGCCGGAAAGCTGGGTCGGCATGTTGAACGCCCGTTTTCCTACCCCGAGGGCGTCGAGCAGTTCTTTGGCGCGGCGCCTAGCCACCGAGGACGGGCGACCGATCAGTTCGCCAACCACTTGGACATTCTCAATCGCGCTGAGAAACGGGATCAGGTTGGACTTCTGGAAGACAAAGCCGATGTGCTCCCGGCGAAAGCGGCGAAGGTCGCCGAGCGAGCGCGGACCGTCCTGCATCAGTTTGCCGCCGATGGTCACCGTGCCGCGGGTTGGCGGGTTGATAAGGCCCACACAGAGCAAAAAGGTGGACTTGCCAGCGCCGCTGGGACCAAGGAGCGCAACGACTTCACCGCGCCGGACCTGCATCGACGCATCGCGCAACGCGACCACCTCGGTGTGCCCGCTGCCGTACACCTTGGTGAGCCCGCTTGTCTCCAGCGCAAGTGGTTCGGTCATGCCTTGCTCATTCTCCTTGCATCGGCTCAGCCAATCGCCTCATTCGGTGCGACGCGCATCGCCTTCCAGATCCCCAGGAGGCTTGCAAGCACCGAGATCACAAGCACGATGCCCGCCAGGCGCAGCAAATCGTCGTTGGTCACCAGCACGCGCCGGGGAAAGAGCGGAAAGAGGCGGGTTCCGATCAGGTATCCCACGCCGTACGCGAGCACGCCCATGATCAACGATTGCTGGAGAATGAGCCCGGCGATGACGTGTGTGGGCGCGCCGATGAGTTTCAAGAGGGCGATGGGGTGGAGCTTGTCGAGCGTAAGGGTATAGATGATCAGAGCCATGATCACCGCCGAGATGATGGTCAATAGAACGCGAAAGAGCAGAATCTGCCGGCGGGCACGATCCACGCTCCCCTTGAGCAGTAGTTCTTCCTGCTGCGGGCCCGTGTAGGTCGTGACGTCGCTCCAGCCGCTCATGGACCGCTGCACGCTGGCGGGGTCGGAGCCCGGCATCAGGCGCGCGATCACGGCGCTGATCGACGGTCCCGGGAGCGCTGCGAGATTCTGCGCGGGGCCGGAGGCGCGATCCAACACACCCGGCTGCGTGCGGCCGAAGTCGATCTCGTCCGCGCGGGCACGCCGGGCCTGGCGCTCGAGCCGGATCGACTCGCCGGGCTCGTCGAACTGGATCGCCTGCGCATCTCGGCTGGTGAAGCACGCGATCCCGTCACCGCCCGAGGCCACCAGCCAGCGAGTCAGCCCGACGACCGTGTACGTGTCCTTTCCGAGGCGGAGTCGTTCACCAAGTCCCAGGCCCAGGGACTCGTCGGCGATCATCTCGAAGTGATTCTGCGCCAGCGGACGACCGGCGATCAGCGGCAGGCCCTCGCCCTTGTCGGTAGGCCAGCCGAGCCCGAGCACGCCCATTCGCAAGGGCTTGCCGCGGTGCTCGCGTTGGATGGTGTGGAACACGAACTCGCGGGCATCGGTGACCCCAGGAACGGCGGCAACGCGATCCACCAGGCTGCGTGGAAGCCGAGAAACCTCGGCGAATGGCCCGCGTGTGTCGCGCTGCACAACCCAGAGGTCTGCCCCGATTCCGCGCGTCACCACGAGCGCATCGTCCACCAGCCCCCGATAGATGCCCCCCATGCCCATCACGACCATGAGGAGCATCCCAACGCCGAGCGTCGTGAGGACGAAACGCCCGAGGCTGTGCCGGATATCGCGGACAGCGAGGTTCATTCCGGGGTGATCCTTCGACCATCTCGAAGCGGGTCGGCGTTCGGCGGCGCCGGGCTCACGACCATATCGCCCGATGCAAGCCCGCTGGTCACTTCGACACTGTCGCGCCCGCGCAAACCGATGGAGATCTCACGCCAGCGGGCCGTTCCGCGCTCGTCGACCATCACGCCCGATCGTCCGCCTTGCACAAGCACGAGTGACGCTGGAACAACGACCACATCTTCGCGGCGATCGACACGAATAAAGACCTCGGCACGTTGCCCCACGGCCCAGTTCGCGGGCAGCCGTTCAACGCGCACGTCGACCACGATCTCGCGGGTCTCACGGTCTGCCTCACGTCCGACTCGCGCTACCACGCCCTCGTACTCGATATCCGGCTCAGAACGGAAGACCACTCGCGTCTGCTGCTGTTCGGCCAGCCGAGCCAGCTCCGTCTCGTCGACCCACGCCGAGATCCACATCTCGTCGAGCGAGACGAGCTGAAGCACCGACGAGCCCGCTGTCACAACGTCGCCCGCATCGCGGTCGCGCCGCACGACCAGGGCGTCGAATGGAGCCTCAACGTTGGTGTCGTGCAACCGCGCCCGTTGGTAGTCCAGAGATCGCTCGGCCGCCGTGAGTCGCCGTTGTCCCTCACTGATCGCTGCACCAGACCGTGCGAGTTCAGCCTCGGCCACGGCAAGTGCTTCGGCGGCTTTGTCGAGTTCCTGTTGTGAGGAGGCCTTCGAGGCCGCCGCCTGGACCTGCCGCTCGTGCGTCAGTCGTGCCTGCAACAGCACCGCCTCGGCCCGCCGCCGATCGGCTTGAAGCCGCTCGACGCTCGCCGCTGCCGCAGCAACATCGGCCTCCGCGACCGCGACCTGCTGTCGAACGTCGGTGTCTTCAAGAGCGATGAGCATGTCGCCAGCCTTGACGGGATCTCCCTGGTCGGCAGCGATCCTGACGATGAGGCCAGGAATCTTCGGTCCGACGATCGCGCTCACGCGGGCTTCGAGTGTGCCCGTGCCGAGCACCTCCGCCAGCACATCTCCCCGGGTGACGGTGTGCGTCGATACGGCGACGGGCGATAGGAGCATCCACCACGCCGCAAGCCCAGTGACGGCGACCACACCCACTATCCGGGCCATGAGCCAGATTCGTCGCGCATAGCGTTGCCACCAGGTCACGCCGGGCGACGTGGAACCTGGCTGAGAGGTTGTCTCACTGGTCATCATGCGAGGGATCGTATCGAGCCCGCTCGCATCCGATCGAGGACACGGGGCAACGAACTGGCGCGCGATAGGTCCGAGTTGCCTCGAACGGGCTCCTTGGCACCAGCCCACGCGTCAACGGGCCTCGAATCCTCGGCTGGGCGCCGCGCCCCGCAAGGGCTGCGCCCGATGGCACAAGTCGTCCGGCGAATTGACGTTTGCAGCAAAGTCAGGCGGAACTGTGACCGGAACCCAACCCCCCGTGGGCAAGGCTGCCCCGAGCCCGTGTTCCCCCCGCTTCAAGCGGTCGTACAAGATCGGAAGTGATTCTTGAGAGTAGATCCCGGCACATGGGTGCACACGGTCGGATAGAGCCAGCACAGCCATCCAGCCGCGAGATGACTCAGCGACTGCGACCATCCGTGAGACCTCTCTCGGCGAAACGCCCGGCATATCGCCGGCAAGAACGAACACTGAACTACCCGAGGCCCGCAGCGCCGAAACGATGCCTCCGATGGGGCCAGCGCCAGTGTGCTCGTCTGGGATCACCCCGTCGGCGAGGGCGACAATGGTCGGGTGGCACTCGCCGACCAGCTTAACACGCTTGCCGAAGATGGCGCGAAGGGCGTTGATGGGACGCTGGACGAGGAGTTCGCCCGAGTCACCAATTGGCTCGCGGAGCTTGTCGCGTCCGAAGCGGGTGCTCTTGCCGCCGACAAGCACGATCGGCTGAATGGTCCCGAGGAACTCGAACGAAGGTCTCGCGGCATCATCGCCCATGACGGATCACCTTGCCCGTGACGGAATCGGCCTCGGGGCGGCCGTCATCCTGGACTTCGCCCCGGACAGTTTCGATGGCGTGCGGCAGGATGTCGAGCAAGGCTTCGAGGTTCTCGCTGGAGCCGCGGACGGAGCCCGGTAGCGTGAGGATGAGCGTGCGGCCAATGGTGCCGGCGACGCCGCGGGAGAGAAACGTGCGCGGGGTCTTGCTCATGCAGCGGAGGCGGGCGAGTTCCATCAGCCCGCTGTGCTCGCGCTCGAAGACGCGTTTGGCCGCTTCGGGAGTGACGTCGCGCGGGGCGAGGCCGGTGCCGCCGGTGCTGAGGATCAGGTCGACCCCGGCCTCCGGGCGGCTCCACTCGACGAAGCACGCGGCCAGCGCATCCTGCTCGTCGGGGAGGCAGCGCGTCGCGACGATCACCGCGCCCAGCCGCGACCGCAGCATCTCGCAGAGGCCGGGGCCGGAGGTGTCCACCGCCTCGCCGCGGGAGCAGCGATCGCTGACGGTGAGCACGGCGGCCCGAATGGGTTGCACCGCACCGCTCATGGGCGCCCTTCCGGCGGCGTCGGCGCGGTGGTGTACGAACCACTGCGCCCGCCGTGCTTCTCTAGCACGCGCACACCCTCGATGACCATGCCCTTGTCGATGGCCTTTCCCATGTCGATGACCGTCAGGCACGCGACGCTCACGGCGGTGAGGGCCTCCATCTCAACGCCCGTGCGCGAATGCGTGCGAACGGTCGCGGTCACGCGCACGCGGCCGTCTTCGAGGGTTGCCAACACATCCACCGCGTCCAGCGGCAACGTGTGGCAGAGCGGGATGAGCTCGTCGGTGCGCTTGGCGGCGAGAATCCCGGCGAGACGAACGATCTCCAGCACCGAGCCCTTTGTGACCGTGCTCTCACGGAAGGCCCGCGCGAGGTCCGGCGAGATGCGGACGAACCCCTCGGCGGTCGCGGACCGCGCGGTGATTGGCTTGTCACCCACATCCACCATCCGCGCGGTGCCGTCGGGCGCGACGTGGGAGAGTGGAACGGTCGCGGGTGATCCGGGGTTGTTCGTCATCGAAGCATCCTGTCGTCGAGGGAGCGTGTGGACCGGTGCGCGGGGCGCTTCCGCGAATAACTGCTGGTGCCGTGCGCGCTATATCGGCCACGGATAGAAGGGTACGAGCGCGGGCGTGGCTTGTGCGGATGCAGCTCCGTGGGCGGCGGTGTTGGGCGGCACCTCGATGAACCCGTCGCTGCGCCCGCCCGCGATGATGTCCCCCGAGCCGCGTCCGTCGATAAGCTCGGCCTCGCCCAATATGTTGATCCGCACCAGCCGGTGGCACCACAGGTCGAGCGTCTTGCCGTCGGGATTGGCAAGGCGCACGAGCCGCGGCGCGCCGAGTCCCGCCGCCGCGCCCGCGAGCGAGGCGAGCACCGGAAGCACGATCCTCGTGCACGTGACCATCGCCGAGATCGGGTTGCCGGGCAGTCCGAAGACGGGCACGCGCTCCTCGGCGTTCGCGCCACCGTCGCGGCACACCACCGCCCCGAGCATGGGCTTTCCGGGGCGCTGTGGCAGGCCGTGGAAGGCGATCTCCGCATCGCTCCCGCCCCCAATCCCGCCCACGCGTTCCACCGACGCCCGCACGGGGTCGCGGTGTCCCATCGAGACGCCGCCGGTGAGCACGACGGCATCGGCTTCCCGGATCACGGCTTCGAGCGCCGCGTCCAGCACACTTTCCTCATCGCCCGTGTGCATGATCGAACCGTCCGGGCGTGTGACGACCTCGATCCACGCGTGCGAGCCGAGCACCTCGCGGATCACGGCGGCGTTGCTGTTGCGGATCTGGTACGGCCCGGGCGTGGCCTCCGGGGAGACGAGTTCATCGCCCGTGGTGATGACCGCCACACGCACGCGCGGGTGGATGCGCGGCCGCACGCACCCGACCGCCGCGAGCGTGCCGAGCGCGGCCGCTGTGAGCACGGTCCCCGCCGCCAGCACCATCTCTCCCGCGCGGGCGTTTTCGCCGCGACGGCGGATGTTGTCGCTGGGGCGCACGCCGCCCTTGGCGGTCACGCTGGGCGCGATCGAGATCGACGTGACGCGCTCGCCGACTGTGGCCGAAGCCGCACGCCCCTCTGCGGCGTGCTCCACGACATCCTCGCGCCGCACCACCGCGTCCGTGCCTTGGGGAATCGCCGCCCCGGTCACGATGCGGATGGCGGCAGCACCTACGCCAGCACAATGCGGCTCGCTCGGCAGCACCGGCGGCGCCGCCCCGATGCGGGACTCGCCGACGACGGCGAGCGTGATGCTCGCACCCGCTTCCGCGCTGCGCCACACCGCCTCCACGTCCGCCACGCGCACGGCGTACCCGTCCATCGCCGAATAGTCGAAGGCCGGGCTGTCGCGGTCAGCTCGGACATCCTCGGCCAACACCCGCCCGCGTGCGGCGTCGATCGCGACTGTCTCGGGCGGACGGGCCGCTCCAGCGTCCGCGAGGCGCGAGATCATCCCGGCCACCGCCGCGGCGGGGGAGTCGAAGGCGTAGTCCTGACCGCGAAAGCCCATGCACGAATCTCCGGCGCATTCAGCCGCCAAACCATACACTCCCGCGATGCAGGTTGAGGTGCTCATCTTCGGCGCGGCGTCTTTCGGGGCCAAGACCGACCGAGTGACGGTCGAGGTGAGCGCCGCGCCGACGGTACGCGAGGTACTGGCCGCATTGCACGCGCAGCACCCGGCGCTGAAGTTCGCCCTGCCGCCGCCAGCGTCGGGTCGCCTCGCCGTGAACCATTCTTTCGCCAGGGGTGACCAGGCGATCCGGCCGGGCGATGAGGTCGCGCTCATCACGCTTGTGGGGGGCGGCTGATGGTCCTCGCGCTCATCATCGATGGCCCGCTCACACCCGAGTTTGAGGCCCGCGCACTGCTCGCCCACGCGGATCAGTGGCGCTTGCTCGCGCACGACGGCACGATCGGGGCGACGCTGCGCTTTGAGGGAGTCGTCCGCCGAGCGGAGCGTGACCCTGAGGCGGCGGACGTGGAGCGTGACCTGCTCGCGCTGGACTACCAGACCTATGACCCGATGGCCCAGCGTGGGCTGGAAGCGCTGGCCGCAAGCGTGGCGGAGCGTCACGGGCTGCGGTCGATCGTCGCGCTGCACAGCCGCGGGCGCGTCGGCGTGGGCGAGGTCTCGTTCGTGCTGGAGGTCGCCGCGCCGCACCGCGTTGAAACCCTCGCCGCCGTCGCCGACTTCATCGACCGCCTGAAGCAGGATGTGCCGATCTGGAAGCGGGCGGTGTGGGCGGGGTGAGGCGACGATGTGGTGTGGGCATCATCGGGGCGCGAGCGGCACGCGGCAAAGCCTGGTCATCGGTCTCTGCCAAAGTCATGGAGTGGAATCCGTCATGAAGACCATCATCGAACCGTTCCGTATCAAGGCCGTGGAGCCGATTCGGATGACTACGCGCGAGCAGCGGGATGCACTGCTCCGCGAGGCTCACTTCAATCCGTTCCTGTTGCGTGCCGAGGATGTGCTCATCGACCTGCTTACCGACTCCGGGGCGAGCGCGATGAGCAGCGAGCAGTGGGCCGGGATCATGCGCGGCGACGAGAGCTACGCGGGCAGCCAGTCGTTCTGGCGGCTCAAGGAAACGGTGATGGGACTCACCGGGTTTGCGAACCTCCTTCCGACCCACCAGGGACGCGCGAGCGAGCGCATCCTCTTCGAACTCGTCGGTGGCCCGGGCAAGGTCGTGCCAAACAACGCCCACTTCGACACAACACGCGCGAACATCGAGCACGGGTGCGCACGGGCCGTGAACCTGCCGATCCCCGAGGCGTCGGTCCCCTCCGACCGCCATCCCTTCAAGGGGAACATGGATGTGACGGCGCTCGAGCGCCTGATCGCCGAGGTCGGTGCCGAGAATATCCCGCTGGTCATGATGACAATCACCAACAACACCAGCGGCGGTCAGCCGGTCAGCCTCGCCAACCTGCGCGCGGTCCGCGCGGTGTGCGACCGGCATGGGCTGCCGTTCTTCCTCGACGCCTGCCGTTTCGCGGAGAACGCGTGGTTCATCAAGCTCCGCGAGCCCGAATGCGCCGGGATTGGCGTCCGCGAGATCACGCGGGCGATGTTCGACCTGGCCGACGGGGCGACCATCTCGGCGAAGAAGGATGGGCTCGTGAACATCGGCGGATTGCTTCTCATCAAGAACCAGGCGCTGTTCGAACGCGCGTGCAACCTGCTCATTCTCACCGAGGGCTTCGTCACCTACGGCGGGCTCGCGGGCCGCGACCTTGAGGCGATGGCGCAGGGCTTCAAAGAAGTGATGGAGGAGGACTACCTCTCGTACCGCATCCGCAGCGTTGCGTACTTGGGAGAGAAACTGCTCGCGGCGGGAATCCGGATCATCGAGCCGCCGGGCGGGCACGCGATCTACATCGACGCGGGGCACTTCTGCCCGCATATCCCCGCGAACCAGTTCCCCGGGCAGGCGGTCGTGTGCGGGCTCTATCGCACCGCGGGGATCCGTTCGTGCGAGATCGGCTCGGTGATGGCGGGCCCGCGCCCGGCCGCGCCGCCGACGATGGAACTCGTGCGTCTCGCGTTGCCACGCCGCGCGTACACGCAGAGCCACTACGACTATGTCGCCGAGGCGTGCGCCGAACTGTTCGCGATGCGCACGCGGATGCGAGGGCTGCGGATTGTCGAGGCCCCCGACGTGCTGCGGCACTTCACGGCGAAGTTCGCGGAGGTGTGACTCGCCTGATTCGAACGTCCCTGCTCGATGCCGTCTCCGGGTGCGCTTCTCGCCGGGCAGGAACGTTCGCCGGCGTCGACGACTTCATCGACCGGCGGAGGCCGGGTGTGCCGATCCGGGAGCGGGCGGTGTGTGCGGAGGGAGGAGACTTGGCGGCCCGCGATCGTTGGTCGGTCTCACGGGTCTTCGCGTGCCGCCGCCGATACCCGTGGAGTACTGTGAGTGTTGCACTGCCCCGCGTCGCCGCGTCCGCGTAGTCGGATGCAAGGAGCCTCACATGGCCGCCCCGCTTCTTAATGCCACCGTACCCGAGTTCCTCGACCTGCTCCAGATCTGCCCGATCGTGCCCGGTGCCACGGTAAGCAAGCCCCTGCTGAATCTGCCCGAGGGTAAGGTCGTGATCTTCGCGATGGATGCCGGGCAGGAGATGAGCGAGCACCGGGCGCCGTTCGTCGCCACGGTCCAGGTGCTCGAGGGGCGCCTGCGATTCGGTGTCGATTCGGCCGAGAAGATCATGGGGCCGAACGACTGGCTGCTGATGCCCGCGAACGCCCCGCACCGGCTGACGGCGCTTGAGCCCACGCGTTTCGTGCTCACGCTCTTCAAGCGCGAGTGATGTGCGCCGCCGCCCGCCTCGTGCGAAGCACACGGCGCCGGGTCTCGGCCGCATCCGTAGGCATTTGACCGCGGAAGCCGCGCAGTTGGGTGCAGTCCCGTGGGCGTCATGCCCGAACTCGACGCGTTGCAACCTATGGACGTCGCTCACGGCGAGAGAAGCGTGCTCGTCCACGCCGCGCCAGTATCGGTCGATCCGCGGCGCCACACGATGCGCTGGTGCAGTCGTCCGTCGCGCCCGGACCAGAGTTCCACGGACCGGAGACGCATGCGATATCCACCCCAATCCTCAGGGCGCCGGATCTCCCGGCCCATGGCGACCGACTTCGCGAGCGAAAGGGCCGCTTCGACGAGTTGCCGCCGCGATTCGATCGGCGTGCTCTGGCGGCTGATGCTCGCGCCGATACGTGAGAGCAGCGGGCGACTCTTGAAGTACGCGTCGCTTTCGGCCTCGGTGAGTTTCTCGATAATCCCCTCGAGACGAGCCTGGCGTTTTGCGTGGGGCCAATGGAAGACAACCGCCGCAAGCGGATTGCGCTCGAGTTCCGATCCCTTCCTGCTGCCATAGTTCGTGTAGAAGTGAATAGCGCCGGTGTCTGCCTCAATGCCCTTGCACAAGACAACTCGAACGGAGGGCCTGCCATCGGGTGTCGCGGTGGCGAGGCTCATGGCGCTTGGATCGTCGTACTTGCCGCACGCCTCGGCGTCCCTGAACCACCCCACGAACAGCGGCATCGGATCTGGTGGTGCGGGCTCGGGCAGGTCGTGTGCGGAAAGCAGCGCGGTAAGAGATTCGGTGATCATGACGGTGTATCGTTGGCGCTCTTCGCCGCCACGACAGGCACATCGGTTGAGGTCGCCGAGATCGGGCGACCATCAGTTGAAGAACGCGAGAGACCGCAGCGTAAGTGCCCGCCCACACCCGTGCGGATCGCCAATGGCACACACGCTGACGCGGAGCGCCGGCCTTGGGCGACCGGCTTCGCGCCGCGGCTTGTCCAAATGCTTCGGACTCCATACTATGTGTCAGCCGCCTATGCCGTCGAGGACCAACGCCAACCCGTCCACGTCCGATCGAGTCCTCAGTGGTCTCGCCAAGCTCTCGCTCGTGATGCGGCACGAATCTTGGCAGTCCGCCGGGAGACGCGGGCTGACGCCGACGCAGACTCAGATCCTGTCGATCCTCGCGGGCTCGCCCGAGCCCATCGGTCTCAAGGAGGTATCGAGACAGATGGCGATCACGATGGGGACGGCCAGCGAGGCGACCGCCGCGTTGGTGGCCAAGGGGTTGGTTCGCAAAGCACAATCCAAGTCTGACGGAAGGGCCATCATCCTCGCGCTCACAAAGCGAGGGACCACGGAGGCGGCGACCGCCGCGGAGTGGCCGGCATCCTTGGTCAAGGCCATCGACGCGCTACCCGAGCCGGAGCGGACGGCGCTGCTGAGGGGCCTGATCGGGATGATCCGCACGCTTCAGGACCAGGGTGCGGTGCCGACGGCGCGGATGTGTGTCGGCTGCATGTACTTCCGTCCCAACGAGTATCCCGGGCGACCCAAGTCGCATCATTGCCTCTTCCTTGATGCACCGATCGGCGATTCCGATCTCCGGATCGACTGCGGTGAGATGCGGCCGGTCGCGGCCGCGCTCCGCCCGCGCCTCTGGAGCGTCTTTGTGAATGGGCAAGCACTGGACAATCACGGACCGGGCACACGGCGGAGCCCATCGAAATCTCGCCGGGCCATTCATGTCAGCACGTAGGAGCACATCATGAGCACGAAAGCCACGTTCTACCACGCCGGTTGCCCCGTTTGCGTCGCCGCCGAGCGGACGGTTGCCGAGGGCCTGGATCGGTCGAAGTTCGACGTCGAGATCGTCCATCTCGGGCAGAACAAGTCCCGCGTCGCCGAGGCGGAGAAAGCCGGCGTGAAGTCGGTCCCCGCGCTGGTGATCGGCGGGCAGGCGTTCCACATCAACCACGGCGCGGACTTGTCCGTGCTCAAGGGCTGATCCCGGACCAGTTCGTAGCCAGCCAGGCACGACGCTTCTGATGCCGGTCCCGCGATCGGCGTCAGAGCGTCGTGCGCCGTGTCCATGAAGCGGAATAGTCTCGGACGGCAGGGCTGAAAGAACCCCATGAGTACTCACGACGATCCCGACCACATTGTCCGTCAACTCCCGCTGACCGAGCAGGGTCGCCCGCCCGCGCATGTCTCGCCCATCGACGAGGCGATGATCCGCACTCTGGTGGACACCTTCTACGAGGGCGTGCGTGACGATCCCATGCTCGGCCCGATCTTCGCGCGGCACGTCGCGGACTGGTCGCTGCACCTGCCGAAGATGCACGACTTCTGGTCCACGGTGGTGCTGCGCACGGGCCGGTACGCCGGGCGTCCCCTCGACGCGCATCAGCGCCTGCCCGGACTCACCGCGGCGCACTTTGCCCGCTGGCTAGACCTGTGGCGGCACACCGTCGCCCGCGTCGTGCCCGAGGCCGCGCGACATTCGTTCGTGATCCCAGCGGAGCGCATGGCGGCGAACATGAGCGCGGCACTGCTCCGCGGCGGACCCGCGAAGGACCAGACGCCCCATATCCGGGCTCAATAGCCAACCAACGCCGCCAGCCCATGCACACGTCTCGTGCTGCCAACGGCGGGTCGGGCGATGGACACTATGGTGTGCAGCCACAGAATCGTTGCCACCCGCACGGTGCTAGGGCTCTGGGAGAACCGGGGCGCCGATCGCAGGCCGGGCAAGGTCGCGTCGGTCCTGCGGTTGACGATCGGTCCGCTCGTGGTCTATTCGCTAATCGACGCGGCGATCGCCGGCGTGCTCGCGGCGGTGGAGGCGTATGCCGGGGCCAAGGACGGTGATGACTGGTCGAAAGCCGCCCCCTGAACCGCACCCGCGTTCGCCACCCTGCCAATCGCCGCGGGTGCCAACTGATGTGGGTGGGGCTGTGGAGCGAGACCAGCAGCGCGACGGTAGCGGCGTAGGGGCGATAAGGCGTGCGCGGCATGGGTGCTTGGCGACGGCGCGCGCGGGCTGCGAAACACCTTTACGATGACAGCATGACCACGCCGGGGAGAATCGATCTTCACTTGCGATGCCGCGTCGTGCCCGGCCAGCGCGAGGCGTTCCTCGCGTTCCTGCGGGAGGCGATCCCGTTTTACGAGTCGCCGGGCGGGATCACGGTCCGTCTGCTCCAGGACATGAGCGACGATCACCGGTTTATCGAACTGGTGCTCTACGACGACCAGGCCGCGTACGAGCGCGATCAGCAGCGCGTCGCCGGCGACCCGACCATGAAGGCGTACCTGGCCCGTTGGCGCGGGCTGTTGGCCGAGCCCCCGGTCGTCGAGGTCTACCGGCTCACCGCGCCGTGAGTCAACCGCTGCACTCCTGCCGGCGCTCTCGCCTTGGCCGCCCGGCCGCGCTCGACCGTTGTGGCGTGTGCTTCTTCGGCTTCGTGGCGATCCGGTCAGCTCAGCACGAGCTTCCCGCCCGCGATGAAGAGGACCGCTGCGAGGGCGAGGTTCAGGGCGCGGGGCGTGGCACGGCGGCTGCCGAGCGTTGAGCCGATCAGGCCGCCGATGCACGCTGCGGCGGCAAGCACCGCGAGCGACGGCGTCGGCCTCCATCCCGCGCTGGCCAGGCCCGAAAGGCCCGCCACAGAGTTGAGCAGGATGAAGAGCGAGGCTGTCGCGGCGGTGCGCTTGGTGTCGGCCCAGTTGAACAGCAGCATCACCGGGCTGAGAAAGATGCCCCCGCCGGTGCCCGTCAGCCCCGCGACCAGGCCCATGACGCCGCCGACGGCCAGCGCGACGGGTGTGCGCGGGGGCGATGGAGCGGCCTTGGACATGGGCGGATGCATCGCGACCCATGCCATGCGGAAGGCAGTGAGCAAGAGCACGACGCCGATGGCGACCTTGAGGGCGTGGGCGGGCAGGTGGATCATGCCGCCGACAAAGGCGGCGGGGATCGAGGCGGCGGCGAAGGGCCAGAAGAGTGCCCATGAGAAGTGCCCGGCGCGGACGAACTGCACGAACGCGATGGTGGCCACCAGCACGTTGATTGCCAGCGCCGTGGGGCGCATGACCTCGGGCGCGACCGAGAGCAGGGCCATGACCGCGAGATAGCCCGAGGCGCCGGCGTGGCCGACCGCGGCGTACAGCGCGCCGACAATCAGAAAGCAAGCCGCGAGGATGGGGAGGGCGTCGGCGGGCATCGGTTGGGCTCAGCCGCCGATCGCCGACATTGGGCGCGAGGGCTGGCGGAAGTCGTGGGAGGCGATACCGTGCCCGGGTTGCTTCGTCCACGTCGCGTCGATGAGGAATTCGGCGATGGCGTCGTCGTCCGCTCCGGCGCGGAGCGTGGAACGCAGGTCCCACTCGGTGGTGCTGAAGAGGCACGGGCGGACCTTCCCGTCGGCGGTGAGGCGGAGGCGGCTGCACGCGCCGCAGAAAGGGCTGCTGACGGGCGCGATGAAGCCGATGCGCCCGGGGAAGCCGTCGGCGAAAGTGAAGGTGCGGGCGGTGCTGGAGGGATCGTCGTCATCGCAGGCGATGAGCGGGAAGCGAGCTTCGATCGCGGCCCGCGTCTCGGCAGCACTGACCCACTTGGACGAGTCCCATGCGTGACCGGAATCCAAGGGCATGTACTCGATGAACCGCATCTCGATCGCGTAACGGCGGGCCAGCGCGGCCAGGTCCGCCGCCTCGTCGTCATTGAACCCGCGGATGAGCACGGCGTTGAGCTTGAGCGGCGTCAGCCCTTCGGCCAAGCACGCCTCGATGCCCGCGAGCACGTCGCAGGGCGAGGAAGTGGAGCGTGTGAGCCGGGCGAAGCGGTCCGGGCGGAGCGAATCGATGCTGATGGTCACGCGGGCTAGGCCGGCGGCCCTCCAGTCCCGGAGCGCGTCGCGGGTCAGGAGCGAGGCGTTGGTGATCATCGCGATCTCGACGTTGGTCGCGGCGCGAATGCCGGCGATGATCGCCGCGAGTTCGGGGTGGAGCGTCGGTTCGCCGCCGGTGAGGCGAATCTTTCGGACGCCGAGCGATTCGGCGATCCGGGCAACGCGGATGATCTCGCTGGTGGAGAGGAGTGATTCGCGGGGCGCGAAGCGGACGTCGGGCTCCATGCAGTAGACGCAGCGGAAGTTGCAGCGGTCGGTGATGCTGATCCGCAGGTCGCGGATGGTGCGGCCGTGCGAGTCGGTCATGCGGCGGGCCGCGCGGACAGACGCCGGGGCGGGCGGCAGCGTGCCTCCGGAGGCGAGCGACTGCGACGCACTGAGTTGCGTGAGTGCCACATGAACGCACGGGGTTGCCACGCGGGGAACGTCTTCAGTGATCGCGTTGGCCGAGAGCGTCTGCAACAAGGTCTCTCCAATGGACACGGACGATGGTCTGGCGTTCACTCGCCCCGTTTGAACTGTTCCTGCGCCCACGACCACGCGGCGACGGTGCGAGGAAACCCAACGGTGTTCATCCCGAGAAGGATCGCCTGTTCGACCTCCGCGGGCGTGGCTCCGTGCTGCATCGCGCGACGCACATGACTCCGGAGCGCCGATTCCAGGCCGGCGCCGACGCAGATGCCGATCTTGACCAGCGCCAGGGTCTTGGCATCGAGCGGTCCGGCATCCTCCACCGCCTTGGCAATGCTCTCGTGGGCCCGCCCGAGGGCGGGGAACCTCTTCACGAACTCCTTGTACGTACCGGGAACTTTGCTGGGGTCTACGCTGTCCCGGTCGGTCTCGCTGCGTTCCGCCACGCTGCCCTCCTGGTCATGAAAAAGCCCAGAGATTCAAGGGTTCGGGGGTATTGGGGGTATCGGGGTTTTGTGTACGAGAGACACCTGCAGCAGGAACACCGCGCGAGACGCTGCCCGTACATCGTGCCGGACGCCTGGAGCCATGACCAGCAACATGCCCGGCCGCAAGTGGTACCCGGTCCCCTCGGTCCCTCCGGCCGAGACCTCAAGCTCGCCCTCGATTGCCTGCACTGTGACGATGCCGCTCGTGGCGTGCTCGGCGAGGCTTGCTCCAGCGTCGAGTATGAAGAGCGCCACCGTGCGGCCCGAGTTCTTGAAGAGCGTCTTCTGCCGATGCCCGTGTGGATTCGGCGTTTGCTCGGCCTCAAGCGCCGCGGCCTCTGCGTGCAGGTCGAATGCGAGATGTTCTGCCGCGAATCGCTCCGCGGGCGCCGTGCGTGGTCGGTCTTCACTCATGGTTCTGCCTCATTTCGCCGCGCATCGTGATCATCCACCGACAGCCTGTGCCTCGCACGAGAGCCCGGCCGCTGCTCTTCGATGGAGGACGCCTCGGACGCCAATGCCGCCAGCGCCTCCGGGTGGTCGCGCTGAACCGCCTCGAAGAACTCTCTCTCTTCCCAGCGGATGTGGTCGTGCAGCCGGACGCCGATCTGCCGCAGGAGATCAGTGTCGTTCGCAGCTGCTTCCGGATCGCGCTCGCACTCCTCCGCCAAGCGTCTGAGGATTCCGTGCTCGTCCAGCAGGCGCTCTCGCAACACCGGCGAGCTGACCAGCGGGAGGAGCAACCGCTCTTCATCATCAAAGTGTGCCCGGATCTCCGAACGCCACGCGTCGAGGAAGCTGGCGATCGCGAGCAGGCGCTTCGCCCGTTCCCGATCAGCCGCCTGTCGCAGACTCCGGGCCTGGATCAGCCCGCCCATGTGCTCCCGCGACAACGGCTGGAGCGTCGCGTGACGCTTCAGCGGCGGAGTCGGCGGGAGTGGTTCTTCGGAGCCGTCGTGCGACATCGAGTGATAGTATTCAGCATGTGCGCCTCGCTGAACATCCTCGGCCGCACCCCCGACCACGACTTCGATGAACCCATCGGGCTGCTTACGGACTGCCACCGCCGGATCGAGATGTTCCTTGAACTGCTGCAGCGCGCGGTCCGTGAGCACGCCGATACTCCGCTCCATACCCTTACGGCAGACGCGATCCGCAACGCCCAGCGGTATTTCGCCAAGGCCGCCCCGAAGCACACCGCCGACGAGGAGGAGTCGCTGTTCCCGCGGCTCAGAGCCGCTGCACAGACGCAGGGCAAGGAATGTACTGCGATCGCGCGGCTCGAAGGCGAACACGAGCAGGCGGATCGGCTCCACGCGCAGGTTGATGGCCTGCTGGAGGCGTGGCTGCGTGATGGGTCCTTGCCGGCCGAGCGGTCCACTGAACTCGGCTCGATCCTTGCAACTCTGCGGGAGCTGTACCGCGAGCACATCCATGTCGAGGAGGCCGAGGTGTTCCCCCTTGCAGGTTCGCTGCTCTCGCCGTCCGACCTTTCGGCGG
The DNA here is from genome assembly GCA_016793015.1 of Phycisphaerales bacterium. Lineage (GTDB taxonomy): Bacteria > Planctomycetota > Phycisphaerae > Phycisphaerales > UBA1924 > JAFEBO01. The sequence goes on from JAEUJD010000014.1 coordinate 19,761, forward strand.
TGGGGTCGGAGATGCGGGCTAGGCGCGGGTTGGCCGCGCCGGAGTAGTCTGCCGGCGGCGCCCGGCACAGTGACGACGTTTCCTCCATTGCGAACGCCCGTGCTCTCGAACGTCGGCGTCGGGACGGGGCTCGCTGGAGGCGACATGGACGCATCGGAGCGCCTATCCAGCGAGGGCGCAACGCTGCTCACGCGTGCGATACCAGCGACTCGACCACGTCCCGCGCGTGATAGGAGAGCCGACCGGCGGAGATGAAGGGCTTCAGGCAGGCCAGGTCATTGCCCGCGGTCAGCAACGGCGGCTCCTCGTACCCATCAGCCCTTCGCTGCCCCAGGCCGATATTCGCGACCAGACCATTGCACAGGCACTTGCGCCCAACGGTCTCCTCAGCCTTGCCGCCCTTGCGCACGTACTCGTCCACAGGCTCCGCCGGGCAGCGGTAGTCCACCGTACCGTCGGGCTTGCGGTAGGCGCGACGCAGGTACCCGAGATCGCAGAGCCGCGGGCGCTCCTCGTAGACGGCGGCCTCCGAGAGCGTCCCCGGGAGCGCCGCAACCTTGAATGGGAAACTCGTCGGCGATGCCGCGGGGTCGGTGAAGACACTCGTCTCGCCTCGGAGTACGCCCGCAAGGAATCGGTGACGAAGGGTCGGGTCGAGACCCGACTCCTCGCAGAAGGCGAATACGGTTCCGACCTGGATGCCGTGGGCCCCGGTGGCCAACGCCGCACGGAACTTCTCGCGAGACGCATATCCCCCCGCGAGCCAGAACGGCAATCCCAGGTCGGCCATCTGCCCGAGGTCCGCGTCGTCGCGCACGCCGTAGATCGGTTCACCGTCCCGCGAAAGTTGCTGCACCCCCCTCGGCGGAGCGTTGTGCCCGCCGGCGATAGGCGCTTCGACGACGAAGCCATCGATGCCGCCCGGAGCCTTCTTGACCAGCGCACGGGCCAGCGTCGCCGACGACACGATGGCGAGAAACTTCGGCCGATGCACCGCCGGTGCCTCGCGCGGCCCTTCGGTTTCCCAAAGCCGGCCCGGATCAAACGATGTCTCATACCGCTGATCGCCCGTCCCGAGAACGTCGAGCGTGATGCTGGCCGGTTCGTGGCGGGCGAGCCGATCGAGCACGGCGGGGATGTCCCCGGGAATCCCCGCGCCCATGAGCACGACATCCACCCCCGCCAGCATGGCCCCGTAGAGGCTCGGAAGGATCGGGAACTGGATCTTGTGTAGGAAGTTGATCCCCACCACGCCGCGATGACTCTCCTTGGCGAGATATACCTCGACAAAGTTCGCCAGAATCAAGAGCCACTCCCGATCGGGCGTGAGTCTCGCTCGCGGCAACGGCAGCAGGGGGTAGCGTGGGGAAGAAGCGTCCGCACCGGCGCCGGCATCTGCATCGGCGTCAATCGCTCCCAGCGAATCCGCGACTCCGACCGGGTCGACCCGCAGGTAGCGGTCGAGCACACGAGAAGAGACCTGAGGATCGGGAAAGGCCGCGAGGGCTCGACGCATATGCCCGCCCGGATCGCCACTGCCCAGACGGCGAATCAGGATGGTGTCCAGTGCCGTCCCCGACACCACTCCCAACTGCCCGAGAAGGGCCACCTCGCGGGCGAGTTGCCACCCGGAAACCCCAACTCCCATCCCTCCCTGAATGAGTCGTGGCAGCATGAAGCATCGCTCCGGGTTGTCATACCGCAGGGCGCGGCAGTGCAATCAACCAAGGCAGCGTAGGCGAACGATCCCAGGCTCGAGCCTCTGCATGTGTAGATTCTCCGGCAACGCCGCCGTGAACGCCTATTACGTGCCATTGGGTATCGGGAGGCGTATTCGACGATCCTCCATTGGGGGCGGCGGGCACGGCACAGGCGCTAATGGTGAGGCTTCGGCTGTCCCGTGAACAAGCGGTGCAGCAGCCCGATCAGTGCCAGCGTCCATGCCCCGGCTGCGACATAGAAGAACGCCGGTGGCACCACGCTGAGGAACGGGAGGTCCATTGCCCCTGCTTGGCCCCCGGCCCCAATCATTCGGGCGGTGGCGACCGAGTACATGCCCAGTGGGAACACGGCACCCCAGTACAGCGGGTCGTATCGCAGCGGGAACTTCATGATCACGTGCCGCCAGACCCCAAGGATGACAAGCATCGGTATCCACCAGGTGGCCGTGGCCCAAAACAGCAGCGTCGCGCCCTTGATGAATGGAAACAGGTCCCGAATGAGCGGGCTCTCCTTGCCGGCGAGGAGGAGCGTTGCGCCGGCGAGGGTTGAGATGGCCATCGCGCCCATGTTGATCCAGTACGGCGGGGCGAGGTCCGACGGCTTGAAGGGAAAGAACGTGTACCGGTAAAAGATCAGTGAGATGATCCAGACGTAGAGCATGGCCCCGCCAAGCCACATGGTCAGGGCGACGAACAGCAGACCATCACTACCCCGGGTCGTCCCCGCCAGCTGAGCCGCCAGCACCGACACCGACTGCGTTGCCACGATCGAGACGAGCCAGCCGCCGTTGAGTCCGTCCGCCAGCGCGGGCTTGGTCGCCTTGACGGTCAGGGTCGTGAAAATGGTGTACGTGAGCAGCAGCCAGAGCGCAGCGCCGGCGATCCAGAGCGCCCACGCGAAGCCTGTTGCGCCTTCGATCAGCATCGCCTGTGACCCGAGCACACACGCGCCCGGGACCGCCGTGAAGAACCCAACGCTCCGGTTGTGATCCTTCAAGTCCGCGACAACCCGGGCACGGTGCCGCACGATGCGGACAGATGTCAGGCCCCACAAGGCCCCGAAGAACACAAGATTCAGCCAGAACAGGCCGCGGGCGATCGCGGCGAATCCTTGGACCCACGCCGCGAGCGACACGATGCCCGTCGCCATGACCAGCGCGAAGTACGCGGGATGCAGACCCGCGGCGGCACGGTCGATGACCGTCCCCCCCGTTTCGCTTACCGGCCCTGGCGCACCGATCGCTGGAGCTTGGACGGCCGAGCCGCGATCATGGCTCATCGGGGCCTCTCAAGAAGGTAGAGGTAGCGAAGCAGACCAAGGTTGAGCAGGAGACAGGCGAGGCTCGCCCCGAGCGCGGGCCACGCCACAGCGTGATCGCCGCCGAGATAAGCGTTCATCGTCGCCGTCAGGAGCCAGAGTTGCATCATCGCGATGATGAGCACGATGCTGAGGATGCCCAGGACGATCGCGGTGCGATTCTCGGTGATTGCGCGGCTCGGCGCCGCGCCGGTCGGCGGGGTCCGCGGGGGCGGGGAGGAGGATCGGTGCTGGCTCATACGGTTCTCTCCTCGACGCCGGTGGCGTAAATGGTCCCGTCGCGCACATCGAGCAAGATCCGCGCCAGCGGCCGTCGCGGCGGCCCCGCGAGCGGCCGACCCGTCGCCAGGTCGAACGACCCGTGGTGGCACGGGCACACGAGCCGCCCCGTGCCGACATCCGGCGTCACCGGGCACGACAGGTGTGAGCACTTGTTGCTGTAGGCGAGGAACTCCTCCTCACCCGCGCGGACCAGCAGGCACACATCGTGCTCGTCGGGATATACAAACGTCGCCGCCTGCCCGATGGCGATGTCCCCAACCCGGGCGATCGCGCGCGGCCCGATCCCTGTGTGCTTGCCTCCGAGCGTTTTGAGCGCGATCCACGCCTGGCCCGCGACGAAGGAGCCGCTGATCAACACCATGAACTTGGTGAAGTCCCGACGCGCGACGTAGTTGTCCTGCGCGGTGTCGATCGGGAAGTCCTTGCGCCACTTTGGCTGCTCGTCGGAAGGGCGGCCGTCGGGGGTAAGGACACGGAGTTGGGATGAGGGGGTGGTATCCTGTGCCATACTGAACTCCGAGGCGGTACGCGGGGTGGCCGATCAACGCGAGCCGTTGAGCACGCCGAGAGAGATGGATCGTCCGGGCGGATTGGGATCGAGCGCGGCGGTGACATCCAGATGCTCAGGGCGCGCTCCCGCCACGCTCCGCGGACCCATCATCTTGACCTTGGTGGTAATCGTCTGGTTGCCGAACTGGAAGCGGTCGATCGGGGCCGATTGCGGGCGGGTCGCCTCGATCTCCTCGCGCGTTCCGAAGAAGAGCGCCTGGCTCGGGCACACGCTGGCGCACATGGGCTTGAGGCCAACCGACGAGCGGTCGTAGCACATATCGCACTTCATCATCAACTCAAACTCGACCTTCATTTTGGGCACCCCGAAGGGGCAGGCCAGCACGCAGTTGTTGCAGGCGATGCAGCGCGGCTTGCGGGCCGACTGCACCACGCCGTCGGGTGTGCGCTTGATCGCATCGGCGGGGCACACCTCAGCACAGGTCGGCGAGTCGCAGTGCATGCAGACGACCGGGATCGTCTGCGTCGAGTGCGCCCGGTCAACGGTCTCCAGGTGGATCATGGAGATCCCCTTGTGCGTGTCGCACTCGGTGCATGCCTGCACGCACGCCTGGCACCCGATGCAGCGGGCTGGGTCGATGTAGAAGTTGAGGTGGCCGGGAACGCTCATGCTGGCTCCGATCGTCTTATCCCTGCTGCGGCTCCAGACGCCCGGCCCATTCCGGCGGCCCGTCGGCCTTGCGAATGCGGGCCGCACACACCTTGTACTCGGGGATCTTGGAGATGGGGTCCTGAGCCGAGATCGTGAGCTGGTTGGCGCTCTTGCGGCCCGGCCAGTGGTAGGGAATGAAGATGGTGTCGGGGCGGATCGTCGTCACGACCATCGCCTGGAGCGTGCAATCGCCGCGACGGGACTCGGCCGTCACCCAGTCCCCGTCCTTGATCCCCATTCTCTCGGCCAGTTGCGGGTGCATCTCGATCCGCGGCTCCGGGTACTGGTCCACCAGCGGGCCGATTCGCCGGGTCTGTGTGCCCGAGAGGAACTGGCTGACGACGCGCCCCGTCGTCAGCATGAGCGGGTACTCGGTGTCCGTATCCTCCGCCGGCGGCGTGTACGGAGCGACGTTGAAGCGGGCCTTGCCGTCCGGGAAGTAGAAGGGCCCCGCACCCCTGGCCACGACGTTCCACGAGCCGGGCTCGAACAGCCGCGGCGTGCCCGCGTGATCGATGGGCTTGCCGCTTGGACCCTCGCTGTAGCACGGCCAGCAGACGCCGTACTGCCGCTCGATCTTCTCGTAGGTGATCCCCGAGTAGTCCGCGACGCCGCCCTTGCTGGCGGTGCGGAGTTCGTCGAAGATCGCGCGCGGCTCGGTGAACGTGAACCCCGTTGGCCGATCCAGCGCGGCGGCGATGTCTTGGACAATCCGCCAGTCCTGCCGGGCATCCCCCGGGCAGTCCACCGCCTTGTTGATCTTGATGACCTTTCCCTCGATCTGCGTGACCACGCCCTCGTCCTCTTCCTGGAGGGAGCCGGGCAGCACGATGTCCGCATGCCGCGCCGTCTCGTTCATGAAGAAGTCGATGGCGACGTAGAACTCGAGCTTGCCGAGGGCACGGGCGATGAAGTTGTTGTCCGGGAGGGAGACAACTGGGTTGAAGCAGAGCGAGATCAGGCCCTTGATCTCGCCATTGTCGATCTTGCGGAACATCTCGTAGCAATCGACGCCGGGGCCGGGCATGTCCGGTTCGGCGATGCCCCAGATCTTGGCGATGTGGGCACGGTCGACCGGGTTGGAGATATCCCGCCAGCCGGGCAACTGGTCGCACTTCTGCCCGTGTTCGCGGCCGCCCTGGCCGTTGGCCTGGCCGGTGATGGTGCCGTATCCACACCCCTCGCGCCCGATACGCCCGGAGGCCAGCACCATGTTGATCGAGCCGAGTACGTTCTGCACGCCGTGCGAATGGTGCTCGATCCCGCGGGCGTGCATAAGGAAGCTGGACTTGGCCGTGCCCCACCATTCCGCCGCCTGGCGGATCAGCCGCTCGGGGATGCCGGTTACCTCGGCGGTCTTGGCAGGGTTCCAGGAAGCCACGTGCTCGGCGACCTTGTCGAAGCCGACGGTGAACTGCTCGATGAAGGGCCTGTCGATCCACCCTTTCTCGATCATCAGGTGGAGCACGCCGTTGAACAGCGCGATGTCGCGCCCGGGCTTCACGGGCAGGAATAGGTCGCAGGTGCGGGCCAGCGGTGTGATCCGGGGATCGACGACGATGATCCGCGCGCCGTTCTCGCGGGCCTGCCAGACGTACTCGGTCGTGATGGGAGCGCACTCGGCGACGTTGGCCCCGCTGATCCAGATGAGCTCGGCCTTGGGAATGTCGCTCCACGGGTTCGCGGCCCGGTCGATGCCGAACGCCTTCTTGTTCCCAGCCCCGGCGCTCACCATGCACAGTCGGCCGTTGTAGTCGATGTAGGGAGTCTTGAGGCACACCCGGGCGAACTTGCCCATCAAGTAGGCCTTCTCGACCGTGAGGCTCGCGCCGCTCAGC
>JAEUJD010000030.1 GCA_016793015.1 Phycisphaerales bacterium
CTCGCCGGCGAAGGCGTGGGCGGAGGGCGACCAGAAGACGCCGTCCTTGCTCACTTCAAACCGCAGGCCCCATGCGCCGAGTGCGCTGGCTGGCAAGAGGAAGAACAGAGCGCACGCGAGATACGCCGCGGCACGAATGGGCAGAGCACACACTTTCGCAAAGGTCATGGAAGGCCTCCCCAAAGGACGGATTCAGATTTGAAAAACAGTTGGAATCGAAGCATTTGCACAGCACGATCAGAACAGCTCTGGCACGAAGAGCTATTGACAAACCATCAAGTCGTACGACTGTCCGAAAATCACGAAGTCAGCGTCGTCGACCATGTTGTCGTCGTTCAGATCCGCTGGACAGCCCGCGGGGACTGACGCATCGGAGCAAAGCATCAAGGCGTATGACTGAAGAAATAAGAGAAAATCGCCATCGTTCACCTCCGCGTCGCTGTTGATATCTCCAAGACACCCGACTACTCGAACGTCAAGTTCTCCCGCGCCATAGCCGTCAACAAACAAATCTCGCAATGTGTACCTTCCAGGGAGCAGCAACATCTCCTGACCTGCCGGAGAAAGTTCGTCCGCGACAATTCGAAGACCGTTGGAGGCCGCAAGTTCGACTTGTCCAACGCCCCTCATACTGACTCGCGTTGCACACAAAATGTCAAAAACGTACGCGTGGCCGGTTTTTTGGTCATCAGTTATGTACCAGTAGTTCCCGGAATGATGAGCCCACCGAGCACTAGCGTAAAGGGAAGCAACGTGAGCCGAGGCTTTCGAGTCGTGGTAGCCCGAAATGAACATGCTCACGCCAACCGCGTAGGCGCCCCAAGTTCCGAAGGCAGATGTGGACTCTTTATAGTTCCACTGCTCGATCTGGGGTGGCCAACCATTGGGACAGTCGCGGCAATCCACCCTTTCACCGACCGATGACAGAAAGCTCGCGCGACTAACGGGATGAAATCCCGCCAGCGCCGGTTGAGCGAGCACAAGGCTGCAAAGAGTTGCAGAAATCAACTTCAATGGAACCTCCCCTTACGGGCACTCGAGTTCGTCGTACGCGTGGCCGAAAATGGTGAAGTCGACATCATCGACGATGGTGTCGGCGTTCAGGTCGGCGGGGCAGCCGGCGGGCATGGCCGGAAAGCTGCACAGCATGTGCTGGTATGAGATGACGAAGAGGATGAAATCGGATTCGTTCACGAGGCCGTCGTGATTGAAGTCGGAGGGACAGGGCGCGGTCACCTGGATCGTCGCGGTGATGTCGAGTCGGCCCGGGCCACCGGCCTGCGGAGCGCCCGACTGCTTGTTGACGAGGGAAGCGCTGCTGTAAAACGTGAGGCCTGCGGTATTGCCGGAACCAAACGTGTTGTTCTGAATCTCGATGATGCGGGAGGATGTGTCGGGACTGAGTCGGACCTCGCCGGTGTAGATCTGCTTGTACGTCTCGAAGGGGACATCCGCAAGAAACAATTGCGAGCCGAAACTCGTCACGGCCGTGCCGCCGATTCTGTTGCCGGCGATCTGGATCAGGGCGGGGTTGCCGCTCGAGATCGTGCGGACCACGTTCTGGAAGAAATCGCCGGCGACGAACCCGATCGCACGATTGGAGCCCGTGAAGCGGGTGAGCGCCTGGGCCGTGCCGGTGCCGTCGGCCGTGGTGATCACTGGGGGTGAATCCGCGTCGAAGTACGCACCAAAGCGGAACTTGACGACACTGCCCGCGGCGACATTGACGCTCGACGTCCACGCTGAACCGTTCCACACTTCAAACTTGAGGCCCCACGCGGCCGACGCATCAATGCACGCGACAACCATCGCGACGAGCGCCCCTGCCGCTCCTGCGGCACGCAATCGAATTCTGTTTCGCACTTCTGTAGACCTCCCCAAGCAACCCGCGAGGACACGAGCATACCAAACGCCCGTTCCGCCGCACAAAGGTTTCTAGTGCTGACGGACATCCCCTTGTCCGCGAGCGGCTGGCGACGGCGAGTGAACAACGCTTCATATGCCGATCTCGCCGGCGATTCAGCCGAAGGGCACGCCCCGCCTGTGCGGGGAAGAGTCGACTCTGCGGCGTCTCACTCGCACGCCAGGGCGTTGTACGCATCGAGAAACAGCAGAAAATCCGCGTCGTCCACAACGCCGTCGTTGTTGAAATCCGCCGGGCAGGGCTGCGGCATGGCCGGATCGGCGCAGTCGAGGATGTTGTACGCCGGCAGGAAAAGCACGAAGTCGGCATCGTCGACGGTGCTGTCGCAGTTGAGATCGGCAAAGCAGGGCACAACGCGCACGGCGTCGCTGGGCGCGCTGCCGCAGTCGTTGCTCACGAGGCAGCGGAACCGCAGGCCGGGTGCGCCGGGAGTGGCCGCGAATGCGAGCGTCATCTGATTGGTTCCGGGGTTCACGGCGGTGACCGATCCGTGCGCGTACGGGATCGCACCGTTGGGCACGTCGGTGTACACCCCCGGGGCGGTTTCGTACTGCCACTTGTAACCGATCGGGCCGACACCCTGCGCACTGGTCGACAGCGTGACGATCGAATCCGGACAGATCGAAGCGCCTTCCGGCTGGGTATCGAACACAAAGGATCCGAATGCAACGTTATCGAGGGTGCAGCGGTCGTTGGCGAAGGTTGAGAATTCGCCCCGGAATTTGATGGCAGTGACATTGGCGAGCACGCTCTTGAACTGAGTCTGTGTTGGCACCGCACCGCCGAGCGTGGCGACTCGCCAGCCCGCGGTCTCGAGCAGCGGGACCGAGCGGGTCTCCCACGTATTGACAACGGGGTTGGCGAGGTTGATGACAAGCACCAGACCGCCGCCCTCGAGCGTCGCATCCGGCTCGCTGTTGATCGCCGAACCCGAGTGCGTGGTGTTGAATTGCCAGCGCAGCAGGCCGCCGTAGAAGCAGGCACGATCGCCCAGAAAAGACGGGGCGGCAGCAAAGCCCCAATATCCGCCCTGCCCCTGGTCCTTGGCCGTGATCGCGCCGCCGGGGTTGCCTCCAAACTGCGTCCACGCCAGTTGTTCACCATCGGCGTAGAGCGACCAGCCCGCAGTGCCGGTGTTGAACGGCTCAAAGACGGTGGGTTGTGCGAGCGCCCCGACGGGCGCGAGCGCCGCCCCCGCAGAAATCACCAAGCGCATGCAGAGCACCGCAACAGAGGAACGGGTGGTGGTCACGGAACTGCCTTTCTTCTGAAAGCACCAGTCTTCTGTCAGCGTCAATGCCGGGATCCGGATCGCGATGCATCCGGGCTTCGCATCCGACGTGCTCACGGACAGATCAACGCGTCGTACGCCGCGACGAACAGCACAAAGTCCGCGTCATCCACAAACCCATCGTTGTTCAGATCGGCCGGGCAATCCGGGGGCATCGCGGCATCGGCGCAATCGAGGATGGCGTAGGCCTGCTGGAACGCCAGGAAATCGGCATCATCGACCTGGCCGTCGCAGGTGAAATCGCCCGGGCACGGCGCGCTGTTGTTGGCGAGGATGGTGGCGTTGAAAACCGAGTAATCACACGTCTCTTCGCCGTTGCGCGGGTCGATGGCCCAGTCGATGATGCTGCCCGGGGGCAGGCAGAACTGCAGCGAGTACGAAACACCGACCAGATCGTTCCCCTGGATGGTCTGGGTCCACACCTCGGCGCCGTTGACGAAGATGTGGCCGATCACACCGCTGCCGCAGGCCTGGTTTGCCTTCTTCAGTTGACCGCTGACGACCACCGTGCCGCCCGCGGCAAACACAAACCGGCGTACCGACCAGTTGATGACGGGGATGCGGCCCGATGCGCCCTGGATGCCGGCGGGGTGGCCACCGATATCGCTCATGAAGGTCCAGTAGCCGCCCGGCGCGTTGGCCGAGCGCGACCAGACGTTCGGAAGAAACACACCGTACAGCGGAAACTGCTGGAAGCCGGAGGGGTTGAGCGTGCCCTCGTAGAAGCCGTAGTACCAACCTCCCTGCCCCTGCACGCCGGAGAAATCGGCCTGCGAGTCGGCGATGGCCGAGGCGTTCGCGCTGGTGCAGAAAAGGAGCGCGCATGCCGCGGCGGCGCTGCGAACGATCAGTCGGTACCCGGTTCCCATTTTCATCGTTGATTCCTTCTCGCAGACCGCGATTGAATTACGGACAGGCCAATTCGTTGTACGGACCCACGAAGAGCACAAAGTCCTCGTCGTCCACAACGGAATCGCCGTTGAAATCGGAGGGGCAGCGCGCGGGCATGGCGGGGTCGAGGCAATCAAGAATATT
>JAEUJD010000172.1 GCA_016793015.1 Phycisphaerales bacterium
ATCCATCTTGTCGGCGAGCGTGATCACGCTGTTGCCGACCACCGGGTCGCCCGCGAGGATCGCCGCGTTGATCGGTGCCGCGCCGCGCCACCGGGGCAGGATCGACCCATGCAGATTGATCGCAAAGACCCCGTCAAGAAGCGAGCGCCCGAGTTTCTGGCCGAAAGCAATGACCACAAAGGCGTCGGCGTTGAGCGCACGAATGGAATCGCGGACCTCCGCGAGATTGATCTTCTCGGGCTTCAGGAGCGGGATCTGCGGGAAGTTGGTCTGCATTTCCGAGGCGATAGGAGTGGGGGTGAGCAAGCCGCCCCGCCCCGCCGGGCGATCGGGCTGCGTGACGACCATGGCAACATCATGTTCCGCGATCAGCGCGCGAAGACTCGGAAGGCCGAAAGCGCCGCTGCCCAGGAAGACGAGTTTGAGGCGGGGGGAAGACAGAGGATTCACCACACAGACACAGAGGCACAGAGAAGAGAGAAGAAGTGGTTCAAGGAAAGTGCGCGTGAGTCGCTATTTGGAGTTTTCGAGATCGCGGACAGCGGTTCGGTTTTTCATGCGCGACATCTGCGTCATCTTGTCGAGGATCAGAATCCCCTGAAGATGGTCGAACTCATGCTGAAGGCATCGGGCCAGCAATCCGCCGGCACGAAGCGTAAACGGTTTGCCATCAAGCCCGGTCGCCTGCATCGTAACGATCGGGGGCCGCAGCACATCGCCCCGGATCTCGGGAAGGCTGAGGCAGCCCTCTTCATACGGCTCGGGCGCGTTCTCGAACGCCAGGATCTTCGGGTTGATGAAGACCATGACATCGGAGGTCGCGCTGGGGGGGTCCGAATCGGGCGAGTTCTTGTCGCCGCTCGGGACGTCCACGATGAACAGCGAAATCGAAAGGCCGACCTGGGGGGCAGCGAGGCCAATGCCCTCGGCCTCATCCATCAGCTCGATCATCCGCTCGACGATGATTCGGGTTTCGTCGGTGATTTCTTTGATGGGCTTGGCCGGAGTGCGCAGGGCACGCTCCGGGTAGTGCAAGATGACGAGATTGTCGGCGTTGACCGGCATTCCCCGATGGTACGGAGCGAGGGGAGTTGCGGTCGAGCCTTCACGAGCGCTCGATGCGCCGGGGTGCGGGCTCTGGAAACAGAAGTCGCAAGGGCGGCGAACTACTATGAGGCGGTCGCTCGGTGCGGGCAGCGCCCAGCGACCTGCGAGAGGAATGAATCCAAGTCATGATCTCAGGACTCTTCGGAAAAAAGCCGTCGGGCGAGGCTGGTGGTGAGAACAGTGGTGGCCCCACGTTTCAGCCAGACAAGGCCGAGAAGTTCTTCGCCCACGCCCGCGTCGCGCAGGAGGCCGAAAAGTACGAGTACGCCATGGGCCTCTGGCTGCGCGGCCTCCAGCAGGACCCGCGCATGGTCACCGGCGTCGAGGGATACGTAAAGGCCGCGACGGACTTTCTCAACGCGCCCGAAGGCAAGAAACGCGTCAGCAAAGAGACCCGCAACGCCGTCAGCGGCAGCAGCGATCTGAACAAGTTCCTGACCGCGTTGTACGAATGGTCCATGAGCGTCGATGACCGCTCGAGCGCGACCGGCTGGGCGATCAAGGCCGCGGAGTCGGTTTCCAAGCTCGGCGCTGCCGATGTGAGCAAGTGGGTCGCGGAGGCCGCATTTGCCGCGGCACGCAAGGATCCCAAGCCCAAGAAAGATCACTACGTCCGCCTGATGAAGGCGGCGGATGTGATGGGCTTTGCCGACATCGCCGTGAACAGTGGCGAAGAAGCGCGCCGCCTCGACCCGGCCGACAGCCAGCTCGCCAACGAGATCAAGATGCTCGCGGCCAAGGCCACGATGCAGAAGGGCGGATACGAGAAGACCGGGCAGGACGGCGGGTTCCGCCAGAACATTCGCGATTCAAGCAGGCAGCAGGCGCTCGATGAAGCGGGCCGCATCGGCAAGACCGATGACATGAAGGACCGCGTTCTCGCGAACGTCGAGGCCGAGTTCAACCTCCGCCCCGAAGATCTGCCCACGCTCGGTCGGCTCGTCACAGCGTTGAAGGAGCGGGGCAAGCCCACCGACGAGGAGCGTGCGTACGACCTGCTCGTCGCGGCGTTCGAGCGGACCAAGATCTACAAGCTGAAACAGGAAGCGGGCGAGATCCGCATCAAGCAGGCGCGTCGGCGCGTGAGCGAAGCCCGGCGCATGCTCGAATCGGCGCCGGATGATTCGATCGCCCAGAGCGTGTACGAGACCGAACGCAACGCCATGCTTCAGCTCGAGGTGGAGCAGTTCCGGCAGAACGTCGAGAACTATCCGACCGAGCTGCGCTGGCGATACGAACTCGGACGCAAGTTCTTCGAGCTCGGCAACTACGAAGAGGCGATCGGCCAGTTCCAGGAAGCCCAGAGCGATCCACGTGTGCGGGGCAAGGTGCTCCACCTGCTCGGCCTGTCGTTCATCAAGTGCGACCTCGCGGAGGAATCGATCGAGACCCTGCGCCGCGCGCTCGAAGTCGCCGACCTGACCCCGGAAGATCAGCGCGACATCAAGTACGACCTCTGCCTCGGCTTGCAGGTCGTCGGTGAAACCCGGCGTGACCTTGCCGCCGCAGAAGAGGCCGAGAAGATCGCCAGCCAGATTCTCATCCAGGCGATCGGTTACAAGGACATCAAGGCGCGGCGCGATGCTCTCAAGAAGCTGGTCGCCGAGCTTCGCGCAAAGTAAGGAAGCCGCATGGCGAATGCGTCGCCCGAGTCCGCTTCTCCCGTCGTGGCGATCATTCCCGGTCGCCTCGGGTCTACCCGGTTCCCCGGCAAGGTCTTGGCCTCAAAGACCGGCAAGCCGCTGATCCAGCATGTGTGCGAAGCCGCATCGAAATCGAAGCTGCTCTCACGCGTTGTTGTCGCGACCGACGACGAGACGGTTATGGCAGCGGTCAGGAGCTTCGGGGGCGAAGCCGTACTCACGCGAACCGACCATCCGAACGGCACGAGCCGCCTGGCCGAGGCGGCAAAGCTCCTCGGGTTATCTCCCGACGCGATCGTCGTCAACGTCCAGGGCGATGAGCCCGAGATCGAGCCCGCCGTCATCGAATCCGCCGTGCGAGCCCTGGGCAATGCGCCGGTCGCGACCGTCGCCTCGCCCATGAGCGAAGAGGATGCGGGCAACCCCAACATTGTGAAGGTGGTGGTGAGGCTGGACGGGACGGCGTTGTACTTCAGCAGGGCCCGTGTGCCGCACGTGCGGGATTCGGCCAACGCCGACTCGGGACGCCCGCTGCGCCATGTGGGGCTGTATGTGTACCGGCGATCGTTTCTCGATCGTTATCTGACGCTGGCGCCGACGCCCCTGGAACGTGCGGAGTCGCTCGAGCAGCTGCGGATCCTCGAACACGGGTTTGCGATCGCGGTGGCGATCATGCCGCACGAGATTGGTTCTGCGGGCATCGATACGCCGGAGCAGTACGAGGCATTTGTGAAGAGACAGGCCAAGCGGTCCTGAGCATCTGTCCGAGGAGGCGTGCAGAAAGTCGCGTTGAAAGGGGTCGGAAGGGGTGCGCAGGGGCACCCCGATGTGATATGCTGGGACATGCCCCCCCAACTCTTCGAAGCGGCTCGCCAGGACTATGAGGTCGGCCCCGGTGTCGGTACGCATTTCGATTCCGGCGCTTGGGATGAATCCGATTTCCAACCGGTGAACGAGGTTCGGTGCGGCTCGCGCAACGGCAGCGGACCCGCCAGCGGAGCAGGCAGCGGCACACCGGTGAACCCGGTCGAAGGCGGCGTCTCGCTCGCGGCACTTGGCGATCAATCGGCCGAGAGCGAGTTTTATTCGCCTCTGCCTCCCGGGTATGTGAAGGGTCGCCACAAGTACGTTGTCGTTTTTGGAACGGTGATGAGCGGGCTGGGCAAGGGGATCTTTGCGAGCAGCCTTGCGAAGATGTTGAAGGACAAGGGTTTGTCGGTCGCCCCGATCAAGATGGAGGGGTACCTCAACATCGACTCGGGCACGCTGAATCCGTATCGGCACGGCGAGGTGTTTGTGCTGGACGACGGCACAGAGTGCGATATGGATCTCGGCACCTACGAGCGATTGCTCGATCAGAATCTCTCGCGCCGCAACTTCACCACGAGCGGGCAGATTTTTTCCGACATTCTCGAGCGCGAGCGGATGGGCGTGTACCTCGGACGCGACGTGCAGATGATCCCGCACGTGACGGGCGAAGTGAAGCGGAAGCTGCGCGAGCTGGCACTGCACGGAGACGGAACCAAGCCCGCGGATGTGGTCTTCATCGAAGTCGGCGGCACGGTGGGCGACTACGAGAACGCGTTCTACATCGAGGCGATGCGCGAGCTTGCCTTTGAGGAAGGCCCGGGCTCGACGTGCTTTGTGGCGCTGACGTACATCATCGAGCCTCCGGCCCTGGGAGAACAGAAGAGCAAGGCGGCGCAGCTCGGCATCAAGCGGCTGATGGAAGCGGGCATTCAGCCCCACGTGATCGCGTGCCGCGCGAGCAAGCCGGCGACCGAAAAGGTGATGCAGAAGATCGCGATGTTCAGCAACGTGCCCCTGCGCCGGATGTTCTCGATGCACGATCGCGAGAGCATCTACACGATTCCGGAAGAGATGAGACAGGAGGGGCTCGATCGCGAGATCCTCTCCATCCTCGGACTGCACGACCGTGTCGATTTCTCGAACGAGGACAAGGCCCGTGAACGCTGGATGGGCTTTGTCAAGAAGCTCACGGCTCCCAAACGCCACAGCGTCACCATCGGTGTCGCGGGCAAGTACGCGCAGATTCGCGATGCGTACGCCTCGATCGATAAGGCGATCGAGCATTGTTCCGCGGCACTCTCGACCGACGTCGAACTCAGCTGGATCGAGACGACGGACGTGAGCGAGTCGAATGTCGCGGGGCGTTTGGCGGGGCTGCACGGCGTGATCGTGCCGGGCGGGTTTGGTTCACGGGGCGTGGAGGGCAAGATCGCGTGCGTGAGGCACTGCCGCGAGAACGGTGTGCCGTATCTCGGATTGTGCCTCGGATTCCAGATGGCCGTGATCGAGTTTGCCCGCAACGTGCTCGGGCTGCGCGATGCGAACAGCACCGAGTTCAAACCCGGCTGCGCGAACCCGGTGATCAGCGAGCTTCCTGAGCAGAAGCGGATCGAAGGGCTCGGCGGCACGATGCGGCTGGGCGGGCAGGAAGTGGTTCTGAGCCACGGGTCGCTCGCGAGTTTCCTCTACAACAAGCAGACTTCGGTGCGCGAGCGCTTCCGGCATCGGTACGAGGTGGATCCCGCGTACATCGAGCGCTTTGAAGAGGCCGGGCTGATCTTCAGCGGGCGGCATCCCACTCGCCCGATCATGCAGATGCTGGAACTGCACCAGAGCCTGAGCGAGGTGGACCATCCGGCCGCGAAGATCCGCAAGAGCGCGGGCTCGATGAGCGAGGGGGCGCTTGCACTCAAGGGTGCGCATCCCTTCTTCATCGGTGCGCAGTTCCACCCGGAATTGACGAGCAGGCCTCTCAAGCCCCAGCCCATGTTCATGGGTCTCGTCGCGGCGGCGGTGCTGCAGGCGATCGGACGCGAGGCGGCGCAGGCGGATGTGGATGTCGGTCGCTGGCTTCGGACGCCGGCCGCGATTCAGCGCCATCAGGTGCAGCGGGTCTGAGGCAGCAAATCTGAAGCGCGGGGAAACTACTTTGCCGCGGAAGCGGTGTCGATCGACTTGAGCGTGCGACCGGAATCGAGCAGGATGAGAGCGGAAAAGCGGTCGGCCCGTCCGAGCGAGACGACGCAGTTGTGCAGCAGGGTCTCGGCGTAGAGGCGGTGTTCAACCGAGCCGGCCTCGAATGCGCGCTGGAGGAAGACGTGGACGGCCCAGGGGTGATTGGTGGCGTTGTCGGGCTGGATGTTGTGAACGATCCAATCGGAAGCGGCCTCGACGCGGGCGCGAGCGACATCGCCGGCGTGGCTGAGCGCGTGCAGGGACGCGAGCTCGGTTTCGGTTGCGACCTCGATCGCGAGCTGATTGAACTCGGGCGTGAGTGGTGAGCCCGAAGGCGAGATCGCCTGGAGCATCGCTCCGTGCTGCCTCCGGATTAACGAGCTCCAGAGCTTGAGATCCGTCGAGTTGAGGCTGGACGTGATGGGGGGAGGCGACCCCTGGAGCCAGGCGAGCAAGAGCGGATCGATCGCGCGGCGATTGCCGGATTCATCCGAAAAGGTCGGCGTCAGGGCCGGCGGCTTTTCATCCTGATGGAACAGGAAAGACCAGGGCGTACCGACCAATGCAAGGCGGGCTTCGCCCAGCAGGCGTTCTCCCCATCCGGGCAAGCTGTTCAGCCCGGTCTTCACGAAGGACTGTATAACACAAAGCGGCACTTCCGGCAACCAGGGGCGAAATCGCCATCGCTCGAAACGTCATAAACGGACCTGCCTGCACACAAACCTGCCTCCCGCGTTGGTGCGAAGTCTTGTGGTTTCAGACCTTTGAGGCATGCCGGCACTCGCCACTCGCAGCGCGTTGGGGAACGAATCGGGGCTCGCACCCGAGGCCTATCACCAGGAGAAACACGTGATCGCTCGCCCATCGGGGCACCGGTTCGTGGCGGATGTCGAGGTCTCGGAAATTGATGAACGCATGAGGCCGGGCCCATCGTGGGTGGCGCGATCGTTCGAACTCAGCAAGTCGCACCTCGTGATGGATTCGCGGCGGATGTGCTACCCGGGTCGCGTGCTTGCGCTGGCGGTCCACCTGATCGACGACCGACCGGTGCCGCTCCTTGGGCGAGTGATCAATTGCCAGTACAGCGACGACGGGCTGTATCGCGTGGATATCGACCTTCTCAAGATTCCGGAGGGCCACAGCGTGTACGCGTGGGCTCTGGCTCGATCGGGGCATGTGCACAAGAGAGCGTGAGCGGGATTTGAGCCCCGGACTTGACGACGCAATCGGCGCGCACCACGCTTGACCCGCGTGGAGACCTTGAACGACATCGCGGCACTCGATCGGTTTCGTCCGCGGGCGGGCGAGATTGTTCTGATCCCCACGATGGGCGCGTTGCACGCGGGGCACGCGTCGTTGATTCAGCACGGCGCGAAGCTCGCGGAGGCACGGGGCGGATCATGCGTCGTGTGGATCTTCGTGAATCCGACGCAGTTCAACGATCCGGCGGATTACGCCCGGTATCCGAAAACGCTTGACGCGGACCTTGCAATCTGCAAATCGAGCGGAGCGCGGGGTGTGTTCGTTCCTTCGAAGGACGAGATTTATCCGCCCGGGCGCACGGTGCGCGTGCCGGAATTGCCTCGGGTTGCGACGCAACCGGGATTGGAAGATGCGAGGCGACCGGGGCACTTTGCGGGTGTGTGCCAGGTGGTGCTGAGGTTCTTTGAGATCGTGAAGCCGAAGGTCGCGGTGTTCGGCGAGAAGGACTGGCAGCAACTGCAGGTGGTTCGGGCGATGACGAGGCGGGAGATGCCGGGTGTGGAGATCGCGCCGATGCCGACGGTGCGCGAGCCGGACGGGCTGGCGATGAGCAGCCGGAATCGGTTTCTGACGGCGGAGGATCGAGTCAAGGCGCTTGCGATTTCAAAGGCACTGCGGGTTGCGGGTGGTGAAGCATCGCCGAAGCGGGCCGAAGCCGTGATGGGGGATGTGCTGAACGAGGCGGGCATCTCGCCGGAGTATGCAGTTGTGCGCGATGCGGAGACGCTGGAAGAACGCGAGACTGAGTCTCAGCGGGCGTTGATCGCGGCGAAGGTGGGGAACGTCCGGCTGATTGACAACGTGGCGTGGCCCGTGCGGGGTTGAGGTCGTTCGAGCACGCGGCAGAAATTCAGCCCACCCCCAACCCCCTACCACGGGGAGGGGGGGTCTGTAGGGCGTAGGCTGGGCGCCCCCGCAGCGGCCCGTCGAGGAGTCC
>JAEUJD010000051.1 GCA_016793015.1 Phycisphaerales bacterium
GACGGTGTACAGCCCCGATGTCGCCCGGCTCGCCGCATCAAGAAACTCGCCTCGCGACAGCCTGCCCATCGAATACTGATTCGCCAGCTCCCGTCGTGCCGCGATTGCTTCGGCCGCGTTCGCGCCCTCCCGCAGATCCAGCCCCGCGGCACGCACACCCTCCGCGAAACTCCGGCAGAAACGAAGGATGACCCCGCCCCAGTCAAAGCAGACGCACCGGATCGGCGATGCGCCGCTCACTGGTGCTCCTCTTCGGTCGAATCCGTGCCCGCACTAGCTTCCGTGTCGCGGCCGACTTTCATGATCTCTTCGAGCGCGACCGTTGCAAACGCCCCTCGCGGGAGGTCAAACGCGACGCGGATGTACTCCCCGTGCTCGTCCAACCCGGCTTCGAGTTCCGGGTACGCCAAAGGCACGCGAAGCGGCCGGCGCGCGCCCTCGATCAATTGGCCTGCGCTCTTGTCGAACGCCACGAGCTGAGGCATCGTGACGCCGAGCCGGTCGAGCGCTGCAAGTTCGATCACATCCGTCGCGCCCGATGCCCGACGCATCTCGGCGCTCCACATCGGCCCGCTCGCACTGATCTCAAATCTGGCGAGGCGTTCGGGCGTCGTCGGATCCGCTGCAACCGCATCGTCGACCGGGAAGCACGCGCGGCTGTCGTGCTTGAACGCGATGTCGCCCGCGTGAAGCTGGTTCAGCGTGCCCGCACGGAGCCGTTCATCGAGCACCATGTTGAATGCCGCGGATTGAAACGCCGAAAGGAAAAAGCGCAGCGTCGAGCGATCGAGTGTCTTGATCGCCCGCGACGGCCGTTCTTTCTTCGCCAGGGCGCGCAGTATGCATCGTTCCGGATACGACGAGTGGGGGAGCTCCGCCAGTGCCTCGCCGTACTTGCCCTCGAGGAAAAGGACCTTCGCCCGCGCGTGCGCCTCGGTCGTCGCATGATCTGGCGCGATGAGCAGGCGGATCGCATCTTCAAAGTTTGACCGGATCAGCGCGCGTCCGATCAGATGGTTGTTGAGCGTCCGCCCGAATCGCTGCGGCCCGAATCGATTCGGCATTCCGAGCGTGGCCAGCCGGTCCAGGCTCGCCTTCGCGCTACGAACCTGGCCGACGCCGACCCCGCGAATCCGGATGCTGAAGCGGTTTCCGGTCAGGTGCCCCAGCCGGATCTTGTTCGAGTGCCGATCGGCCCACTGCACCTGAAGGCGTTCGTGATCGAGCTGCGGAAAGTCTTCGGGCTTCTTGCCCGGCGCGTGGACCGAAAAGAGCTGGCGCGTGATCGCGACGCGATCTTTCATCCCCGCAAAGCCGACAGTCTCGGGCGCGACGCCGAAGTGTCCCGCAAGGATGCGGGCTGCTTCGAGTGTCGAGAGATTGCGTTTCTCGACGTACAGGTACAGGTGATCGCCTTCACCCGAGGGCTGATAGGCAGCGGTCTCGTCAACAAGAAAGTCTTCGGGCCTTTGCTTGATGACGCCGCCGGTGCCGGGAATATCGGCGGTGACATAGATTGCCGGCGCGACGTGCGGATCGGTCTCGGCGGTCGAAGTCTGCGCGGGAAGCGGCAAGGGCGTTTCGCTCACTCGTCATCCTCTTCGCTTTGCTCATCGTCCGAAGCGCCGGATTCAAGCTCGGGGTCTTTGCTCGCCGCTTCGAGAACGTGTTCTTCGACGTAAATCGGCACGCCCTCTGCAACGCCAAGGGCAATCGCGTCGCTCGGGCGGCTGTCGATGTGCAGCAGTTGCCCATCGCCCGCCTTCACGTCAAGCGTCGCAAAGAATGTGTGATCGGAAAGGTCGTTGATCGTGATGGAGACAAGCTCGCCCCCCATGTTGCCGATGACGCTGGCGAGCAGGTCGTGTGTCTGCGGGCGCTTGATCTGAATTCCCTTGAGCCGGCGTTCGATCGCTGTTGCTTCGGGAAGTCCGATGAC
Organism: Phycisphaerales bacterium; assembly: GCA_016793015.1. Lineage (GTDB taxonomy): Bacteria > Planctomycetota > Phycisphaerae > Phycisphaerales > UBA1924 > JAFEBO01. Next base: position 1,940 of record JAEUJD010000051.1, read on the forward strand.
GATCGGAAACGACCGGATGTTTGTCTGATCCGTACCCGCCGATGCGACCTCGCGCAGCTCGATGAGCTGCATGTCGTTCAGCTCTCGGATCAGGATGCGGCTCAACTCCATGCGAACTGGCATACCGCCTCCCTGGCCGACACAAACCCGCCGAACCGTCCTCACATTCTGCATGAATCGTGGTGCGCCAATCGGCGAAGTCAAATCCGCCCGCGCCGCGTGGTTGCCGCCTTCGATTTCAGCGGCTTCCCCAGAGATTCGATCAAGGACCACGGCACGCCGATCTCCGCGATGGCCACTCGCCCCAAGTACGGAATGGCCTCCGACGCAAGCATCCCCGTTTTCAAGCCGACGAATGTCACCGTCATGTCCGCGTACACCGCGCCGCCGAGCGGTTTGCCGCTGGAAGCGTCGAGCCCGCTTGGAATGTCGATCGCCACGACGCGAGCACCCTTCGCTCGCAATCCGTTGATCACCCGGATCGTTTCGAGAGCGATTCCGTCAACCTCCCGCGACAACCCAGTCCCAAACAGGCCATCAACAACGACGTGCGGCCATCCGCTTCCAAGCCGTCGAAGCGCGGCCGGCAGCGCCTTTTCCAGCGACGATCTCGCGGTTGTGATCGCAAGGCGCATGCTCCGGCATGTCTTCAGTTGGACCGCGGCATCCGAAGAAAGCTTCGAGGTATCTCCAACCAGCAGGAGTGACACCGTCGCTCCGGCGTTCGCGAGATGCCGGGCAGCCGCAAGCGCGTCGCCCCCGTTGTTGCCCGTGCCAGCGACAAGGAGAATGCTCGGAACGGTTCCGGCCGGTGAGAGCTGCATCGCTGCTGCCGCGATGTGAACGGAAGCGTTTTCCATGAGCACCAGAGTTGATATCCCGAAGCGAGCGACGCACCGCCGGTCGATGGCGCGTGCCGCGGCAGGCGAGAGCACAAAGGCGGGCCGCAGCGGAGATGTGATTTGACGTTTCGGTCTCTGGTCTGTTCGGGTGCTCATGCATTCTGAGCGTATCGCTCTTTCCAACGCCGCCCGTTGAGTCGGCTAGGCTGTTGCGGATGGGAATGTGGTGGCACATCTCGATCGCATCGATTCTGGCGCTGCCTGCGATCAGCGCGATCGTGTGGTGGGGGCTGGCGCTCGGTGTGATGAATCAGACCGAAGCGGCGCTCGGCAGCGCGGAAGACGGGCTTGATGGGGAAGACCAGGGGCTTCCGGTGCTCATCGTTATTCCCGCGCACAACGAGCAGAGCGTGATCGCGGGCCTGATCGCCTCGCTCCGCGGCCAGGACTACCGGAACTTCCGCGTTGTCCTCGCGCTCGATCGCTGCACAGATGCAACGCTCTCAATTGCGCTCGACACGATCGACGCGGACGACCGCTTCGAGATTGTCGAAGTTTCAGAGTGTCCGCGCGACTGGGCTGGAAAGGTCCACGCGATCCATGCCGCGCTCGCGGGCCGTGAGTTGGCGGCCGATCAACTGCTGATCTTCGCCGACGCCGATACCGTTTTCGACTCGTGCTGCGTGCGGGCGTGCGTGAATGTTCTCGAAGAACGAAAGCTCGATGCGATCACGCTGCTCAGCACGCTGACGTACAAACGGGGCTTCGAGCGCCGCGTTCAGGCCCCTGCCTCGATGGAACTGCTCGTCCGCTATCCACCACGCAAGGCAAGCCGCGACAAGCGCCGCCGTCCCTTCGCCAACGGTCAGTTCATTCTCATCCGGCGTGCCGCGTACGAAAAAATCGGTGCCCACGCCGCATTCCACGAAGAACTGCTCGAAGATCTCGCCATGGCTCGGGCGCTCTGGCGTGAAAAACTCCGAGTCCATGTCCTCCGCGCCGGGCGATTGCTGAGCTGTCGCATGTACCCCGACCCCGGTGCATTCGAGCGTGGCTGGACTCGCATCTTCATCGAGGCCGCGAAGCGCAAGCCGCGGCGATTGCGTGCGTGGTCGATCGGGACCGTGCTGCGTGGATTCGTGCAGCCGGTCGGCTGTCTTCTCGCGATCGCGGCAGCAGTCTCGGTTCTCGCGCTGCATCTCTCCGCTTGGCCATGGGCCTTTGCGACGGCCGGAGCGATTTCAACCCTCGGGCTGGTGGTTTGGGTTGGCGCGATTCACCGATTTCTCGTCTTTGGCGGGATCGACCGCTGGTGGAGAAGGATCGCAATCCTGCTCTGGTGGCCCATCGGGAGCCTCGTGCTCGCCGGTATTCTCCGACGCGCCGCAGGCAATCTACGTACCGGGGTACCCACCGGCTGGGCGGGCAAGAGCTATGTGCGGCCGCCTCGATAGTCCCGTGAACCTCCGGCATCGTCCGTCGCGTACGATTGAAGAGGAGCGAGGCACCGCTCCAGCTGTTTTCCATCCACGATGGCCGAAAAGCGGACCAACACGTCGTTTCTGATCGGGCTTGCGGTTTCTGCCTGCGCGCATATCGCTGCGCTCATCGGGCTGCAGCACGTCAAGATCGACTCGACCCGGGCACGCGTCTCCCTCGCTTCTATGAAGCCGGTGACCGGCTTGCCTCATCAGATGCGTCAGCCCGATCCAAAGCCTCTGCCGGATCCAACCCAGCCGCCCCCGCCTGAACAGCCCCAAGACCTGAACAAGGACGTCAAGTTCGGCATCGATGATTCCAAGATTGACAGCAACACCTGGCTCGGCTTTCTGGAGGGTGATTCGCCCTCCGGCCGTCAGGGTGAGACCGATCAGGCCGCGATGGCGCTCGACCCCGGCAACCCGGGTGCTGCGTCGCCCGGAAGTGCGGGTTCTCCCGGCGCGCAGGCGTCCCCGGCCGCACCGGAGTCTGCTGCCCAGTCCGCTTCTCCGCCCAAGCCTCCGGATCTGAACATGCGTCCCCCGGCACCGACACCTGCGGATGTCGCCAAGCCGCCGGACGATGCCACGCCGAAGAAGGCCGAGGAGGCCGCGCCAGCCCCATCGCGCAGCGCACCGCCTCAGATTGCTCCACCAATTGGTCAAACTGGTGAAAAAACGACGGTCGACGATCCGCTTGCTCCGCGTGCCGGGGCCGAAAAATCCAACGCTGGTGCCCAACCCGACGCGGTGAAGCCCGTGGAGGACCCCAAACCCGAAGGCGTCGCGGACGACAAACCCGCCAAGCCAGATGCCAAAGAGGGGATCGAGCGCGAGGGCGAAGTTCGCAAGACCGAATCCGAAAAAATGAGTTCGGAAGACGGAAAGGGTGAGGCCGAGAAAGAAGTAAAAGAAGTCGCCGAGAATTCGCCGCTCGCAAAACCGGACGAAACGCTCCCGCCCGTCGCGGTGGCTCCTCCTGCGCCAACGCCGCCCCAGGAAGAAACGCCGGCAAGCCAGGCTTCTCCCTCTTCGAACGCGACGCCGAATTCACCCGCGATTCCCGCGACCGGCGGGCAATCGAAGCAGAAGGGCATCCGCTCCGATCGCGAGTCGGAAGCGTTCTCGAAAAAGGTGATCGACACGCCGATGCGCGACGGTCGTGTGCAGGCCGGCAAAGGCCTGAACATCATCACCCGCCGTGCCGACTTCACCAACACCACGCTTCTCACCGCCCCGCCCCGCGACACCATGGTCCGGATCTCGTTCCAGAAGTCTGGCACCGTCAAACGTGCCGAGTTCATCAACGGCTCGGCAACCGGCAATCCCAACGTCGATGATCCGCTGATGAACGCGATCTACCGCTGGCGAGCTTCGGGAAAAGACTTGAACGTGCTCGCCGCCGAGGAAACGCTTTCCGTCGTCGTCCGTGTAACGTTCAAGTGATGCGCCATGCGTCCGCGGCCGATAATGTCAACCGTGAAAGCCGGAAGCCTGGCCATTCTCGCAGTTTCCACGCTCATGTGCCTCATGGTGCAGGGGCAGAATTCCTCGCGCCCGCTGATGAAGCCCGTGGACCCGGGCGTTGCGGATATGGGCCCGCTTTCAGGTCCCGGCAGAGCCCTCTCGCCCGGCCTGCGCCAGCCGTCCGGTTTTGATCGTGTCTACGAAGTCGAGATCGACGGCAAGAAGTACTTCGCGCGTCAGAACGGAAGCACTGTCGCCGTTTTTCCGCGATCGGCCTATTCCAAAATCGAGGGTCGCACCGCCACGCTCGTCCCCGCTGGCACGGTTTTTTACCTCGGCGGGTTGCCCGACAATGCGAGGCCAATCTCGCCCGAAGAAATGTCCGCCAACTACGCCGGGCTCCCCCAAAACCTCGCCGTCCCAGTCAATCAGCAAAGCACACGCGTTGACCTTTCTGCCGCCGCGATCAGCGCCCGCGGGCAGGCACGCAGCCAGCCCGTGACCATCGATGTTCCGGCAAGTAACGGCAACGTCTGGGAGAGCGAGTCCTACCGCGTGCTCCGCACCAGCCAATTGATTGATGCAGCGCTGATAGCCAAGCGGAATCGGGCCAGCTAATCACGCAATTTGTTTCCGAGCGCCGCGGCGCCCCGTGGCAAATCAAATCTCTCGCGCGTGGTGCAATAGGTATTGCCCCCCATCCGACCAATCGCGTCGAGCATTGCCGCATCGACGTGATGACGCTCATTGATCAGCCCGGCTGCCGCGACAACTCCCACGACTTCGCCGAGCACAATGTTGCCCGAATCCGGCGCCCCCGGATTGGTCCGGATGACCTGACGCGTTCGACACTCAAACGACAGAAACGATTCCGCGACCCGATGCGGTCGCACTTTCACGCTGGCGACCGGCGTCAGGCCCGAGAACTCGAATTCGGACGTTTCGTACGCCAATGGCTCCGCGGCAGCAGACATCCGAAGGCCGATGGCCTCCGAGACCACATTCACCACGAACTCTCCAGTTCCCCCTTCTGAGGCCGGGCAGACGTTGCGGAGGGTGTCCTTGTCGCTCCCGTCGGGCTTGGAGGCCGGGCAGAAGAGGACGGTCATCGGGTTGGATCCGACGCCGCAGAAGAAAGAGAAGGGAGCAAGGTTGGGGACGCCATTGGGAGAGATGGAAGAAACCAGCGCGATCGGCCGCGGCACCACTCCCCCGATCAGGAGCTTGTATCGCTCCGCGGGGGGCAGCAGCAACGGGTCGATAAAACTGGGCGTGGGGTCGGGCACACACGAGTCTAGAGGCGAAATCGGCAAAACCGGCCCGAGAACCATGCCGTTTGGGCTCTGGAAGGCGAAATTCTTTGTTGCCGCCTGCGGTTCTGTTTGCATTGTCTAGATTCTGAGGCATGTTGATCTAGGAGCAGTATTTTCTCCTTGAAACCCCGTGGTGTACCTGCGATACTGCTCGCGCGGGTACGAGAGAGCCCGTCCGGGTGTCGTTACAGACACCCTTCAAATTGAGAGTGGAGGAGAGAAAGATGCGTCAGATGAAGACTTTGGCTTTGGTTGCGGCTGCTGCCGCCGGAACGGTGAGCGTCGCACAGGCCGCGACCACTCTCGTGACGTTCGGATACAACAACCTTCAGGGCACGTACACCGCTGCTGGCATGAACGCTGGCAACTTCTCCGCAGTCGCGGTGGATCAGGGTGTGGGTGGCCTTCAGACCGATGGCTCGGTGAGCCGCTTGGTTCCGGGTGCGGGTCAGTCCAAGTTCGCTGCAGGCTTCAAGAGCCTCGCGACCTTCGCTGACTTCAGCATCAACATCAGCTTCACCCGCCTCTCGGCCACGACCGGCCTCGGCGCTGGCAACTTCACCGCGACCGACGCTCTCGGCAACACCGTTGCTGGCAGCATCTCGGGCTTCTGGTCGGTGCAGCCCACGATCGGCATCGCCTTCAACGGCACGCTTGCCAATGTGAACATCACCCCGAACGCCACGTTCACGGGCACCGATGGCTCCAGCACCAACTGGAACACGAACCTCCCGTCGCCCGCCCCCTACACCGGCGCGCTCACGCAGCTGATCTTCAACGGCGGTGCCTTCTTCACCGACCAGAACCTGTCGAACGTCGCGACGCAGGTCAGCGGCCAGATCGTCCCCTCGACGGGCAGCTTGGCTCTCTTCGGCCTCAGTGGCTTGGTTGCCGCCCGCCGTCGTCGCGCCTGAGTGACTTTGGCTTGAACTTCAAAGGGCCCGTGCTTCGGCATGGGCCTTTTTCGTTTTTGACACTTTCGTTCCGCGTCGTGCTATCTTCGGCCCCACCAACGCATGGACACTCGCATCACAACCTGGTCCGGCCTGCTTGCGGTGTGGAGCGATTTTGCCCGGGCCGCCGGCGCGCTCCCCAAAACGGGCGACCTCGGCCTGCTCCGTCGGAGTGTGCCCGCGATCATCGGCTTGCAGTCCCTCACGCAGGCACTCGAGCACATCGATTGCCTTCCGCCCGACGAATACTGCTCCGGTCAGGATCGCGCCGCCCTGATTACCCGGACTCTTCGCGCGGAACTCGAATCGATCTGGCGTTCCGACGCCATGCCCGCTGCGCTCAGCGAGATGCTCGCCGATGCCCAAAGCGTGCTCGCGCGAACCCACAAGGCTGGTTACGAGTTTGTTCCCGAGTCCGATCCGTTCACAATGCCCGTTGGCGCTACCGAGTTGAATGCGTGGCGTGCCCGAAGGTCGTTCGGTGGCACGCTCTTCGCCCCGCCCCGCACCAGGCGCGTGCGCGCCGGTGTGCCCGCGCTCTTCATCTCCGGTCCAAACGGCAGACCGCTCGCACGGGAAGATCTGCTCGACCTCGGTGCTTTGCTACCCGGGTGTCTTTGGGGCCGAGTCAAATCCATGCGCCAGGTCTATGAGGTGCCCGATCCGCGCGGCCTGCGCCAATTCGCCTCCGAACCCGACCAGCCCGGGCTGGGGACAGAATTGCTTCAAAGAATCGATGCTGCCGAATCGACTCCTGCTTCCGCCGAAGCACCCCGGATTCAGACCAGACGCACGCCATCCGCCGGGGCTTCGATCCTGCCCGGTTCCCTATAGTCGCCCCCATTTTTCAACCGGCCGCGGCACATCTTCGCGGCCCTTCGCGGAGGCACTATGCGGCGTTCAAAGATCTCGATCATCGGCGCGGGAAACATCGGCGGCACCTGCGCCCACTGGGCAGCGGCAAAGGAACTCGGCGACATCGTCCTGCTCGACATTCCCGAAAAAGAAGGCGTCGCCAAGGGCAAGGCGCTCGACCTCGCGTGCTGCGGCCCGATCGAGAAGTTTGATTCGCGCATCATCGGCACCAGCGATTATAAAGACATCGCCGGCTCCGAAGTGGTCGTCATCACCGCTGGCCTCCCGCGCAAGCCGGGCATGAGCCGCGACGACCTCGTGCAGGTGAACACCGGCATCGTGAAGTCCGTCTCCGAGAAGGTGAAGGAATACGCCCCGAACTCGATCGTCATCGTCGTGAGTAACCCGCTCGACGCGATGGTTTATGTGGCATGGAAGGTCACGGGCTTCCCGGCCAACCGCGTGATCGGCCAGGCCGGCGCGCTCGACGTCGCCCGATACAAGACCTTCCTCGCGATGGAACTCGGCGTCAGCGTCGAAGACATCCAGGGCCTGCTGCTCGGCGGCCATGGCGACGACATGGTCCCGCTCCCGCGTCTCACCAGCGTCAACGGAATCCCGATCAGCGATCTGCTGTCGGCCGAGAAGATCAACGCGGCCGTGGAGCGCGCCAAGGTTGGGGGAGGCGAGATCGTCAAACTGATGGGCACCAGCGCGTTCTACGCCCCCGCCAGCGGCACGATCGACATGGTCGAGGCCATCGTCCGGGACAAGAAGCGAATCATCCCCTCGGCGGCCTACTGCGAAGACGAATTCGGCGTTGCCCCCGGCCAGAAGGGCCAGGGCTATTTCGTGGGCGTGCCCGCAGTGCTGGGTGCCGGCGGCGTCGAGAAGATCCTTTCCTTCAAGATGGACGGCACCGAGAAGAAGTTCATGGATGAGTCGATCAGCCACGTGAAGGATCTGGTCGGCGTCGTCCGCAAGATGTTCCCCGAACTGGCTTGATAACCCCCGTTCGGTCACTGTCCGAGAACGTATCGAAGGTTTGGGCTGAACTTTCCCGCGCCGCGAGCCGAACGAATTGGCCTGCGAACGCGCTGGAAGGAATCAGGAGACTCTGGATGAAACTGAAATCAAAGATGGGCGTGCTGACCACCATGGTCGCGATCAGTGGCTTCGCCCTTGCAAACGAGCCCGCCGCTGTTCAGACCCCTCCGCCCTCGGCGCCACCGGCCGCGGCACCAACCGCCCCAGTTGCAGCGGCTCCGGTAAAGGTTCGCGAACCCGTCGCCCCCATCACTTGGAGCGATCCCGAGATCGAGAAGATCTCGAAAATGCTCATCGGCAGCTGGAAATCCACGGCACCGCTCCCCGAAGGCGCGGATCCGAAGCAAGCCATCGAAGTGGCGATGTTCATCGCGCCGGCCCGCTCGCCCGATCTGACCGACCTGATGTACGTGGAATCGGCCCGTGTCGATTCGCTGCAGGCACCGTATCGCCAGGCGTTCTTCCAGGTGTACAAGCACAAGAACGGCCTGCGTCTCCGCACGTTCGAGCCGATGAGGCAGATCGGCGGTGCTCTCGTCGGCCTCTGGGCGAATCCCGACATCTTCCCGCCCGTTTCGCGGCGCGATCTTGTTGCCACCATCGACCTCGAACTCACCGCCGACGGTGCCGGCTACAAGGGCAAGAGCCCCCATCCGTTCCCCACCGGCCGCCTTGGTGCAGTGGAAATGACCAGCGAAGTCGAGATCAAACCCGATCGCATCGTCACTGCCGACAAAGGCTTCGACAGCAACGGCGAAGTGATCTGGGGCGCCAAGGGCGACAGCACATTCGAGTTCGCCCGGTTCGAGCCTCCCGTGCAGACGTTCAAGCGCGACGGCAACGTCTTTGTCATCGAGTACCGCCGGGGTGAAGACTCGCGCGTCTGCGAACTCGGCGACGAGATCTCCGTCCACTACCTCGGATTCCTGGCGAACGGCCTCCGGTTCGACAGCTCGCTCGATCGCCAGCCGCCCAATCCACTCACGTTCAACGTCAACGGCAAGCAGGTGATCCCCGGATTCATTCAGGGGTTGCTCGGCGCCAATGTCGGCACCGTGCGCCGCGTCTACATCCCGTGGGAATCCGCGTACGGCGAATTCGGCAACCCGCGTACCCGCATTCCCCCGTGGGCCGATCTGTACTTTGATTTCGAGGTCATGCGTCTGAAGGACCCGACCGTGAAGGACGCCTCGATCCCCGTTACCGTGGGAGGAACCGACCTTCGTGCGCTCAAGGACCAGATTGTTCCGATCGGGCCGGATGGCCAGCCCGTTCAGACACCCAAGCCCGCCGAGCCGGCTCCGAAGTAAGCCCAACCAGTTCAGTCCACAGACGGCCGGGCACCCCGCCCGGCCGTCTATCGTTTTGTCGCGAGCCCTGCTCGCTCTTCATCGCGGAATGTGGCAAAGGATGAGCGAAAAAGATCTCTACAGCGTGCTCGGTGTGGCCAAGTCGGCCAGCGTCGATGAACTCAAAAAGGCGTATCGCACGCTCGCGCGCAAGTACCACCCGGACGTGAACAAGGCCCCCGACGCCGCCGCCAAGTTCACACAGGTTCAGGAGGCGTACGACGTTCTCTCCGACGAGAAGAAACGCCGCTACTACGACCAGTTCGGTGTCGTTCCCGGCTCTGCCGCCGCAGACGCGGGCACAGCCGGTCACGGCCCGCGCACTCCGTGGGAAGGCGGGCAGCGTGTCCGCGCCGACCAGATGGACATGGACCAGGAAGAAATCGGTTCCATGTTCGAGTCGTTTTTCGGAGGCGGTCGAGCTCGCGATCCATTCGGTGGTTCGCCGTTCGGAAGCACGGGCGGCGCAGCCGGTCCGCGTGGAAGCAGGGCACGCTCGCAGCGCGTCGTTGAGCCCGAGCCGCTCGAACACGATCTGTTCCTCACGTTCATGGGCGCGGCGCGGGGCGGCACCGAAGATCTGAAGCTCAATCTCGACGGCAAGGCGCGGACGATCGAGGTCAACATCCCCGCAGGCGTGCGCGACAAGCAGCAGCTCCGCATGCGCAAGGGTGCCGGCGACCGCGATCTGGTGCTGAACATCCGCGTGGGTGGACATCCGGTTTTCCGGCGCGAAGACGGCAACGATCTCTCGCTCGATCTCGCGCTCAGCGTGTCCGAGGCGATTCTCGGCGCGACTGTCAGCGTGCAGACTCTTGACGGCACGGTCGAGATGCGAATTCCGCCCGGAACTTCCAGCGGCGCCAAGCTGCGCCTGCGGGGCAAGGGCATCCAGCCCGCCAAGGGGGACGCGGGCGATCTGTACGCCGTGATTCGCGTGCTCGTCCCCAAACCCGAAGCGCTGACGGACGAAGAAAAGCAGGTCATCAGCGAGATCGGACGCAAACAGGGCAACGTCCGCGCCGACTAGGTGTGCGCGATCTTCTCCTACGATTGAGCGGATGAACGAGCGGCGATTCCAGGTCATCGTGATCGGTGGCGGTCACGCGGGTGTCGAGGCGGCATGGGCCGCGGCAAACATCCTGCGCACCGAAAAAAGCGTCGCGCTCGTCACCATCGACCCGACAAAGACCGGCGTGATGAGCTGCAATCCCGCCATCGGGGGCTTGGCAAAGGGACAACTCGTTCGCGAGATTGATGCGCTCGGCGGACTCATGGGCCTCGCGGCCGACGCGACCGGAATTCAGTTCAAGGTTCTCAACACGAGCAAGGGGCAGGCCGTCCGGGGGCCTCGCGCGCAATGCGACAAACACGCCTACGCCGAATGCGTCCAGGCCATGCTCGCCTCACGCTCCGAGATCCAGATCGTGCAGGGCACGGTCGATGAATTGATTGTCTCCGGCGACCGAATCCGGGGCGTGCTCGTCGCCGGCACGCGTTTGGAATCAGAATCAGTCGTGCTCACAACCGGCACCTTCATGCGGGCGCTGATGCACACCGGCGAATCCAAGGTTGAAGGCGGGCGCTTCGGCGAGGCCAGCGCCGTCGGGATCTCCGGTGCGCTCCGTTCGCTCGGATTCGAACTCGGCAGGCTCAAGACCGGAACGCCGCCGCGCCTGAAGCGTGGTTCCATCAGGTGGGATGATCTCGAAATCGCCGGCGGCGATCAACACGCCACGCCGTTCAGTGACCTGACTCTCTGCAAAGAGGGCGCGAGCGCATCGATCCCTTCCACCGCCCGTTTCCCGGTGCTCGAGCAGATCAATTGCCGCCAGACACGAACGACCGCCGAATCGCACGAGCTGATCCGCGCGAACCTGCACCGCGCCCCGATGTACTCCGGGCAGATCGAGTCGATCGGCCCGCGCTATTGCCCCTCGATCGAAGACAAGGTCGTGCGCTTCGCCGAGCGTGAAACGCACGGCGTCTTTCTCGAGCCCGAATCGCTCCGCGACGACTGGATCTACTGCAACGGCATCTCGACGAGTCTGCCCGCCGACGTGCAGGACAAGATCGTTCGCTCCATGCCCGGCTGCGAAAACGCCGAGATCTACCGCTACGGATACGCCGTCGAGTACGACATGGTCCGCCCGCACCAGATCGCCGCGACCGGTATGACGCGCCTGGTCGACGGCCTGTTTCTCGCGGGACAGATCAACGGCACCAGCGGCTACGAAGAAGCGGGGGCGCAGGGCCTGGTCGCCGGACTCAACGCCGCGCTCCGCGCGCTCGACCGCGAGCAGTTCACGTTCGGGCGCGATCAGGCTTACATTGGCGTCCTGATGGATGACCTGGTCACGAAGACCCCCGTCGAGCCGTACCGCATGTTCACAAGCCGTGCCGAGCATCGCCTCATGCTGCGTGCCGACAACAGCGCGGATCGCCTGACACCCGTAGCCCGCGAACTCGGCCTGCTCCAGAACGATCTGGGTGAATTGCGATGGCGTCGGCATTCGGAACGCGCAGAGCGACTGCGCGCCGTCAACACGCGGCTCGATCGGACCTCGATCAACGGCGAACAGCTCTCCAAGCTCGTCCGCATGCCGGAGTTCGATGCGCAGCAGCTCAAGCAGGCGATGGCGGACGACGCCGTGTCGGCCGGCGTGCCCGAAGAAGTCTGGGAAACCGTCTTCGCCGAACGCCGGTACGCTCCGTACATTGATCGCGCCCGCACCGATATCAAACGCGGCCAGGAAATGGAACGCCGCCGCCTTCCCGACGAAATCGACTATCACGCAATGACACCTCTCCGCACCGAAGCACGCCTCGCGCTCAGCAAGTTTCGACCCGAGACTTTCGGTCAGGCCAGCCGCCTTGAAGGAATCACGCCGGCAGACGTGACTCTCCTCGCCGTGCTTGTGCAGCGCCATCGCCGTCCACCCTCGGCTTCAGTCGGTGGGGTGGCGGAGTGATCGGACTGTCCACGACGATGCTCGCCGAACAGGCAGCCCACGCAAACACCCACGGCAGCACCGCCGTCGGCCTTGTCGTCATCCTCGTCACCGCCGCCGTCGTCGCCACGCTCTTCCGCAAGTTCCGCCTTCAGATCATCCCCGGCTACATCATCGCCGGCGCACTGGTGTCGATCCTCGCCGCGGCGGTCAAGCAGCGATACGAGATCAGCCTGGGCGAGGTCGAGAACATCAGTTCATTCGCCACCGTGCTGCTGATGTTCACCATCGGCCTGCAACTCGAGATCGAGTCGCTCCGCCGCTCGATGGTCTCGATCTTCGGGCTCGGCATCACCGCAACGGTCGCCTGCGCCGCGGCACTTTCGTTCTGCGCAATGGCCTTTGGCTTTTCTGCACCGGTCGCGATCGCCGTTGGCATGGCGCTCTCGATCTCTTCGACCGCCGTTCTGCTCCGCGTGCTTCAAGAGCGCCGCGAACTCCACCAGACCCACGGACGGCTCTGCGTGGGCGTCTCCATCGCGCAGGATCTCATGTCGATCCTCATGCTGGGTTTACTCCCCGCGATCGCGGCATGGCACGCCGCCGGCAGCCCCGGTGAGCACGCTGCTGCTCCGCCCGATTTCAAGGGCGCCGCCATCACCGTTCTCATCGGGCTTGCCGGCGTCACCCTCCTCCTGATGATCGGCCGCTACGCCCTCCCCGCCCTGCTCGAGTTCGTCGCCGATGTCGGTGCCCAGGGCTCGAGCGGCAAGACCGGGTTCGGCTCCAAAGAACTCGTGCTTGTCAGCTCCGCCGCGATCGCGCTTTCCGCGGCCGTCGCGACCAGTCTGCTCGGTTTCAGCCCCGAACTCGGTGCGTTCCTCGCCGGGTTGCTCCTCGCCTTCACGCCCTATCGCACGCAGCTCGCCGGGCAGTTTGAGCCGCTCCGCGATCTGTTGATGGCGATCTTCTTCACCACGGTCGGGCTTGGAATCAAGATCCACGAGATCGCCCCGAACCTGCACTACATCTTCCTCGGCGTTGTGGTCCTCATGTCGGTCAAGATCGGCGTGACGTGGCTTTGCGTGTGGGGGCTCGGCAGCTCGGCCCCGCTCGCCATCATCACCGCGATCTACCTCGGAAACGCGGGTGAATTCAGCCTTGTACTCCTCGCCGCCGCCGGCGATACCCACCCCGCACCGATTCTGTCGGGCCCGCCTCTCGGCGCGATGATCGCGGTCGTCGTCCTCTCGCTGATTCTGTCGCCATTCCTGTTCGCGTGGGCGCATCCGCTGGCCGCAAAGATGCAGCGATTCGGTCCGCCACCCTGGACCAAACGGCTTGGCGTATTGGTCAAAGCCGACGCACGCGAAGCAGCGCCCCCCGAAGCCGGCGCACACGAACGCTTGCAGGCCCGCCACGTCATCATCGCGGGATTCGGGCCCGTGGGCCGAAGTCTTGCGGCACGTCTCGATGTGCAGAAAGTCCCTTACACAGTCATCGAGCTGAACCCCGAAACCGTGCGGCGCCAGCTCAAGCTCGGCCGCTCGATTCTGTACGGCGACATCACGAATCCCGAAGTGCTCGAGGCCGCCGGCGCCCGCGTTTCCGATGCGATCGTCATCACAATCCCCGACGACGAAGCAACGCTGCGGGCCATCGCGACGGCAAGAGGCCTTTCGGCGACAACATTTATCGCCTGCCGCACTGGTTACCTGAGTGGCGCATTCCGCGCGTACGAGGCGGGCGCGGATCACGCCGTGGTCGAAGAGGTCGTCACCGCCGACGCGATGGAAAAGCAGATCTTCGAGAAATTGCAGAGCCGTCGCGGACCTGATCTTGTTCCCCAGCCCCAGGCCTCGTAATCGGTGCGCCGGCCGCTCAGTCGGCGGCCTTGTCGTCTTTGCCTTCGTCCGATTTCTTATCAGGCTCCGGCGCTGCCGCGGCAGGCAGCGGCGTGGCCGTCTTGCCCATCATCTTGAGTTCATCACGGAGGATCGCCGCGAGCTCGTAGTTCTCGTTCTCGATCGCCTCGGCAAGCCGCGTGCGAAGTTCGGCGTGCTGACTGACCGGCAGCTTGGGCACGAGCGACTCACGCATTCCGCGAAGCATGTCGGCCTCCGCCGATGCATCGAACATCTGGGGTTGCCCCACGCTCGAGAAATACTGGCGGAGCGATTCGAGGCCCTGATCGAGCGCGAAGACCGCGGCCTTGGGCTCGTTGTCCTTGAGGGCCTGGCTCGCCATCGCCCGGGCGCGGAGCATCAGGATGTACGGCCGGAACTGCTCGAGCACGTTCCGGTCACCTTCGGTCTCCGAATGGGCCGCGCAGAGGTCTAAAACCCGCAGGTTGCGGGTGGTGTCGCGAACGACGCCCTCAAAGTCTTCAAGTGCCAGGAGGGCGAGATACCGGTGGTAGTACTGCACCGCTTCCTCGCGGAGCAGGCGGCTGTCCTCGGCATCGAGCGAGAAACGCTCCGCAGGGGCTCCCTCCTCTTCCTCGGCCTTGGAGTCGAGCTGGGCCTCAAAGTACTCCAGGAGGCTCGGGAAGCCGTGGGGGCGTTCGCCGTCCGGGCGGCCGGTCGGAAACATCTGGAGAATGCCCAAATCGACCCGAATCTGGATTCTGGGTTGGCCATCGTCGCCCTGAATCAGGCGGGCGTTGATCGATCCGGGCTCATACGCCCATTCCGACAGGAGTTTGCTGAGGTCGTTGTTCATGAGGAACAGAAGAACCGTAGCAAGATAGTCCTGAAACGCAAGGCTTGTTCGACCTCCGCTAGGGTCAGGAGGGGCTATGAAGAAGAATCCGGTGATTTCGGCAGGTTGGACTGCATCGTTTAGTGAAAATTTTCGCTTTTTCTGGCTGCCGGATTTGCATTTGGCGCAGTCTGTGTCATGGTTCAAGTAGGAGGAGCTGCGCAAAGAGTCAGGACACGGTGATTTGATCGATCGACAACGTCGATTGCAACCGGTCGATGACTTCTTGCGTAGCCTTCTGTGTGGTGTGCCCGGGCTTGTACGGCCGGGCCGAGGAGTTGAGAGGGGTGTGGTGCCCCGGAAGGTGGTAGAACAGTGGCAGCGAGTTCCGCTCGGGCCCGTCAGGGTTCTGTTCAGGTCCAATCCGACCTGCATGTGTACTTTCAGGAAATCAATCGGACCAAGCTTCTCACGGCTGACGAAGAGAAGGAACTTGGCTGGGCGATCATTAACGAGAATTGCCCGAAGTCTCGCGAGCGGATGATCCGCGCGAACCTTCGGCTCGTTGTTGCAATCGCAAAGAACTACGCAAACCGCGGTTTGCCTCTCTCGGATCTCATCGAAGAGGGCAACATCGGTCTGCTTCGCGCCGTGGAAGGATTCGATCCTTCGCAGGGCGCGCGGTTCAGCACCTACGCGAGCTGGTGGATCAAGCAGGCGATCAAGCGTGCTTTGGTCAACGCCACGCAGCCGGTGCACGTCCCGGCTTACATGGTCGAACTGATCGCCAAGTGGAAGCTCGCGGCCCGCAAGCTCGAGCAGGAACTTGGCTATCCGCCCAGCCTGCAAGACCTCGCCAAGGCGATGGACTTGCCGGTGAAGAAGCTCCGGGTCATCAAGCGCGCCGTCAAGGCTTTCCAGAGCCCCGGCAGCGACTCACGCGACATCGACGGCGATCTTCTGAAGATGAGCGACATCCTCGCGGATTCGCGTCACTCCACGCCGCACGACAACATTCTTCGTGATGACGAGCTCGAGACCCTCCGTCGTCTCCTCGAGACGATCGATGATCGCGAGGCCCGCATCCTGCGTCTGCGTTTCGGCCTCGACGGTTGCGAGCCCCTCACGCTGAAGGAAGTCGCCGAAGAAGTCGGCATTAGCCGCGAGCGCGTCCGCCAGATCGTGGACGAAGCGCTCACCAAGCTGAATCAGCGTCTCACGGACGATCGGCCCAGCCGGTTCTTCCGTGGCGAAGGCGCCGACGCAGGTCGCCGTGACGATTCGGCCCCGCCCCGTTCCTCGCGTTTCTCAAGCCCGAATTTCGAGGGCAGCCGCGCGGGCTGATTCGGTCTGAAGAATTACAGCAAGTTCACGCCGGGGCTTTCGAGCCCCGGCTTTGTTTTTGGCAGCCGTTTATGCCTTCGGCTACGATCGGCTTATGCAGACCCGCTTTGTTCAATTGGCCATGGTGCTGGCTGTCGCGATCGTCGCGCCGCTGGCGTGCGCGCAGGACTTTGTCAGCCGCGTCAACGCGATGTACGCGGACATTCCGGCTGCCAAGCGAAGTGACACCATTCTGATTCCGGCTCTCGCAGCGCTGGATTCGCCTCCCGCCTCGGTTCGAGATCTCGAGCCGGCCCGTCTGATCGTGCCCGAAATGCAGAGTTGGAAGGATGCGCTCGATTGGGCGATGAAGCCGGCCCAGCGTGCGGCACTCGAAGCGCTCGCCAAGGCGACCGCCCCGCAGGCCAGCCCACCCCCGATGGTGTGGGGCCAGGGCTACGGCGTCGCCGCCGTCACGCCCGCGCTCGTGAAATCTCGTCTCTACACCGAACTCGGCGATCCACCCCTCCTGGCCGGTGCCCAGTTTCTCTATCTGTCCAAGCTCACCGAGCTGAACATCCTTGCGAATATCGAGGCGACCCGCCTCCAGGCCGAGGGCAAAGTCAACGAAGCGATCGCGCTCATGGGGCGTGTGCTGGTGCTCGGACGCCAGATCGCCGACCGCCAGTTCTTCCGCGAAGCGCGCTGGGGACTCGAAACCATGATCTCCTCGCTCGAACGCGTGCGCGACATCGCGTACCTTGATTTCCGCAGCAAGCGGCTCCTCACCCGCGACCAGATCCTGGGCTTTATCAAGTCGCTCGATGACAAGGGCGAAGTCCGCGTCGATCGCATCCTGTTTCCGAAGGGTGATCTGGTCGGCGCCGAGCAGGCCGTTGCGATCGTGATGACGCCCAAAGGCGGCGTCAACGAGCGCACCTTTCCGACCACGATGGCGACGCTCACCTCGTCCGAGCAGCCGCTCCGGCTCTTCAGCGAAGCGGCGCAGTGGAAGAGCGCGGGCACCGGCCACGCCGACTGGTACGCGACCAACGAAGAAGTGAAGAAGCTGTCGGATGACTACTCCAAGCGCTGGCCGCTCGAGTGGTTCCACACCCTGAACTCGCTGCCGTTCGAGCGCGACAAGCTCGATCCCACCATGTTCGCGGTGCTCAGCGCGACGGTCCCCCAGATGTCCGAACTTTTCAACTTGCGTCAGGCCGTCCGCACCGAGATCGTCGGCACGCGTGCCGCGCTCGCGATCGTCGGTTCCTTCTACGCACGCAAGACGTTCCCCCCCAAGCTCTCGTCGATCGCGCCGGAGTGGATGGAGCGGCTCGATATCGATCCGTTCAATCCGCAGCTCCAGAACGCCAACCGCCCGCCCCTCGAGTACTTCGTGCCGATGCGCGATCAGGTGGTCGATGCCAAGAGCGAGCCGCAGCCGCACGAGATGACGATCATCGGCGATAACGGCTCCAACTTCTCGATCATGCTCAAGGACGATACGGCCGTGATCTACAGCGTCGGCGCCG
>JAEUJD010000053.1 GCA_016793015.1 Phycisphaerales bacterium
CGCCGAGACCCGACTGGTCGAAATGAAATCTCAAAGAAAAAGGTGTTGTCCGGCCGCGGACGAATTCCGGGGACGTCCGCGGACCGGACAACAGAGGGATATTGCCCCCGGTGGATGAGACCAGCGTGAAAGTTGAGTAAGAATTTCGGTGGACGGCGGGTCCGTACACTTTGAGGCATGTCTTTGAGTGAGCGCCAGAGAATTCTCGCGGAAACCACAGCTGCACGCGACAAGGCCGAGGCGCTGTTGCGGGGCCTCGTCGAGGCCAGGCAGATTTCCGATAAGCGACTTGCCGAACTGAAGTTAGGCGATCAGCTGAAAAAAGTGACCGGCAAGAGCTCGATGGATAACGCCGTCGCGGCGGCGCAGCGGACGGTGGAAATGCTGAACCGCGCGCTCGACGACTTCAAGAAAGATCTTTCTCAGGAAGATCTGGCGATGGCGTACGACCCGAAGAAGTAAGCGAAAGAGCCAAAGGGCCAAAGTTCCAAAGCGGCAAATGCTGATTCAGCCCCGCGCTGCAACGGCCGGCGGAAACAATTTCGTCCACACGAAATAAACAGGCACACCCGCCCCGAGAACCCCAAGCCACATCAGCGTCGTTTTCGGATCGCTCTGAATCGCGAGCACCGTCATCGCAACACTCGCAAGGACGAAGATCGCGGGCACAACCGGATAGCCCGGGACGCGGAAGGGGCGGGCATGCGAATGGTGCTTGGCTCGCAGAATGAAGAGAGACAGTGCACCCATTCCGTAAAAGATCCACATGGTGAAAACAAAGCTGTCGGCCAGTTTCGAGAAATCCTGGAGCAGCATCACCGCGGTGCAAGAGAGGGCGAGCTGGACCCAGAGCGCAACAGCCGGAGTCTCGTACTTCGGGTGAATCTTGGCGAGGAAGCGGAAGAGCAGGCCGTCGCGTGCCTGCGCAAACGTGACGCGGGCACCGGTCATGACGCTGGCATGGGACGAACCGAGCGTGGAAACGATGATGATGATCGTGACAGCCGCGGCACCGATCGGGCCGGCCAGTTTCTCAAGCAGCAGCGGCGCAACGGTCTGCGTCGCCGCCATCTCGGGCAGCGGGATGTGCCAGAGATAGACCGCGTTCGCGAGCATGTAGAGAGCGATGACCGAGAAGGTTCCGATGATGTACACGCGGGGAAGCGTCTTTTCGGGGTTCTTCACTTCGCCGGCGATCGCACCGACATCCGCCCATCCGTCGTACGTCCACATGATCGCGGCCATCACGGGAACGATCGCGAGGAACAGCGGCTTTGGCGCCGCGACGGCTTGGAAGTGCCCGGCTGACTCACCGACCGCCACTTGCCGCAGCGCGGCAACGACGCCGAGAACGATGACCGCCGCGATCGCGATGTACTTCAGGCCGGTCACGACAATCGCGAAGCGCGCACTCCCACGCACCCCGAGCACGTTGATCAACGTGAGAATGAAAAGTGCTGCGCACGTCAGCAGCGGCGCGTTCCATTTCAACCCGGTCAGCGTGTTGAAATGCTCTGCAAAGACAATCGCGATCCCGCCCGCCGCGGCGGGCTTGGTGATCAGCATGTACGTCCAGCCGAACACAAACGCCGGGCAGCGACCGAAGCCCTCGCGAAGGAAGACGTACACGCCTCCCGAGCGAGGCATCATCGCCGCGAGTTCCGCAAACGTGAGCGCGCCGCAAAGGGCAATCAGCCCGGCCAGAAACCACAAGCCCAGGATCAGCCACGGATCGCCAAGATTCTGAGCGATCGTCGTCGGCGTGCGGAAGATGCCGCTGCCGATCACCACCCCCACCATCACCGCGATCGCGCCCCAAAAGCCGACCTTGCGGGGAAGATCGGGGACGAGTTCACCAACGCCGGAGATGGAGGGGTCTGACTTCACGCGGGCAGAGGGTATCGCGGCGCTCAGTGGCCACGGAAGCGATGCTTCACTCGTGTCCAAAGGCCTGTTGTCCGCTGCGGCCTGCGGCGAACGACCGCCGTGCCCGCCGCAATCTCGGAAAACTCCAGCACATCCCAGCGCCCAGACCGACGGATCTCGCGGATCAAGCGGGGCACGCCCATCCCGGGAATGTCCCTCACCCGATCCGGACCGGTGTCGTGCAGGGAGATCACGCCTCCAACGGCCAACAACTCGGAATAGTTCTCAAAGTCGCGCCGAACCTGCTCGTAGGAATGGTCGGCATCGATGTGTATCAACTCCGCCCGGACCGCCGTGCTCCGCAGTTCCCGAATCGCATCGTCCGTGCGCTGCTGAATGATGCGGACTTCGGGATAGCGCACGCGGAAAAAAGAACTCGGTTCGAGCCACTGCGGTGCGCCCCAACCCGCCTCGGGCAAGTTCGCGTCCACCAAAATCGTGGTCGAACCGGGAATCGCGAGGTCGCGCTGCGCCTGCCTCAGCACCCGCGGCACAAACCCGCCGCCCGACCCAAGGCAGATCGCGACCCGCGCCCGAAGCGAATACGCCAGCGAGTAATACAGCATGCCCAGACCGAGAAATTCACCCGTGGAATCGTGACTCTCGCTCCACGGCGCTTCGTGGTTCAGAACAGATTTGACAAACGATGTGTCGATGAGCGACATGCCGAAATGTAGTGTGCCGCAGCCCGCCCTCGGACGCTTGCTCCACCCTCGATTTGGTATCGCACGCGTCCATCCGATTGCAATCCATGAAGTTGAGACTCGTTCGCGGCACCAACCCCAGTACCCTTTTCGCATGCATTCTGAACTTGTCGGCGTCGCCGCGAACTCCCAGCGATCTATGGCTGATCCCGCGATTCGTTCGCGATTGCTGCGAGCGATCGCCTCGGCCCTTGCCGACGCCCGCGACTTGATCATCGCAGCCTGCTCGCACGAAACGGCTTTGACCGCGGAAGAACTCGCTCCGGAATTCTCCCGAATGACGCGCACACTGGAGATGTTCGCGGCACTCATCCAGAACGGGAACTGGGTTCGCGCGATCCACTCTCCACCCGAGCCAAACGCCTCCGACGCCATCGGCCCCAACCACGACGTCCGCACGATGCTCATCCCACTCCGAGGCGCCGTGATCGTCTTCGGCGCGAGCAACTTTCCGCTCGCGTACGGAGTCTGCGGCGGCGACACCGCTTCCGCCCTCGCCGCGGGCTGCCCCGTCGTCGTCAAGGAGCATCCCGCCCACCGCAACACCGGCCGCCTGATCGCAAGCATCGCCCGCGATGCGATCAAGTCTTCAGGCGTAAATCCTGACGTCCTTTGCTATGCGGAGGACGACGGCCTGAATACTGCGGAATTCGCACGCGAACTGATCGAACATCCATCCGCAGCCGCAGTCGGCTTCACCGGCTCCACCACCGTCGGCATGTCGCTCATAAAAATCGCGAATGGACGGACAGTGCCGATTCCCGTCTTCGCCGAGATGGGAAGCGTGAATCCGAACATCATCTTCCCCGGTGCACTTGCCACTCGTGCGAAGGAGATCGCGAAGTCTCTCGCCGACTCCATCGCAGCACGGCACGGCCAGCAGTGCACCTGCCCCGGCATTGTCCTCGTGCCGTCGAATGACCGCACCTTTGCGTCGATGCTCGAAGCAGATCTCGAAAAGCATCCCGCGCGGCGAATGCTCTCACCGGGCGTTCTCGCCGGATTTCGAAAGGCCGTTGCGAAAGTGGCGCGGGCCGTGGGCGAAGACGTATCGACTCACCTCAACAATGGCGAATCAGACCAGACCACGCCCCTGGTGCTTCATGCGCCCACCAAAGCAGCCCTCGCGCTTCCCGACATCCTCGAAACCGAAATGTTCGGCCCGGCGGCAATCGTCCTCTCCGGCACGATGGACGAATCTCGTGCCGCAGTCGACAAGCTTCCAGGCGCGCTCACCATTTCCGTCTGGTTCGACGACTCCGATCGCGAAACGCTGACCAGCCTTCTCCCCGATCTCGCGGATCGAGCGGGACGGATCGTTTTCAATGGCGTGCCGACAGGCGTTCGAGTTGCTGAAGGCATGGTGCACGGCGGTCCGTGGCCAGCGACGAATCGGCCGGATTCCACGGCAGTCGGACCTCGCGCAATTGAGCGCTGGTGCCGGTGGATCAGTTGGCAGAATGCGCCAAGCGAGCTCAGTGCGTTCAGCACCTAGGCGCTCCGAACGACTGCCACCTATTGAAATTCGGAGCGTTCACACGGAGCCATTCCTTCGTTTGTGCGGAAAGTGAAACTCCGGTAATGTTGATTTCTCGGAGGGATTGCAATCGCGAACTTGAGCTCAATGCCTGCATCAGCCCTGCGTCGGTGATTCCCGCTTCGTCCAGGTCTAGACGCTTGAGGCGTTTCAGGCTCGATTTACGCGACCCGATCAACGCTAGAGCGGCATCGTCGACCCCTGTCCCGCCAATATGAAGTTCCTCCA
>JAEUJD010000070.1 GCA_016793015.1 Phycisphaerales bacterium
GGGAACTGGATGGTGCGTGCATCGGTCTTTTCGTACTTCTCGGTTGCGCCGCTGATCTCCCAGTTGGCCCAGCGATAGAGACGCTCGCGCACGATGACATTCGTCTTCACGTCCTTGCGGTTCCGAACGCTGATCTCGATGGTCTCTTCCATCGTGCGCCGGTTGCTGTCCACCTTGAAGTCGACCTGCTTGCGCTCCCCCACCACATCGAACGCGGCACCGAGCTTCAGCAGCACGGACTCATCCTTCGGCGTGTGCTTCAGCACATCCTCGCCGATGAACTCGGCCATCGCGTCGGCCGGGCTCGCGCCCTTACCGGGATCAACCTGACTGACGCGGACGCGACCGGCCGGCATCGGAATACCAAGGCCCGAAGCCTTCGAGTTCTCGAACCGCAGATACACATCCACCGTCGTGCGGCCCTGCGCACCGAAGCCCTGATCGGTCATCGGCCCGCCATAATCGCCGACATCCATCGCGAGACCGTCGTAGACCAGTGTCTTCTCGCACGGGATCTTGAACACGGCCGGAAAAAGCTCGATCTGCTTGGTCGAGTTGTCGGGCAGCGTCGTCGCCCGCCCGAGCGTGTAGAGGTGATACTCGAAGAAGGCCTTCTGCTCGAAGCCGTCGGCGCGATCTTCCATCGCCATCGATTTCGCCATGCGTGGGCTGTAGAGGGAACCCTGCGGCTGAATTCTGTTCACACGCCCCGCGATCAGCTTCAGCGTCGCTTGCGGGTAGCTCGCGCCCGACTGGTTCACGATGCTGACCCACGCGGAGAGATCGAGCGTGCCGCTGTTGTTGTCCTTGCCGGAAGCGAACAGGGCGTTGTAGTCCGCCCACCACGTCATGCCCGCGGTTTCGTACGTGATCCGCGCCGTGTGCGTGCCGGGCTGCTGCGTTTCGACCTGCCAGAGCAGCGTCGGGCGCGTGAGCAAACCCTGTGGCAGCGAAGGCAACTCAAAGTTGGTCGCATTCCCCACGATCTGAATCTGCCCCCCTTTGTCACGCATCACGATGCCACCGGCGGTGCTCAGCAGCGTGCCGCTCGTGAACGACAAGCTATCCCCCGCAGGCGAGCCGACCTTGATCTCTTTGTCCAGGTACCTCTCAAGCAGCTTCTCCCGCCCGATCAAATCGAACTGGAAGTTCTGTTCCAGCACGCGCGTTGTGGTCGGGGCTGTGAGGGACTGGAAGGAGACGGTTGTTGGCTCGATGAGGGCGGCGACGTCGGTGACTCGCACGTCGTTCAGGCCGTTCTTGAGATCAAGCGTCAGGTACTGGCGCACCGTTGCGAAGCCTTGGACGATGCTTGAGATATTCGACCAGCCGCCGTTGTACCTCGCCTGCGCCAGTGCATCCCGCGGCACGCCTTGACCGGGGTTCAGGGTGCTGTAGATGGTGACGACGGGTCCCTGCGCGGCATCGTTTTGGGCCTGCGCGGTTCCGGCAAGCAAAGCGAGTACGAGAGCACCAGCGACGTGAGTGTGGATCGTCTTCATGCGAAACTCCTGAAATACGAATGTGAGAATACAGCGCGGTGGTGCGCCGAAAAGTTCGGTTGGAGTGCTCGCGAAACGGAGAGAACGCGGAGTGGGCGGAGAATGCGGAGTTTCGCGGAGAAGAGAAGAAAAACTGGAAATGATGAGAACCGAAATGCGGGTGAGGAGTCGTTGAATGGTGGATCGCTTTCACCTCGCAGCAGTGTCGCCGCTTCGCGGCTTTGATGACCGCCTTTGCCTTTTCCTGGGGCTGGCGCCCCAGGCTCATGGCGGCCGCTGCTTCGCAGCTCAAGAGCCAGGAACGCCAGGCTTGCGATGAACTTGCTCTAAAACTTCTCTCCTGCTTTTCCTCTGCGCACCTCCGCCTACTCCGCAACTCGGCGTTCGTCTTTTCGAGCTCGGCCTTCAACTTGGAGACTGAGCGCCGGATGCCTACTTCACTCGCGTGAGCCGCGCGTACTCAAGCACCAGCGTCTTGGTCCCGACCCCCCGGAAGCGAATCGTCGCGCGGGCGTTTGCGCCGGCCGTGATGCTGACAACTTCGCCCTCGCCAAACTGCGGGTGGCGGACGATTGCGCCGACCGGGAATGCCGCGTTCTTTGGCGTGCCGCTGCTGGAACTCCAGGCGAGTTTGGCACGCTTCGAGTCTTTCGATGCAAACTCACCTTCCGGTTCGTAGCGCTGCCCCCCACCACCGCTCCCGCTTCCATCTCTGCCTTCACCTCGCTCGATGAAATCTTCCAGCCCCGCCGTCGCATCGGCCTGGTTGCTGAAGCGCACGGACTCGCGCGGCAATTCATCCAGGAAGCGGCTGGGAATGGTTCGTTCCGGAATTCCCCGCAGGGTGCGGTAGCGGCTGCTGGTCATGTGCAGCCTTCGCATCGCGCGGGTGATGCCCACGAAGCAGAGGCGACGCTCTTCTTCGAGTTGCTCCTGCGATTCCCGGGCGCGGCTGTGCGGCAACTGGCCTTCTTCGAGCCCGATGATCGCCACGGCCTTGAATTCCAGGCCTTTCGCGGCGTGCAGCGTCATCAGCGTCACGGCGCCCTGCGCGGGATCGACCGCATCGGCATCGGCCACGAGCGCGATCGACTCCAGATAGGCGCGCAGCATCGCGAGCAAGGGAGGCGTCTGATCGTTCGGTCGGGCAAGGCCGTCGGCTTGCCGCGTTTCTGCGGCTGGGTCGGCCATGGCATCGAATTCCATCTCGAACTGGCGTGCCGAACTCACGAGTTCGTCGAGGTTGTCGAGCCGTTCCATGTCGGCGTCGCTGTTGCTGGCCTTGGCCTGCGTGCGGTACATGGCTTCGAGGCCGGATTCGCGGATGATGCGGGAGACCAGATCGGCGAGCGAGGTGGAAACCTGCGAGCCCATGAATGTGCCGCCGCCGGTCCAGGAGTCGATCATCTCCACGAACTTGCCGATCGCCGCGACCCCGCGTCCGACGACGTCGAGCAGTTGCCCGGCCTCGCGCATGGCGTGCAGCACGGGCGTTCCGTGTTCTGCGGCATAATCCTCGATCTTTCCAAACGAGGTCGAACCGATGCCGCGGGTCGGGGTGTTGACGATGCGGGAGAGCGAGACATCGTCGCTCGGGTTGGCGACCAGACGCATGTAGGCGACGGCGTTCTTCACTTCCTCGCGGTCGTAGAAGGCGGTGCCCCGGGCGATGGTGTACGGGACGCCCGCGCCGCGGAGCGCATCTTCCATCACGCGGCTGAGCGAGTTTGTGCGATAGAAAATGGCCATCTCGCGCCACGCGATGGAAGTCGGCGAATCGTCGCGTTCGTCCTTGACCGATTTCAGCCAATCGACCACGAGCGCCGCCTCGTGATTTTCGTCGCGCGTCAGGGTGACCTCGACGTTCTCGCCTCCTTTGCGGGAGGTGAACAGATCCTTGTGCTTGCGCTTCTGGTTGTTGCGGATGAGCTGGTCCGCGGCGTGCAGGATCGGGGCGTTGGAGCGGAAGTTCTCGCCCAGCATGATCACTTTGGTGCCGGGATAACTGGTCTCGAACTCCAGAATATTGGCGATATCCGCGCCGCGCCAGCCGTAGATCGCCTGGTCCGGATCGCCGACGACGCAGATATTGGGCGGATGGCCCTCTTCGTTCTTTCCCGCGATGAGCGAGGCGATGACGAACTGGGCGTGGTTGGTGTCCTGATACTCGTCGATGAGCAGATAGCGCCAGCGCTCGTTGCATTCGCGCCGGACCTCTTCGTTGCTCTTGAGCAGTTTGGCGGTCAGCACCAGCAAGTCGTCGAAATCGACCGCGCCGGCGAGCTTGAGAGCCTTCTGATACCCCAGATAGATCTTGGCGACCGTGCGCGAGTAGAAATCGTGGGCCTGCGCCGCGAACTCATCGGCATCGAGCAGTTCGTTCTTCGCCGAGGAGATTGCAGAGAGCACGCTGCGGGGTGGCCAGTTGCTGGTCGAGAGTTGCAGATCGGCGATCACGCGC
>JAEUJD010000088.1 GCA_016793015.1 Phycisphaerales bacterium
AGCAGCGGCTCGATCAACTTCCACTGCGCATCGCTGGTATCACCTCGTCCCATCCGCGGCCTCCTTGCCAGAGGACGCAGTGTGACATCACTTTTCACTTCGCGCAACCGAACGTGCGCCGTACATTCCATCCGTCAGACAGAACCTAGAACAGAACAACCGCGACGTGATTGACGTTCGTGCCGGTCGGGCCGGGCCGAAGGTGCGAGGCACCTTTGGCGTGCAGGACAGCAAAGAGCGAATGGCTGTCGCGATTTGCGAGCGATGTTCGAGGATCCAGCCCTGCACCAATCGCGGCGGACATCGTATTTCCATCCACAATCGCGCCCGCGCCATCGGTCGGGCCGTCGATCCCGTCAGAGGAATACACCATTGCTCCGGCAGTCGTTCCGGCAAAGCCGATCGCAAGGGCGAGCGCGAGATGCTGACTCGGACCGCCCGTTCCGCTCGATTCGCCGACGCTGACCGTCCATTCGCCCCCGACAATCAGTGCACGGGGGGCTGCCGCCCCTGGCTGCGAACGCACAAACGCCACGATGCGCTCGGCAATGTCGTCGGCATCGCCGCTTGTGTCGTACCACTTCGCAACGACGGGCAGGTTGAGCGAGGCAGCATGGTCGGCGAGGGCGTCCACGAGTTGCCGATTTCCACCGAGCACGGTCGTCGAGATAGAGCCCAGCGACGGATCGCCCGGCTTAGGCGTCTCCGGAATCTCGCCCCGCTCGCCTCGTTGCAGATGCTGCATGATCTCGGGAGCGCGATTCCAGCCATCGACATCTTCGAGAATGGCCAGTGCGTCGCTGTACGTCGTCGGATCGGGGGTGAACGGTCCCGAGGAAATGACATCGAGCGGTTCGACCAAACCATCGGGCCCACCATTAGAAAGAACATCGGACAGAACGAGCACGCGAACATCCCGCGCCCGGCACATCCCGCCGAGCCGGCCGCCTTTGAGTTGTTCGCAGTGCTTGCGAACCGCGTTGAGTTCCCGGATATCGCAACCCGCGCGATTCAGAAGTTGTGTGACATCGCGGAGGTGTTCGAGCGACAGTTCAGGAGCCGGGAGAGTCAGGTGGGCGCTACCCCCTCCAGAGATCAGCACCAGCAGGTGGCCGGACGGAGCAAGCGAACGGACAAACTCGCCGACGCGCATCGCGGCAGCGACATTCCGCTGCGTGGCGAGCGGATGATCGGCCGGGAGCAACTCAAACTTCGCGGCATCAAACGCCCCGCGCCGATCGGGCGAAAGCGAATCGAGCCGTTCCGGCACGCACGTGACAACGCCGCCCGCAATACGAGCGCCAAGGACAAGAAGTGCCTCGTCCGCCATTTCGAGCGATGCCTTGCCGAACGCAAGCAAGTGAAAGGACTCGGCAGACTCGCGAACCAGTTTTTCAAGGTGCGGCCGCAGTGCGCAGCGCGGGTCCGCGGCACGCTCCGCCGCGGCCAGAAAGGAGCGGAATTGTGAGGCAGATGCAGGCATCGAGGGACCAGGCTTCAAAGGGCCAGGCATCAAGACATCGAGTGGATGCTGGCGGGAGCGGGCTATTTCGCAAGCGTGGCCAGCCTTTGTACGGCCAAATCAATCGTTTCCGCCTTCTTGCAATACGCGAAGCGGACAAACGGCTTGCCGTGTTCGCGGTTTTCGTAAAACACGCTGGGTGGAATCGCGGCAACGCCGCAGCGTTCGATCATTTTCTGGCAGAGATCGCGGTCATCCGACGCACCCAGGCGTGCGCTGACGGCGGAATGATCGGCCATTATGAAATAGGTGCCGTCGGACGGGAAGGCTTTGAATCCAAGATCCGTAAGCGCCTTTGCCAGCACATCGCGGTTGCGACGGAACAAAGCACGGTACTGCTCGACGATAGGGCCCGGGTTCGCGATGACTGCCGCGGCACCAAATTGGAGAGGAGTGGCGGTCGCGAAAGTCAGAAACTGGTGTGCCGCACGCACCCCCGCAGTGAGGTTTGGCGGGGCGATCCCCCAGCCGATCTTCCAGCCGGTCAGGCTGAACGATTTCCCGACGGACGAGAGTGTGACGGTGCGCTCCCACATGCCGGGCAGCGATGCAAGCGAAATGTGCGGCAGGGTCGGCTCGTACGTCAGGTGCTCGTAAACCTCATCCGTGATTGCGATCGCGTTGTGCTTCTGGCAGAGCGAAGCGATCAGTTCGAGTTCGGCACGCGTGAAGACCTTGCCGGTCGGATTGTGAGGCGTGTTGACGAGGATTGCGCGCGTCCGATCCGTAAAGGCACCGCGCAGTTCCGCTTCGTCGAATCCGAACCGTCCGGTCGAATCCGGCCTCAGCGTGATGAAGCGGGGAATCGCACCCGCGAGCGCGACGCACGCGCGGTACGAGTCGTAGAACGGCTCGAAAAGGATCACCTCGTCGCCGGGATTGATGAGGCCGAGAAAGGTTGCGGGAAGCGCTTCGGTGCATCCGCTGGTGATGGTGATGTGGGCATCGGGATCGGCGGGATTTGCAAGCCGCTTGGAAAACGCGCCCGCGATTGCCGCGTTGAGTTTCGGCACGCCGAACATGCGGGCGTACTGCGAGTGCCCGGCATCGATCGCTTCTTTCGCGGCATTCTTCGCGAGATCCGGCCCATCGAAATCAGGAAAACCCTGCGCCAGATTGACCGCGTTGTGCTTCACGGCGAGCGCGGTCATCTCGCTGAAGATGGTGGTTCCGAAGGGCTGGAGACGCTTGGCGACGGAAGACATCAGCCCAATGTAGCAAGGACGGAGGCAAGGGCGATGCGCTCGGTCATGCCGTCGACATCGATCGTGACATCGGCGACAGACCGGAAGATCGGGTCGCGCTCGCTGAAAATCTGGTCGACTTCATCAATCGGGCCCTTTCCGGTCAGGCTCGGGCGCGAGGCAAGATCGGTCTTGGCCATGCGGGCTTTGAGCGTGGCGGGCGTCGCACGCAGGTACACGATGCGGGAACCGGCGTGCCGCATGGCCTTCAGCGATTCGCGCGCCTGCGGATCGGTCGGTGTGCCGCCGCCGAGGGAAAGGACGCCCGCGCTCCGTGCCTCTTGCGATTCGAGGGCACGAACTTCACCGGCACGAAAGGCGGCAAGGCCGAGACTCCGGATCGCGTCGCCGGCGCTCGGCTGGGCGAGCATTTTCGCTGTGAGCACATCGAGGTCGAGGAACGTGGTTGAAAGACATCGTGAAGCGATTGCGCCCAGAGTGGTTTTGCCGCTGGTGCGCAGGCCGAGGAGGATGAGGACAGGGGAGGAGGACATTCGGGGATCTCGGCTAGAGAGATCCGAAACCCGGAATCTCAAATTTCGGGATTCGGGATTCGGGATTCGGGATTCGGGATTCGGGCTTGGAGCGTACGCGGACTGCCACTCTTCGATCGGACAATGCCAATGACCCTAATTCCCGCCGATCCCAAACGGTTTGACCGAAACTTTCGGATCACCGACAGTGCCGGAGATCTGATACTGGATCAACTCCTTTGTCACGCTGCCGATCATCCGCCCGATCGCGCCGAGTGGCTGGGTGACGGCGGCGATCGGGTTCGCCGTTGCCGACATGTTCAGGTTCAGATGCCAGTCGATGAGGCCCGTTGCACGCGCATCGAGCGCGCTGGCGACGATGTGCGACTGTGTGACCTGGATTCCCTGGCCGGTGATGTCAAAGGTTGCGTCGAGCGAGTGCTTGGTTGCATCGTTGACCAGCGACGAGCTCTTTCCGGTGGCGAGGTTCATCGCGTCCATCAGGCCGGGCACAACGAACAGGCGGCCATTCACAACGGTCAGGTTTCCGCCGCCGCTCGCGGTGCCGAGAATCGCGTACGCGTTCGTGCCCGCGGCGTTGATACCGAAGTTGCCGCTGCTGTTGAGTTGCCCCTGAAACCCCGGCGGGGCGTTGACATCTTGCTGCGCTCGCATGAGTTTTTCGAGATCAAGATTGGAGGCCTGCCACTTGCCCTGCACGGGAATGTTGGTATCGCTCAGGTTTGCCGTGATCGACGAAGCGAGCTGGCCCGCGAGCAGATTGACCTGGATCGGGCTGAGATTTGCGATGCCCCCCTTCAACGCGATCGGCACCGTGCCGTTATCGATCGGGAACTTGAACCGGCCGGCGGCGAAGTTGAATTCGGTCAGCGTGATCATGCCCTGCAACTCGCTGTTGCGCCACGCATTGGCGGGAACCGTGCCCGAAAATTGTGCCGCGAGTTTGCCGTGCGCTTCGGCAGCCTTGAGCGTCGATTGCAGTTGAGGCGGCAAGCCCTGGATGGTTTTTTCGTCGAGGGTGACGCGCATCGTCGCGTCGGCGATATTGGCAACCGACGTATCGAGATTGACTTGTCCTTTCACTTCGACCTCAACGCCCGGCGCGCGGCCCGCATCGAACGCAAGCTCGTACCAGCCCGCTTCGGTTCCGACCGTGATCGGTTTGACATCAAGATCGGTCGTGATGCCGTCGAGTTTCATGATCGGCTGCCCGCTGCCCGCGTCGTAGTTGACCGAGCCGTCTCTCAACGTGAGTTTGCGGAGCTGAAGCACGTTCGAAAGCTTGAACTCGGTTGGTGTCTGCGCGGATTCCTTGCCCGGGATGTTTTTGACGAAGGGCACGAGACCTTTGAATCCGCCGGCTCCGTCCGCGATGAGCGAGATCGTGGGCTTGTTGAGTTCCACGCGCTCGATCTGAAGCGGCGAACCGATCGCCGGAATTGCCGCGAGCGTAACGGTGAGTGTTTCGAGCTTGGCCACTTCGGTCTTGTCGCGGGCTGTCAGCGTCACATCGGTCAAAACGACTGTGCCGGGGTAGGTGTAGCGGATTTTCTTGAAGTCGATGGTGGGTTCGATGTACGTCGAGGCGATGCCGACGAGCTGCTTGCCGAGCCATGTTTCGAGTTGGCCGCTCCCCGAGCGGAGCGTAAAGAAAACGAACGCGCCGACAGCGATCCCCGCGACCACGAAGAGCAGCGCGAGAACGACGATGAGTTTTTTCAGTTTTTTCATGGCGGGTCCGGACAAGAGCCTATCGCGGAAAACGCGCGGGGAGGTAAGGCATTTCAACGCGGCGGAACACCGATCACCACCGAGGGGAAGGCCGACAAAAGCCGCGAGCGGTCACCAAGTCATAAAAAACACCCCGGGAAGGCCCGGGGTGTGGAAAGACGCAATATGAAAGAATGCTCAGGCGCGGGACTGGTAGCTGCCGTCGGTCGTTGCGACGCGGATGGTCTCGCCCTGCTTGATGAAGGCGGGGACCTTGACCATCAGGCCGGTCTCGGTGATCGCATCCTTGGTCTGGTTCGTCACGGTCGCGCCCTTCACTTCGGGCGGGCAATCGGCGATGGTCAGTTCCACCGACGGTGGAAGTTCGATGGTGATCGGATTGCCGTCGAACAGCAGCACCGTGCACTTGCTGTTGGGGCGGATGTACTTGAGCGTGGTGCCGAGGAGCTTGTCGTTGAGCTGATACTGCTCGTAGCTCTCGGTGTCCATGAACGTTGCGCCCTGCGAATCGGAATAGAGGTACTCCATCTCGCGCCGGTCGAGATCGAGGATCTCGATGTCTTCGCCGGGCTGCATGCGCTTGTCGAGCGTCTTGGCGGCGATGATCTCGCGGTAGGTGAGCTGGACGAAGGCACGAAGGTTGCCGGGCGTGCGGTGCTCGATGCCCGTCACCACGCACATCTTGCCATCCATCTTGAAGCCCATCCCGGGACGCATGTCGGCTGCTTTCATCGGCTCGTTTCCTGCTGCTGGTTCGTGACTGAAAAGGGGCTGCCAAGCCCGTTCCCTGCGGATGCAGGGGCTGATTTGGCAAGACTTTGTCAATGTGCCTTGCCGCGGGTTGCCCGGTGCGGCGAGGGGCGGATGATAGGCTGGCGAGGGCCGAACATCGACCGTTCAATGTGCCCAATCGGGCAGGAACGTGAAGGAGAAGAACGACATGAGCGGATCGAACCCGGACGTTTCGAGGCGCACTTTTCTGGGGTTCTCGGCGGGCGTGGCGATCGCGTGCTGCGCCGGGAATCGCGCCCGTGCGATGGTGCGGGCGGATTCAACTTGGTTTGTATGGACGCAGCTCTCCCCCCGCTGCTGGATGGCGCAGGGCGAGGGCGGCAATGTGCTGGTGATCGCCGGAGATTCCGAGGCGATCGTGATCGACGCGAAGAACGCCGGTTTCGGAAACACGCTGCGGCGAGAGGCCGAAACCGTCTGCGGCAAGCCGATCAAGACACTGATCAATACGCACCATCACGGCGATCACGTCGGGGGCAACTGTTCGTTCACGAAAGACTGCGCCGTGATGGCGCACCGCAATGCGCTGCCTCGGATTGCCGGTCAGGGCGAGCGATTGATGGGCGGGGCGAAGAGCGCTGCCGCTCTGGTGGGGAAGAGCGAGAAGCCCGCGAAGGACGCGGTACTGAAGGACATCGGGTTGGTGGAGAGCGCGGGCCTGACCAAGGTATCTTGGACTCCGACGAAGGGGTTGGGCGATTCGGAACAACTCACGATCGGCGGCGTGGCGCTCGAATTGATGCATGTGGGGAGCGGGCACACGGACAATGACCTGATCATCGTCGTTCCGAGCGAGAACGTGATGCATGGCGGCGATCTTCTGTTCAACCGCACCTGGCCGGTGATCGATCTGCCGGGCGGTTCGGACACGGCGGGCTGGGTGAGCGGGTGCGAGCGGATCCTCGAACTCTGCGGCGAGAAGAAGATGATCATCGTGCCGGGGCACGGCGATGTGGGCGATCGCGAAATGGCGCAGCGTCAGCGGCAGATGCTGATTGCGCTCCGGGCCAAAGCGCAGGCGGCGGTGAAAGCCGGCGAAAGCCGAGAAGATTTCCTGAAGCGGCCGTTTGCGGAATACTCGGATTACCAGCGTGCGGACGTGCTGAAACCGCGGACGCTTGGTGGAGTCTTCGACGAAGCGATGAAGGCGGGAAAGTAATACTCACTGGCCGAGCGCGCGGAGAACGACCGTCGCGTATGCCCCGCGCGGCAGGTCGAAACTCGCGGTGCGTTTGCGCAGGCCGCCTTTAGAGAGTTCATCGGGCTCGGGCCTGGAGAGCGACCAGTTCTTTGCTTCGATGAAGAGCTTTCGCTGTGCTTCGCCGAAGAAGGGACGCTTGAGGCCTTTGACGCGGAGGTCGGCGACCGTGATGTTTTCGGAAGCGAGCACGCGCTCGCAGGTTTCCTTCCAGGGATCGAGCAGGTCGGAGTTTTTCGCGAGGAGGGGAAGATCGAGATTGCGCCAGGGGGCGTGGATGGTTGAAGCGGGCGCGAAGAGCATCTCGCCGTATTCGTCGGGAGTCGCGAAATTGCCGGGCATCGGCCGGACGAGTTCGCAGGCGCAGCGGTTCCAGAGGTGTGATTGGTACGCCTCAACGGAAAGGGATTGAAGGAAATACGGGAGCGATTCGAAGGCGGCTTTGAAATCGCCTCCGCGTGCAAGCACATCGATCGCGCGGCCTTCGGGCAGGCGGGGCAGGTCTTTCATCGCCTTCCAATTTCCCCAGTGGGTGGCGAGGATGCGTGTGAAGTCGCGGGTCTTGCCGGTGTCTTTGCGGGCTGGTGTCCCGATCGCGAGTTTGAGTGCGGTTTCGAAGTCGCCGGTGATCAGAGACTTGGCGATCCAGCCTGCACCGTGGCGTGCAGAACCGAAACGCTGGGCGCCGAAGTAGTTTGTAAGCAGCAGTGAATCGCCATTTGCGAGCAGTTTGGCGCGACGGTCCATTTCTTCGCTCGCGGGGCGGGCGAGATCGCGGATCACGATGGCGAAGCGATTGCCCGTGATGTCTGCCGCGACGATCGGGTGATTGATGAAGCCCTTGAGGTGGGCCTTCCACTGTTTGCCTTCGGTGTCGCGTGGCGCATCGGCGGGCGTACGGAGTTTGACGGTGACGTGCTGGCGGGTTTCGGCGTGTTTGTCCTTGAGACCCGCGTAGCTGGCGTGATCGGGGCGGGCCTTCACGGAGCGGCAGAATTCGTTGATCGCGGCGGGAGTTGTCAGCGACGCTTTGTTCAGTTCGTAGAGCGCGTGAACGTTGTTGCCATCGGCGCGATCGTAAATGGATGCGAGCGTCTCGGGAGCGAGGAGTTCCTCGACGTAGAAGTCGGAAGGTTGTTTGCGGATTGTCATCGGAAAGTTCCAAATGGCCAAAGAGCCAAAGGGCCAAATTGAAACGGCGGACGATGTGTTGCCGAGCTGTTGGACATTATGTTGCGGGCTGCTGCTGTGAGAGGCAGTGAATGGAGCCGAGGCCCCAGATGAGTTCGGTGCTGTCGACGCCCACGACTTTGTGCTTGGGCAGGTGCTGCTGCAGGATGGCGAGAGCGAGGTTGTCGTTCTTCTTGTGGCGGAAGGTCGGGACGAGGACCGCGCCGTTGATGAAGAGGAAGTTGAGGTAGGTGGCGGGGAGTCGCTGACCGAGATGCTCGACCACGCCGGGCATCGGGACCTCGACGATGTTGAAAGGCTTGCCGTCCTGATCGCGGAGTTCCTGGACGCGTTTGTAGTTCTCTTTGAGAATCTTGAAGTTGGCGTCCTTGCGGTCGGTCTCGAGCGCGACCACGATGGTGCGCGGATCGAGGAAGCGTGCGAGATCATCGATGTGGCCGTCGGTGTCGTCGCCGACGATGCCGTCGCCGAGCCAGCAGACGTGCGACTGGCCGTAGTAGTCCTTAAGGTACTTCTCGATCTTCTGCTTGGTGAGATTCGGATTGCGGTTCTTATTCAGGAGGCAGGATTCGGTCGTGAGCACCGTGCCCTGGCCGTTGAACTCAACCGCGCCGCCCTCCATGATGACCGGAATCCCGGACTTGGTCGACGGATGCTTGGGATAGAAGATGCCCGCGAAACCGGCTCGCTTCTCGCTCGCGAACTCTTCCGCAATGCGAGTGGGAACAGCATCATCGCTGTCATAGGGCGGATATTTGCCACCCCAGGCATTAAAACCCCAATCGACGATGGCGAGTTGTTTTTTGCCCTTGTGGGTGCGGGTGAGGAATGCGGGGCCGTGATCGCGGCACCAACTCTCGTTGGTTTTGATGTAGTGGAACTGGATACGGAATTTACGGTTGGGCTTGGCTTCGAGCGCGGTCTGCGGCGAAAAGAACTTTGCCGGAACGCCGCCAGCAATGAGTTGCTCGCGGGCGATGCGTTCGTAGTTCTCGTTCGGGACGTTGATGTGAACGGTCTGGCGTCCCGCGATTTCGCGGATGAAAAGAGCGATGTTCGCGGGAACGGTGTGGTACTTGCTGGGGAAGGAAATTCCCTCGGGGCGGGGCCAACTGAACCACGTGGCGTCCTGCTTGGCCCACTCAGCCGGAAACGTAAAGCCGTGATCCTTCGGCGTGCCATTTAGAACGTTGAGCTTTGTCATAAGTCGATTCACCACAGCCGCGCGGCATGATGGAGCAGGGCGCCTGCCGGCTTCCGCCTCTTTCCCACATTCAAATGGAGCCGACAAACCGCTTTGTCATATCCCCGTACGCATCAATCCTGCGGTCCCGCAGGAACGGCCAGTGTGTGCGGGCGAACTCGACCTTGGCGAGATCGCAGTCGGCAATGAGGACTTCTTCGCGGTCGACGCTGGCGCGCTTGACGACCTGACCGTTGGGCTGCGCGACGAAGGACTGGCCCCAGAACTGGATGCCATCTTCGCTCACGGGCTTGCCGTCGGCTCCGAGAACGAGTTCGTGGCCGATGCGGTTCGGGGCGCACACGTAGCAACCGTTGGCGACGGCGTGCGAGCGCTGCATGAGTTCCCATGAATCGTGCTGGGCTTTGCCGTATTCGGCTTTCTCTTTCGGATGCCAGCCAATCGCGGTGGGATAGAAGAGGATTTCCGCGCCCTGCATGGCCGTGAGACGAGCGCCTTCGGGGAACCACTGATCCCAGCAGATCAGGACGCCGATGGTGGCGTGTCTGGTCTTCCACGCCTTAAAGCCGGTGTCGCCGGGTGTGAAGTAGAACTTCTCGTAGTAGAGTGGATCGTCGGGGATGTGCATCTTGCGATAGATGCCCAGGAGCGAGCCGTCGGCGTCGATGATGCTGGCGGTGTTGTGGTAGAGGCCACGAGCCCGGCGTTCAAACAGGCTGCCGACGATCACGACGTTGTACTTCTTGGCGAGCTTGCACATGGCGTCGGTGCTGGGGCCGGGGATCGGCTCGGCGAGATCGAAGAAGCGATGATCCTCGACCTGGCAGAAGTACTGGCTGGTGAACATTTCCTGCGTGCAGATGACCTGCGCGCCCTGCTTCGCGGCCTTTTCGATCAGGGCCATCTGGCGGTCGCGGTTGGGTTTGACATCTTCGGCGCAGGCCATCTGCGTGAGGCCGACGCGGACGATGTGGTCAGGGATACGGCGTTCGGCTCGCGCGGATTTCGCGGCGAGCGAACGTTTGGCGGCGGTCTTGGTCTTTGAAGGCTTGAGGGGCATCGCTTCTTTCTGCTCGTTGAAGGCGGGACGAAGAGAGAGCGAGTGTAGGAAAGTTGAAGGCAGAAATGCGGGACAACACGAAGGGCCACAGAGAGCCACGGAGGCAGACCGGGAGAAAAGTCGGAGGAAGAAGGTGACGGAAAAGAAGGCATCGAGGCAGGGGGCATCGAGGCATCGAGTGAAGGAGCCGCGGATAGAGCGGCTAGCGGAGTTGCTTGAATGCTTCGATTGCGCGGGTGCGAGCCTTCACGCGGTCGACGAGCGGGTCGGGATAGTCGAGACGGGTGCGAAGCAGGCCAGGTAGTCGTGAGGGGTCGTGGATTGCGGGCCCTTCGATGTCGCGGAGTTCGGGGACGAACTCGCGGATGTACGCGCCGTCCTGATCGAACTTCTCGCTTTGGTTGTAGGTGTTGAAGATGCGGAAGTACGGGGCGGCGTCGGTGCCGGTGCTCGCGGACCACTGCCAGCCTCCGTTGTTGCTGGCGAGGAAGCCATCGACCAGATTCTGCATGAACCACTTCTCGCCGGAGCGCCAGTCGAGGAAGAGGTCTTTGGTGAAGTACATCGCGACGATCATGCGGACTCGGTTGTGCATCCAGCCGTCGCGGAGGAGTTGGCGCATGCCGGCATCGACGATCGGAACTCCGGTGCGACCGGCTTTCCACGCTTCGAAGTGCTCGGGATTGTCGTTCCAGCGGATCGCTTCGGTTGCGGGCTGGAAGGCACGATGCATGCAGACGCGCGGGAAGCCGACCATCACATGAATGTAGAACTCGCGCCAGAGGACTTCGCTGACCCAGTGGACCGGACCGGGTGAGCCGAGTTCGAGGGGGTTGCCTTTGAGACCGGGGTTGGCTTCGCGATTGGCTTCGATCGCGGCATGAATGCACTGGCGGTGCGAGAGGCAGCCGACGGTGAGGTAGGGCGAAAGCTGGCTGGTGCCGTCGATCGCCGGGAAATCGCGGAGGTCTTTGTATTGGATGATGCTCTTCGCGGCGAACGACTTCAGACGTATGTGTGCCGCGGATTCACCGGCGGGCCATCGCTCGATCGGCACGGACGACTTCCACCCGGTGAGCGATTGGGGCACGGGCGAATTGGCGACTCCGATGGCGGCCTGAGCGGACGGGGCTTCGAGAGGCGGGACTCCCCCCACCGACTCCCACTGCTTGAAGCAAGCGCGTTTGAAGGGAGAATAGACGGTGAAGAATCGACCTTCGCCGGTGCGGATCGTTCCGGGTTCGAAACAGACCTGATCGGTGTGCGCGAAGGCCTGGAGACCGGCTCTCTGGAATGCCGCGGCCACGGCTTCGTCGCGGCGGGCCTCGTTGAGTTCGTGTTCTTTGTTGAAGTGAAGCTCAACGCACTGGTGCTTTTTCGCGAGAGCGATCAGGAGAGCGGGGATGCGCGCAGCATCGGGCGCGGTTTCGATCACGAGGGGGATGTTGAGTTCGGCGAGTTTGCCGCTCAGCTCCGCGAGTGATCGCAGGATGAGATCGACGCGAACCGGCGCGTAGTCATGGGCTTGCCACTCGGCGGGTGAGAGAAGGAAGACCCCCACCACGCCCGCGCCGGCTCTCCCTCCGGCGCGGCGGCAGGCGTTGAAGAGCGCGGTGTTGTCGCGGATGCGAAGGTCGGATCGGAACCAGATGAGCGGGCGGGGGCTTTGCAATCGGAATCCTCCGCGAGGTATTCGACCGCATGGTCGTACGCGGATGCACCGTATGCGAGGGCGACTCAGACCGGCGACGGATGCATGATTGAGAACAGCGTGTAAGACACGATCGGCAGGCGGAGCGTCCACAGGACGGTGCGGATCCAGTTGGTCGAAACGAGTCGTGCAACGGTGGCGGAATCGATCGCACCGGATTGCTTTGCGAGTTGATCGTGCTGAGGTACCTGCAGTGCGAAGGTCGAGAGCCAGATGCCGGCGAGAAGGGCGAGGCCCGCCCACGAAACGATTCGAGCATGATCCGGGATGTGGAAGAGACCGGGCCAGGCGAGAGCGGCTGCCGCGGCTGCTTCAAGGAGCATGGGGATGCCGACAACCGGGGTGATGCGAGTTGCGTGACGCCTGCAGGCGTCGCTCGCGCAGGCGGGGTCGAGTTGGTTGAACATCGGATAGTGGACGATCTGGATGACCCAGATGACGCCCACGAGGTAGGAAGTCGCGGCAAATTGAACGATCACGACCGATTCGAGCAGGCTCATGCAGGTACTTCGGCTGAAAGGCACTGCCGGACACTATCGTTCTTTGGCCGCTCCGGGCGCGGCGGATTGGGAGAGGAGAGGGTGCTGGAAGTTGGGAGCCAATCAGCGGACCACCTGCCACCTCGGAGGCCTGCGAGCAGCCTCGGAAGGCAGCTTCGCGCGTTGACGGCAGCGCCGAAGGAGAAGAAGAGCCGCAATGCTCGAAGGGCCGCGGGCGATTCGCGTCTTTGGGAGGGCGCTTCGGATGGGCTGCATGCGATCGAGCGCTGGTTCGGCGCGCGCGGCTGGGAGGCCTGGCAATTTCAGAAGGATGCCTGGAACGCTTATGGCGCCGGGCGTGATGGGCTGATTCAGGTGCCGACGGGTGCGGGGAAGACGTTTGGCGCGTATCTCGGTCCGCTGTCGGCGTTGATCGATGAGCAGAAGCGCGCGGGCGGAGGCGGGACGGAGCGGGCTCTGCGGATTCTGTACATCACGCCTCTGCGGGCGGTCTCGCGCGATATCGAGCTGGCGCTGCGGTCGCCGATTGAAGAGATGGGATTGCCGTTTCTTGTAGAGAGCCGAACTGGGGACACGAAGCAATCGGTGCGGGCGAAGCAGAAGGTGCGGCTGCCGGAGGTGCTCATCACGACACCGGAGAGCCTGTGTCTTTTACTCACGCGCGAGAATGTGTCGGACATCTTCGCGCACTTGCACGCGATCATTGTGGATGAATGGCACGAACTGCTGACGAGCAAGCGGGGGACACAGGTTGAGCTGTGTCTGGCTCGGCTGCGAACGCTCGCGCCCGCGGCTCGCACGTGGGGGCTTTCGGCGACGCTGCCGAATCTGGAGGAGGCGGCCCGGGTGCTTGTTGGCGCGAACGCCCCTGCTCCGGCGATCGTGCGGGGGACGATTTCGCGCGAGGTCACCGTCGAGGCGCTGCTGCCGAGCGAGGGGCAGAGGCTTCCGTGGGCCGGGTTCATGGGCATGACAATGCTGCCCCGGGTTCTCGAGACGATCGATCCGGAGCGATCCACGCTCATCTTCACCAACACGCGGGCGCAATCGGAGCTTTGGTTTCAGGCCATTCTGCACGCAAGGCCGGAGTGGTCGGATCGCATGGCGCTGCACCACGGGTCGATCGACAAGCGCGATCGGGAGCGCGCAGAGGCGGGGCTGAAAGACGGCACGATCAGGCTGGCCGTCGCGACAAGCTCGCTTGATCTCGGCGTTGATTTCTCGCCGGTCGAACGGGTGATCCAGATCGGCTCTGTGAAGGGGATTGCGAGGCTGCTCCAGCGGGCGGGGCGGGCGAGCCACCGGCCCGGCGCGCCGTGCCACATCACCTGTGTTCCGACGCATGCTCTCGAGTTGATCGAATTGGATGCCGCGAAGCGAGCGATCGCGGATGGGCGGATCGAGGCGCGATCTTCGGTGCGGAAGCCCCTCGATGTGCTGGCCCAGCACATGGTGACGTGCGCGCTGGGCGGCGGATTTGTGCCCGACGACTTCTACGAAGAGGTGAGGGGTGCGACGTCGTTCCGCGACCTGTCACGCGAGGAGTTTGACTGGGCGCTCGATCTGGTCTGCCGCGGCGGGGAGACACTGCGTGCGTACCCCCGCTATCACAAGGTGCACATGATCGACGGCCGCGCCACGGTGCCCGACAAGCGGATCGCGCATCTGCACCGGCTGAATGTCGGCACCATTGTCGGCGAGGCGATCGTCGATCTGTGTCTTGTGGGCGGACGGCGCATCGGTTCGATCGAGGAGTACTTTGTCGCGAACCTGCGGGCGGGCGACAAGCTGTTCTTTGCGGGGAGGCTGTTGACGTTCGTCGGCCTGCGCGACATGGTGGCGTATGTGAAGCGGGCATCGGGGAGGACGAGCAACACGCCCCACTGGGCCGGGACGAAACTGCCGATTTCGGAATCACTGGGAGAATCGGTGCGGTTGACGCTGGAGCATGCGCAGGACGGGCTGCTCGATTCGGTCGAGCTGCGTGCCGCGGGCGGATTGATCCGTGCGCAGTCGCACCTTTCGACCATCCCACGGTCCGACGAGTTGCTGATCGAGTCGGTCGAAACACGCGACGGGCATCACCTCTTCGTGTTTCCGTTTGATGGGCGGCTTGTGCACGCCGGCATTGCCGCGTTGTGCGCGCTGCGGCTCGCCCGTCGCTCGCCCGCGACGTTCACGATCTCGGCGAATGACTACGGGTTCGAACTGCTCTCGCCCTCGCCGATCGCGCTGGAGGCCGACGATGCGCCTGCACTGTTCTCCATGGACCGCGTGGTCGAAGACACGCAGGAGAGCGTGAACCTGGCGGAACTCGCGAAGCTTCAGTTCCGGGAGGTCGCGAGGGTTTCGGGGCTTGTGACGCAGACATACCCGGGGGCCAAGAAATCCGGGCGGCAGACGCAGGCGAGCGCGGGCCTGCTCTACGATGTGCTTCGGGAGTTTGACCCGGGGAATTTGCTTCTGCATCAGGCCAGGCGAGAAGTGCTCGAAAAGCAGTTTGAGGAGACGCGGCTGGCGCGGGTTCTGAAGCGGTTGCACGGTTCGCGCATCCGGATCATGAAACCCGAGATGCCCACGCCGCTCGCGCTGCCTCTGATCGTGGAGCGGGTCGCGGGGCAGATGTCGACCGAGCCGCTGCTGGCACGGATCGAGCGGATGCAGGTAGAGTGGGAAGCAGAAAAGACGGGGACTGCCACGGGCCCGGTTGAAATCCCGGCGCGAGGAAAGCAGTCGGGGAAGGGGCGGAAGAGATGAAGGCGATCGAAATCCAAGTTGCGGGGAAGGCGGTTTGCCTGCTGCCGGAGCGGGCGGCGTTTTTGCCTGAGTGCGGCACGCTGCTTGTTGCCGATCTGCATCTGGGGCGTCAGCACGCGTGGCACGCGGAAGGGCGGCCGATCGGAGAAAGCGCGGCCGCCGCGAGCCTGGATGAGCCGCTGAATCGGCTCGCCGGGCTGGTGCGAGACACGAACGCGCGGCGCGTACTGGTGCTTGGGGACCTTCTCCACGCACCGGCGGGGCTGACAGGCGAGATGATCGCGCGGGTGGCGGACTGGCGGAAGTCGATGTGTGTTCCGTTTGAACTGGTTCCCGGCAATCACGATCGTCGATTGCACCTTGTCATCAGCGAGTGGAATCTGCGGGTGCACGACGCCGTGCTGATCGAGCCGCCGTTTGCGTTTACGCACGAACCGGCGAGTGCCGCGGCGGGGTCGATCGCGGGGATGATCGTGTGGTGCGGGCACATCCATCCGCTTGTGCATCTCCGAACGCGGGGGGATTCACTGCGGCTGCCTTGCTATTGCTTCGGCAGCACGACGGCGCTCTTGCCCGCGTTCAGCGGGATGTCATCTGGCGCGACGATTCGACCCGAGCCGGGCGACCGCGTGTACGCCATCACGGACGACGCGGTTGTTGATGTCTCGGAGGGCGCTGCCGCACCGCGCGTGCGGTTCCCGCGCTCGCGTTCAGGCTCGCTGGCCTGAGGCGTGCTTTGCGAGCACGCGTTTGACGAAAGCCTCGTGGGGCTTGACGGTCAGATCGGCGACGGCTCGGTCGGAGATGATGCCCGGCGTGGACGATGCCTTCACGGGCTCGATGAGGTACGTCACCCGCCGCGTGAACATTCCGAACAGGAAACTCGCGCCGTACGCGCGGATCACGGATTTTTCGGGATCGGCGAGGAGCGGAAAGCTCAGCGCGTGTTTCTGCTTGAACTTCTGCTTGGACTCGGTCCCCTGCGGGCTGATCCCGATCACGCGGACGCCCGCGGCGCCGAGCTCGCCGGTCCAGTCGCGGAACATGCACGCCTCGGCCGTGCAGACCGGCGTGAAATCCGCCGGGTAGAAATACAGAACGACCGGGCCGGAGGCGAGCAGCGAAACAAGTGAAACGGGCTTGCCGGTTTCGTCGTTCAGCGTGAAGTCGGGTGCGGCATCGCCGATGGTCAGCATGGCGGCTTTCTCAATCCTCGCCGGGTTCGGCATCGAGTTCGGCATCGGCGCGGCGAACGGCTTCACAGAATTGGCGGATGAGATCGTGGTCTTTGAAGCCGCGCTCGCGTTCGACGCCGCTGGAAACATCAACGGCGTACGGCCGAAGCTCGGCGATCGCATCGGCGACGTTGTCGGGATTCAGACCGCCGGCGAGGAAAATGGGCTTCGACACCGTTGCGAGATGCGGATCAAGGTCGCTCCACTGGAACGGGATGCCCTCGCCAGGGGAGGGACCGTCGATGAGGATCGACTCGACGTTGTCGTCCGCCTCGAAGCGGGCGAGGTCGGAGGCGATCGAGCCCGGAGCGAACCGGATTCCCTTGATCACCGGCGCACAGGCCGCGATCAACTCCTCGTTTTCGTCGCCGTGGAGCTGCGTGAACGTGGTCGGACACGCCTCTTCGATATCGCTGAAACCCTCGACGGCCATGTTCATGAACACGCCGACTGTGGAAACAAAGGGCGGCAGCGAGGCCATGATCTCTGCCGCGGCATCGGGCTCGATGTACCTTGGGCTCGATCGCACGAAGATAAAGCCGATGGCGTCGGCCCCGGCCTCGACGGCGGCGAACGCGGTCTCGATGTCCTTTACGCCGCAGATTTTGATTCGGGTTCGGGACATGCTTTTTCAGGCTCCGGCGGCGTTGCCCGGGGGGCGATCGATCTCGCTGAGGAGGGCCCGCGCGAGTTCGGTGTGTTCGGAATCTTTGTCTTTGAGCGCGTTGATGGCGGTTTCGAGTAGAGCACGCGCCTGTTGCTGCTGTTCGAGGTACCGCACCATGAGCAAGGCGAGCATGACGCGGACGACGCTCGATTCGGGGTCCTTCTCGTAGAGCGACAGGAACCCGCGATAGGCCCTTGCGGCGGCGGCGCGGTCGCCGGCCTCGAAGAGGCGGTTTGCCAGATCGACCTGCGCGCGGCTGGAGAGGATTTCGAGCGTCTGCGGAAGTTGAGTGTTGACCTTGCGGCCGGACTCCACCGCTGCCACCAGAGTGGAATACAAAGCCGGGATGCTGGTTCGGTCGTTGGTGGAGATCGCCTTGGAAAGAGCGGCGCGTGCCTGGGCGATCTCGACCGGGACATCGGGCACTTCCACCACAACGCGCGGGGCTTTGGGATCATCGCGTCGGTGACGGTCTTGGCCTTCGCGCACGGCGGCCTGGAACTCCTGGCGTCGACGGATCTGGCGGAACATATAGAAAAGGTCGTAGTCCTCCCGCGAGAGGACTTTGGTGACGAGCAGCAGCATCGCGACCGAGAAACCGAAGATGTAGCCGCCAAAGTGGGCGGCGTACGAGACGTTGGAGCCGTGCAGGCCGGCCCCGAGCACATCGCGGGCGATGGCGAAGCAGATGAACCAGAGGGCCGGGATGTTGAAGAAGCCGACGAGAAAGAAGAACACGAAGGTGCGAACGACGGTGCGCGGAAACAGGACGAGGAACGCGCCCGTCACGGCCGAGATCGCCCCGGATGCGCCGATGACGATCGCCGGGCCCGAAAGCAGATGCGCAGCGCCCGCGATCGCGCCGCCCGCCAGATAGAAAAGGAGATAGCCGAGCCGTCCGAAGCGATCTTCGACGTTGGGACCGAAAACCCAGAGCGTGACCAGATTGCCGATCAGGTGCATCGGCCCGGCGTGGATGAACGCGTAGGTGATGAAGCGCCACCACTGGCAGTGCTCGCGGCTGAGGCCGAAGGTCTCGACCACCCAGTCGTACGCGGGGCCTTCCATTCCGGTCCCCACGACCACGATGCAGAACGCAAAGAGGTTGAGCAGGACAAGCAGGTGGTTGATCAGGGTCGGGCGTTGAAGGGGGCGGTCGGTGCCGATCGGGAAAATCACGCCGGATGGTATGAGACAAGAAGGTCACGATCCCGCCGGCGTCCAAATACGGAGGAAATCTGGCCGGCACACGCG
Source organism: Phycisphaerales bacterium (assembly GCA_016793015.1). GTDB lineage: Bacteria > Planctomycetota > Phycisphaerae > Phycisphaerales > UBA1924 > JAFEBO01. Next base: position 18,561 of record JAEUJD010000088.1, read on the forward strand.
CGTTCGCGTTGGCCGAACGGCAAGCCGGTTTCTATAGTCCTCTCCCTCTTCGGGGTCGCCTGAGCCGCAGAGAACTTCCCCGGTTTGACCCGAAATTCGTTCCTCTCATCGATCACCCCCATGACCGCCGGAACATCTTCCATGACAGCTACCCCAGCGTTTTCCAAAGGCCTCGAAGGCGTCGTTGCTGCTCAGACCAAGATGTCCTTCATCGATGGCGAAAAGGGCATCCTGGAGTACGTCGGCATCCCGATCGGCGAGCTCGCGTCGCACTCGACGTTCGAGGAGACGGTGTTTTTCCTGTGGAACGGTCGGCTGCCGAAGAAAAACGAACTCGCCGAGTTCGAGACTGCGCTCCGCGCGCGGTACGAGATTCCCAAGGGTGTGGAAGAGCTGCTGCACACGTTCCCGAAGACCGCCGAGCCGATGCACGCGATCCGCACGCTGGTCTCTTCGCTCGGCCTGCACGATCTGAAGCCCAACGCGATCGACATCCCGTCGCTGCGCGACAAGGCGTTGTCGATCCTCGCACAGGTGCCGACGCTGCTGGCGTATTTCCATCAGTTCCGTCTCGGCAAGCCGTTCATCCGCCCGGACAAGAACATGGGGCTGGCTGAAAACTTCCTCTACATGCTCAACGGCAAGAAGCCCACCGCCGCGATGACCAAGGCGATGGATGTCTGCCTTGTGCTGCATGCCGATCACGGATTCAACAACAGCACGTTCACCGCCCGCGTCCTCATCTCGACCGAAAGCGACATCTACTCCGCCATCACCGGCGCGATCGGCTCGCTCCGAGGCCCGCTCCACGGCGGCGCGAACGAGGGCGTGATGCGGATGCTCAACCAGATCCCCACCGTCGCAGACTGCGAAAAGTTCATCCAGGACAAGCTTGCGAAGAAAGACAAGATCCCCGGCTTTGGACACCGCATCTACAAGGCGTACGACCCGCGTGCGACGCACCTCAAGGTGCTCGCCAAGCAGCTCGCGCAGGACACCGGCAACATGCCGCTGTTCGAGAAGAGCACTGCGATCGAAGCCGTGATGACCCGCGAGAAGGCGGCCAAGGGGATCTACCCCAACGTCGATTTCTACAGCGCTACGACGTACCACTGCATCGGCCTGCCGCTCGACTTGTTCACGCCGAGCTTCGTCATCGCCCGCGTCGGCGGCTGGTCGGCCCACTGCATCGAGCAGCTCGGCGACAACCGGCTCTTCCGCCCGGATGCGGATTACACCGGCCCGCACAACGTGGCGTACACGCCGATCGAAAAGCGTTGAGCGGACGAAGCCGACAGCGATCAGCTTTCAGTTGTCAGCCAAAGAGCGAAAGTCACTTCGCGAAGCTTTGGCTCGCGCAGATCGCCCACAGTACGGCCCATCCGTCTGGCTGACCGCTGAGAGCTGTCAGTTGAAAACGCTGCCTTTCACATCCCCATCCGCTCGAGAATCCCGTCCAGGGTGATGCGTGCCAGCGATTCGTCCCACGGATTGGTCGTGATGGCGAGGGTCGAGCCGTCGCTCGTTGTGGGGCCGACGTCGATGCGGATCGTGCGTCCGAGGTTGTACGCGGGGGGCCGCGCAAAGAGCCCGCCCTGTTCCTCGGTTGTGGCGTTCTGTTCGATGGAGTAGCCCCGATCACGCAGCGTTTGCTCGGACGCGGCGAGCACGGCGGCGGGTGTGGCCTTCAGAGTTGCGTGCAGGGTTCCGGCCTTGTAATTGGCGATGACCTCGCCGGCCTTTCCCTGAACCTTGGAGTAGGTTTCGCAGCCTGAAAGGGAGATCGCTCCGGTCGCGAGGGCGAGGCCCGCAAGTCCGATCCCCCGAAAAAGCCCGTTTCTGCTCAAAGACGATGGCATAGTGACTTCCAGTGTGACCCGCTTCAGGCCCGTCCGGACGAGTTCCTCGCCGGCCCGGGCAATGGGCCAATAGTACGAAATGATCGTCCCCCACGCATTGGGGGGTTTGAAACCCCCGGGGTCAGGGTTCTATTATCCCGACCCAAGCGGGAAAGAAAATCAGGCCCTCCGCCGGCAAATCGGTTGCGCGGCGGCAGCGGCAGAAGTCTCAGCACAGAGCGAGGTTCGGATGGCGATTCGGGTCAAATCACGCAGCGGCGAAACGGTTGAACAGATGATGCGCCGCTTCAAGAAGCTTTGCGAGAAGGAAGGCCTGATCAAGGACATCCGCCGCAAGGAATTTTACGAGAAGCCCAGCGAGCGTCGCCGTCGGGCGGCCCGCAAGAGCCTCAACCGCCGCCTCGCTTCGACCGGCGAATTCTTCACCCGCAAGGAAGAGAAGTAATTCCACAACTCGGCGGCAGGCCTGCCGCCGGACCAAAACCCGGTCCGGGATTTGCGGTAGGATGGTTTTGTTCAACCGCGAAGCGGGCGTAAGCCGATCGCGGTAGAGTGCGGCTATCTCCAGCCGGCATCCGTCGTGATGTTCGGCGGCAGCAAATTTTGTCGAGGCATCCAAACCGGGATATGCGGGAAAAGCCCGGAACGCAGACCCTCTCGACTTCGAGGAAAGAAGACATGCACAGCAAACTGGCGAAATGTTCGCGATCGATCTCCCGACTGCTTTCCACGACTCCCGCGCGCCTCGCGGGAGTTTTCATTGCGCTGTTGATCATGTCGGTGCCGGCGTTCGCCGCCGATCCCGCCGTTGGTGGTGCCCCCGCGGCGCACAAGCCCGGCGGCGAGGCGAACCTCGTTCTTCCCGACGTGAGCAAGGTGCTGTTCCTGAACGGCGCGATCAACGGGCACAATCTGCTCTTGATCGGCATTGTGGTCAGCCTGATGGGAATGGGATTCGGCCTTTGGATCTACGCCCAGCTCAAGAACATGCCCGTCCACAAGAGCATGCTCGACATCTCGGAACTCATCTATTCGACCTGCAAGTCGTACATGATCCAGCAGGGCAAGTTCCTGATGCTTCTCTGGGTCTTTATCGCGATCGCGGTTTTCTGCTACTTCAAATTGCTGGTCGAGTTCCCGCTGGGCAAGGTGCTGATCATCCTGGCGTTCAGCCTGATCGGCATCGCCGGTTCGTATGGCGTCGCCTGGTTCGGCATCCGCGTCAACACCTTCGCCAACAGCCGCGCCGCCTTCGCCTCGCTCCGTGGCAAGCCCTTCCCCTGTTACGCCATCCCGCTCAAGGCGGGCATGTCGATCGGCATGGCCCTGATCTCGGTTGAGCTGATCATCATGCTCGCCATTCTGCTCTTTGTGCCCTCGGATCTTTCCGGTCCGTGCCTGATCGGCTTTGCCATCGGCGAATCGCTTGGCGCTTCGGCCCTGCGTATCGCCGGCGGCATCTTCACCAAGATCGCCGACATCGGCTCCGATCTCATGAAGATCGTCTTCAAGATCAAGGAAGACGACGCCCGCAACCCCGGCGTCATCGCCGACTGCGTGGGCGACAACGCCGGCGACTCGGTCGGCCCCTCCGCCGACGGCTTCGAGACCTACGGCGTCACCGGCGTCGCGCTCATCACCTTCATCATGCTCGCGATCAATCCCTCGACCGCCGGCCCCGAGTACGCCACGGTTCAGATCCAGCTGCTTGTCTGGCTCTTCGCGATGCGCATCCTCATGGTCATCGCCAGCGCCGCTTCGTACTTCATCAACGAGACCATCGCCAAGGCCAAGTACGCCAACGCGGACAAAATGAACTTCGAGCACCCGCTCACCAGCCTGGTTTTCCTCACCTCGTTCGTCTCGATCGTGCTCACGTTCGCAGCCTCCTGGCTCCTCATCCCCACCATCGCTGGCGACAACTCCTGGTGGTGGAAGCTCTCGGCGATCATCACCTGCGGCACCGCCGCGGGAGCGATCATCCCCGAGCTTGTGAAGGTCTTCACCTCGACACACTCGCGTCACGTCCGTGAAGTGGTGACCGCGTCGGAACAAGGCGGCGCCTCGCTCAACATCCTGTCGGGCTTCGTCGCCGGCAACTTCTCGGCCTATTGGCTCGGCATGGCGATCGTCATGCTCATGGGCATCGCCTACTACGTCAGCAACTCGTTCACGGTACTCGCGGACACCGGGCACCCGCTCATGCTCGCGCCGGCCGTGTTTGCCTTCGGCCTCGTCGCCTTCGGCTTCCTGGGCATGGGCCCCGTGACCATCGCCGTCGACAGCTACGGCCCGGTCACCGACAACGCCCAGTCCGTGTTCGAGCTCTCGACCATCGAGCACATCCCCAACATCAGTTCCGAGATCCAGCAGACATACGGCTTCTCGCCCAACTTCGAGAAGGGCAAGGAGTTCCTCGAAGAAAACGACGGCGCGGGCAACACGTTCAAGGCCACCGCCAAGCCCGTACTGATCGGAACGGCCGTCGTTGGTGCCACCACCATGATCTTCGCGATCATCGTGGCCCTCACGCACGGACTCCAGCCCCAGTACCTGCAGTTCCTGTCGCTGCTCCACGCCCCGTTCCTGCTCGGCCTCATCACCGGCGGCGCGATCATCTACTGGTTCACCGGCGCATCGACCCAGGCCGTCAGCACCGGCGCGTACCGCGCCGTCGAGTTCATCAAGGCCAACATCAAACTCGACGGCTCCACGAAAGCCAGCGTCGAGGACAGCCAGAAGGTCGTGACCATCTGCACCAAGTACGCGCAGATGGGCATGTTCAACATCTTCCTGGGCATCTTCTTCGCCACCCTCGCCTTCGCGTTCTATGAGTCGTTCTTCTTCATTGGCTATCTCATCTCGATCGCCCTCTTCGGCCTCTACCAGGCCATCTTCATGGCCAACGCCGGCGGCGCCTGGGACAACGCCAAGAAAATCGTCGAGACCGATCCGATCTACAAGAACAGCGGCCGGGGCAAGGGCAGCCCGCTGCACGACGCCGCCGTCGTCGGCGACACCGTCGGCGATCCCTTCAAGGACACCTCCTCGGTCGCCCTCAACCCCGTGATCAAGTTCACCACGCTCTTCGGCCTCCTCGCCGTCGAACTCGCCGTGAGCATGAAGACCGGCGGCAACATCCACACCAACCTGACGATGGGCCTCACCATCGCCTTCTTCCTCGTCTCCGCCTTCTTCGTCTACCGCTCGTTCTACGGCATGCGGATCAGCGGCAAGCACGCCTGATCCGGACTCGCAATCCGAAATCCGGCAACCGACCTTCGAACGCCTGCTTCACGCGGGCGTTTTTTTATGCGCAACGTCGAGGCAACACCCGCGGCCTCTTCGTTCCTTACGGCTTGCCGCCCGGTTGCTCCAGCCTCGCCTTCCAATAGCCCGCATCACCCCGCACGCACCCGGCCAGCATCCCGAAATCCCACACCTCGATCGGCCGGTCGATTGTTCCAACGACCAGCTTTGCTCCATCAAATTCGAGCGTCATCACTGGGCTTGCCGCCATAAAGCTGGCCAGCGCCTTTGCCTCCGGCACCCCGACCTGCGTCACCCGTCCCGATCGGTCTCCCACTGCCAGGACATGCCCGTCCGGATGAAACGCGAGGCAGAAGATGTTGTCGTTGCTGATCTGAATCTCGCCCCTTTGCTGCCAACTCCCGGTCGCCCAGAACCGCACAACACCGTCGTCCCCGCCCGTGGCGATCAACGACCCATCGGGCGAAAAAACCGCCGTGCGGCACACGCCGGACAGCGCCTTCCAGCTCGCAATCGATCGAAAATCCGGTGCCGCGAACACCTCGCACGCTCCGTCCGATCCGGAGACAGCGATCAAAGTTCCATCAGGGCTCCATCGCACCGTCGCCAGGCGTCCGATCTTCAACCCGATCGATCGCACGGGCATCCACGACTTGGTGTCGTACACCACGAGCGGCGAGTATTTCGAGCACGCCGCGAGAAAGCGACCATCCGGACTAAACCGCAGGTCAACCACCGGGAAGCCGGGAAGCACAACAAGCTCGGGGGGCACGCGCTTTCTTTCGCGCGTCAACACGACATATCCCGCTTCACCGGCAGAAGCCAGCAGATCGAGCGATGGTGAATAGTCCACGGAATAGGCGCACTTCGGGTCCGCTCGAAACACGCGGGGTTGCGAATCCGACTGGGGGCTCCACTCCGCGATCGTCCCATCCGTGCAGGCGGCCCAGATCGTGTTTGATTTCGGGTTCATCGCGAAATCGTGCGGCGCAACGGCCGAGTCCGGATACTCCCGGCGCCAACCCGCCCCCGGACCCGCCCAAAGCCGCATGACACCCGCGTTGTCCACGCTCAGAATCGACCGCTCGTCGGGCGAAATAGCCATGACGCTTGGCCCGCCCGTGTGCCCGGGGAGAGACATGAACTCGGTCCACGTCGACGCCTGCCACACGTGAATCCGCGAATCCTGATTCGAGCGCGTCAGCAGCCAGCGACCCGAAGAACTGAACACCGGCTCCACCATGTTCCCCACCGTCGCGAGCAAGGGCGGCAGCGCCTCGTGCCCGCTCATGCGACCGATCGACACGCGCCGACGCCTTCCGATCGCCAGGATGTCGGCCGAACCTGAAACCGTCAGCGTCCACGGGTCGTCCGGCGCGCTCGGATCGCGCGCGATCAGATCCGGCGAAACCACCTGCGTCGCGGAGACAAACTCGCCGCCGGGCAGGTTATACACCAGCACTCTTCCGTCCTCCGCAACGATCGCGGCACGGTCACACTCGGGGCTCACCCACGGACCGTGGAGCGCGACCTTTTCCTGCACCGTCGCGAGCCTGCTGAAATCCGGCAGCGCGTAAAAGTCCACACCCTTGCCCGGTTTCGATGCCGCGAGCACCTTCCCGGATGCGCCGACGCTGATGTGCAGATTCCGATCGGGCTCAACATCCAGTTTCCCGAGCAACTCGCCCGACTCCGAGTCGATGCAGCGAAACTCCGCCTCGGAGCGGGCCAGATACCGGCGGCCAAGCCGACTGTATTTCAGGTCGAGCACCGGCCCCTCCGTTATCCGTTGCTCGGAGATCACCCGGAGATCCGGGAGCGACCAGACACGCAGCACGCCATCCTTCGAGAGCGCGCTGACACGGTCGGAATCCCACCAGACATCCGTCAGCCGGACAATCGGCATCGTGACGATCGCAAGGCACGGCTGCGCTGCCTGCATCTCGACGCCCGCCCAGAGCGCGCGACGTTCTTCGGGTGTTCCGTTGAAGATCGAAAGCTGCGGATTTTCCAGCCCCGAACCGAACCGGAGAATCTCCGGCCAGAGCAGCGCATCGGCCTCCGGACGGCTTCCGGCCGCGCCGAGCGCCCGCGCGCGTTCGATGTTGCTCGTCCGCAGCGCCGCCTCCAACCTCGTATTGCTTGTCTTCAGCGTAAAACCAACGAACGCCAGACCCGACATCGCCACCGCAAGCCCCGCTACGGCGTACCGATGCCGCGAGATCGCCTTCCTCAGCACATACAACCGGCTGTCCCGGCGCGCTTCGATGGTCTCGCCCCGGAGATATCGCCGAAGGTCCGACGCCATCGCATCGCCCGACTGATACCGCCGATCCGGCTCCTTCGCGAGCGCTTTGCTGATAATGATCCAAAGGTCCTCTTCGATCTTCCCCCGCACCGGACGCACCGGAATCGCGCCCGCGATGTTCTTGATGACCGTATCGAGCGAGCCCCGCACCTCGTACGGCAATTCCCCCGCGCTCGCCTGATAGAGCATCACGCCGATGGCGTACAGGTCGCTCCGAAGATCCGGAGCCCCGTGATCACCCTTCACCTGCTCCGGCGCCGCGTACGCGAGCGTGCCCGCAAACTCCCCCGTGATCGTAATCCGGCTCGGTTCCCCCGCCGAGGCCCCGAACCAGCACGCCACACCAAAGTCGAGAATGCGCGGGTTGCCCACCCGATCCACCAGAATATTGGACGGCTTCAGATCGCGGTGGATCACGCCACGCTGGTGCGCATAGTGAATCGCCTCACAGACCTTGCCCAGCAATTCAACGCACTGCTCCATGTGCGCCCGATCCCGCCCGCACTCCGCCATCAGTTGATCCAGCGACCGCCCCTCCACGAACTCCAGCACCAGTGCGTGCCTGCCCCGCGGCAGCGCGATGCTGTCGTACACCCCCACGATTCCGGGATGGTGCAGCGCCGCCGCAATCTCGATCTCCCGCTCGAACCGCGCACGCTGCGAACGCCGCAGGCCGTGATCCTGCCTCAGGATCTTCAGCGCCACCCTGCGCCGCGTGCGGATCTGTATCGCTTCGTACACAATCCCCTGCCCGCCACGCGAAACCTCCCGCACGATCTCGTACCCCGGCAGTTCCGGAAGCGTCGGCTCGACCAGGTCCCGCGCAAAGTCCCGCGCGCTCGCTGCGGCGGCAAACTCCCGCTCAAAGCGGGCGTTCCGCACCCATTCCGCGCACGCCTCGCAGTTCTCAACGTGCGCCCCGATCGCGGCATCCCGCGGGTCGTTGCCCGCTTTCCACGCCGGCGCCGCGTAGGCGTCAAGAGCCTCGGACGATGGACATGCGTCGATCGTCTCGCTCATAGCCCATCCTCATAGGCCTTGGTCATCTGCTCGACAATTTCACGAAGTTTTCCCGCCACCCGGTTCTTCGCCAGGTACACCTGCTCGATCGAAACGCCGCATTCCTTTGCGACCGCCTCCGGCGGCACACCCCGAATCACCGCCAGTTCGAACGCCTTGATGTTGCCAGGGTTCTGACCGCTTTCGGCCTGTAATCGCTCCCACGCCCGCCGAAACACATCGTCCCGGAGCGCTTCTGACCAGACCGCCGACATCGCCTCGACCGCAGGCACCGCCGCGAGCGTGGTCTGGCTCACATCCCGCATCCCACGCTGCTTGCGTCGAAGAACATCCGTAATGCGGTGATGCGCGATCGCGATGATCCACCCGCTCAGTCTGCCACGCGTTCGGTCGTACTGCCCCGCACGCAGGTCCCGGATGCTCTGCACCATCGTTTCCTGTGCGACGTCGGCGGCGTCCGCCTCGTCCAGCCCGAGCTTGCGGGCCGTCCCCAAAACGACCCCGCGAAACCGCTCATCCACCTCTCGCCAAGCCGCGTGATTGCCATCATCCCGAAGCTGGTCCAGCAGCAGCGTGGTGGTCACAAAGTCCGGAAGTGCGCCCAATGAAACAACCCCCCCTTTGGAGCCCCCAAATTTGCTCCAAAAAACCCCGTATCAGTGCAAGATTCCGACCGTTGCTCCGCACACTCCTTTGAAGAACGACGTTGCGCGGCCAAAGGTCGGAAGGACCACCTTCCAACCGATCGAAGGCCGCCCCGACATTCTAACCGGGGCGGGCAAAACCAGCCAACAGTTTGAATGGAGCGTCTTTTCGGTCGTGCTCGGGTCAGCAGTTCAGATCCCAGAGTTTGCAGGGCGGTTCGAAAGAAAATCCTGTTTTCATGACGGCACGGGGGGTGGGGTGCCGTCATGAGATCAGGATTTTTCTTGCGCTGGCAGTTTCAGCGTCCGGCGCGGCCGGCAAACGCCGCCCGGAGCCATTGGCCTGCCGGGGCTGAAAGCGTCACGCTGTGACACTCGCAGCCCACCTCCCCCCACCCTGCACGACGATCCAAGTGCGATCGCCCAACCGAACACGCGGACAGGGAGCACAAAAAACAACCGGCGGCCCTTTCGGGGCCGCCGGCGCTACGTTCAATTTTACGTAGGAGTAGGGCCGCGCAATGCGCGACTCCGTCGAGTCCGCGCTTAGAAGCGCAGCCCCTGCGTACATGGATCTATCACTGGATCACCTCCTTCTGAGAAAGCCCGTGCAGCCGACACGAGCATGTACTGCTCGCCGCCGCTCTTTCCCTCCGCGGGCCGTCACCCGCGGCACATCGCCCGGCAAGCACCAGCTCACCGGTCGTCGGAACCCACTCTCGTTCGATGCGCCGTCGGCGTCCGTTGCGAGAGCGATGCCTCCAATACAACGATTATCGCCGAAACCTTGTTCGGATGCAACAAATTTTTCTAGAGACGGCTGATCGTTCAGGTTTCCGGGCGGGTCCGCATCGAATCAGCCGGGCCGAAAACTCCCGAAGCCTCCGGGTTTGCTGGAGAAATCCGGTGACCATCGTCGCGTGCTACGGCACGACCATCAGATACGTCACCAGGCGCGCCACTTTGCCTTGCCTCATGAAGAACACATCACAGAAAACGGCGCGAAACGGTTCGCCGCCTTTCTTCCGGCTCTTGACCGAGCCCTCGGCGACAACGACATCGTTCTCTTCAATCATCCGCTCAACGGTGATCTCAGGCCTGCCCTCGAAGGCGTCGTTCTCGATCTCCTTGTCGAACGCGTCTTTGCCGACAAGGTGAAACGCGCCGGGCATCTCCCACACCACATCATCCGTCAGGCACGACAACACCTTCGCGTGATCGCTCGCGCGGAATCCATCCATATAGCGTGCAACGGTCGTCTTGTTCTCACTCACGGCTCGTACTCATCAAACGCGCCCGCCTTGTCCTGCTCTTCCACGTACTTCTGAAACTCGCCCATCTTGTAACTGATAAAGCAGAACGCGTGATGCACCGCGAGCCACTCGAGGTCGCTCTTGTCTTCGCCGATGTCCTTTCGAAGCCGATTCAACTCCGCGAGCAGATTTTCCGCTTTCATTCGCCGTTCCTTCGTGGCACCGCCCTTCCGGGCGGTGTTCCTGATTCTGTATGGCACCGCCCGGAAGGGCGGCGATTGCTTTCTGATCGCAAATCATCCGCGATTCACCGGGCGGCAGCCCGGTGCCACATTCTCCCCTTCACCCACCCCACTCCAAACATCCCCGCCAGCACCAGCACAATGCTCGCGCCCGTCGGCCAGTCCAGTTCGAAACTGAGCAGCATCCCCAGCGCAACCCCGACCAATGCAAACACCACACTCAACACGCACACGCGCCTCGCATCCGCGCTGAACTGCACCGCCGCCGCCGCGGGAAGCACCAGCATCGCCGTCGCCAGCACAACGCCCGCGAGTTTCATCGCGGTCACGGTCGCCAACGCCAGCAGCACGAGCAACGTCACCCGCATCGCGCGGGTGTTCACGCCGAACGCCGCTGCGGCAGACTCATCAAACGCCCAGAACGTCAGAGGCCGCCGGACCGCGAACAAGATCGCCAGAATCAGGGCGCCCACAATCACGCACGCCCACGCATCCGCCTCGCTCACGCTCACGATCGATCCGAACAGCAAGCTCTCCCACGAGACCGTCGAAACCCGCCCGCGCTTTTCCGCGATGTGCAAAAGCAGCGAACCGATCGCCATCGACGCGACCAGCACGATCCCGATCGCCGTGTCCGCCTGCGCACGCTTGCCCCGCCGCCCCGGATCGCCCCCCGTCAGCATGCCGACCTGAAGCGCCGCCAGCAGACAAAACAAGAACACGATCAGAAATTGCCCGCCCAGAACACTCGCTCCGGTTCCGCCCGCCGCGGCAGCGCCGAAACCCAGCACATACGCCACGCCGATCCCGCCGAACGCCGCGTGGCTGATCCCCTGCCCGATGAACGCCATGCGCTTCATCACGACAAACACGCTCAAGACACCGCCGAAGAGCGCGATGGCCAACCCGGCGATCACTCCCGGAAGGAAAATCTCACGCAGCCCCGGCGTGGTGAGGTACTCGATCGTTTTCAAGAGCCGCCTCCGCCGCTCTTGCTCTGAGTCCCATGCGACCCGTTCCCACGCTCACGGGGGTGCTCGTGCGAGTGCCCATGCGAATGGTCATGCCCGCATTCCGACGCCCGGTGCGCATCCACATGCAGATCGCCAAAGATCGCCGCGGCATCGTGCCGGAAGACCTCCGCCAGAACATGGGGCGTCAATCCCTCCGGTGAATCGTGATAGTGCAGCGTCCGCGCCAGGCACGCCACGCGATCGCTCGTGGCCGCCACCGTGCGCAGGTCATGGCTCACCACGATCGTCGTCAGCGCGAGCTCATCGTGCAGCCTCTGAATCAGCTCGGCGAACTGTTTCTGCCCCGCGGGATCGATGCCCACCGTCGGTTCATCCAGCAGCAGAATCTTCGCATCGCTCGCCAGTGCCCGCGCGATCATCACCCGCTGCATCTGCCCGCCCGAGAGCAGCCCCACCGGCCGATCCGCAAACGAAGCGGCGCCGACAACGCTGAGCGCCCGCTCCACTCTGGCTTCAGCGCCCGACGAACGCGCAAACGGTCCAAGCCCCGCCGTCGCTGCCATCGACGCGGCGTGCCGCGCCGTGATCGGGAACGCCAGTTCCGCCTCGACCCGCTGGGGCACATACCCGATCAACCGCCGCTTCGCCGCCTCGACCGGCGCAAGGCCCTCCACTTCGATTGTCCCCGAATATCCGCGCAGCAGCCCGAGCGTCAGCTTCAGCAGCGTGGACTTCCCGCCGCCATTGGGCCCCAAAATCCCGAGCCGCTCGCCACGCCTCACATCGAGCGAAACGCGATCGAGCGCGGGCGCCTCGCCCGATTCGTACGAAAACGAAACACCGCTGTAGCGGATCGCGACGGAGGCCGGCGAACTTTTCAAAGCCTCTTGCATCATCGAACTTGCAACATGGAACTAGTCACGTGAGCCGTATGGGTCTCGTACGAGCTATCGGGTCTCCGCTTTTCCCCCGCCCAATCCCTCCACCAGCGCATTCAAATTCCCCCGCATCATCGCGTACCAGTCCCCATCGCCGATCGGATCAAGCCTGCCCACCTTCACACCCGCAGCCTTCGCGACGCGCTCCGCCATCGCCGCGTTGAACTGCGGCTCGACAAAGATTACGCGCACGCCTTCCTGCTTGACCGCCTGCACCACCGCCGCGATCCGTCCCGGCGTCGGATCTTCGTTCTCGTTCACGCGGAGCACCTCCGCCACCTTCAATCCGTACCGCAGCGCCATCCGCCCGAACGCGGCATGGTGCGTCACGATCTTGGCCCCCTTGAACGGTGCCAGCGCCTCGCGAAACTCCCGATCGATTTCCTCGATCCGCGCCGCCTCCTTCGCGAGCGACTCGTTCAACCGCTGCTCCGCCGCCGCATTCCACAATCCGCGCTCTTCCATCGCGCGGCGCACGCCCGCCGCCACCTTGGGCAGCGCCTCCTTCATGAGCACCGGATCAAGCCAGACATGCGGATCGACCGAGTGCTCGCACGCATCATCGTGCGTGTGGCCCTCCGCCTCCTTGCCGTGTTCGTGCTTCTCATCTTCATCCGCGTGCACGCCCGCTGCATCCGCAAGACTGACATCCACACGCCTTGTTGATGGATTCGCATCCAGAAACTTCTCGACGCGCGGCTCCAGCCACAGCCCGACAAACACAATCAAATCCGCCTGTTCCACCGAGGCCATGTCCGCCGGTGTGAACTCGTAGTTGTGCTCGCTCCGGCCCGGCGTCAGCAAGACCCGCATGACCGAGCCTTCCGGCAGCAGCGGCGCGACGATCCCCTTGATTGGCGGAATCGTGGCGACCGCGTTCAGGCCGGCAGCCGGTGCGCCCAATGCCAGCGCCGAAACAATCCCGGCCGCGGCACAGCCAAGCGCCCAAACGCCCCGACCCCAATCTTGAACTCGCGCTCTACTCATCGTGCAACAACCCCGGCCCGGCTTCTATCGGCACAATTTGAGAATCAATTCTCAATAGAATAGCCCCCTCGCCCCCGTCTGGTTCGCGCGATTCCAAGCCGCTTGTGGAAGCGTGCGCGTCCGATCCACCCTCAAAGTCCCTCTTCGCCAAACGGTGCCAGCCCCTCGCACCCGAACGCTTGGCAATCCACCCTCTCCGCGCTACACTCCCCACCCCACGGGGCCTGCAAGGCCCTTTGGGCAGAATTGAACGGGGCGGTAGCTCAGTTGGTAGAGCGCGTCGTTCGCAATGACGAGGTCGGGAGTTCGACCCTCCTCCGCTCCACTTCCGTAAAAACCCCTGCAATCGCAGGGGTTTTTTCGTGTGCAACCCCAACACGCACGCTCTCAGCGCACCCGGGAGGGAACAGGGCCCGCTGGCCTGCCCCGGGCGGCAGCGGGCGACTTGGATGGACATCCGACCCATCTCAGCCGTTCGCAGTAACCATCGGTCGCTCAATTTCCTTCGCGCCACGCTCATCGCCCGCATTGGCGATCCCCAGAACAATCTCCCCAGTCTGCTTCAGCCTCGTTGCAATCGACTCCGGTGGTATCCGTCCGATTCGCTCCTGAATTTTCGCCATATCGAGCGTGTCATCCCAGATCCCGATCACGATGCGGTGTTCGGGACATCGCAGCCGCAATTGCTGCCACAAGACCCGGGTGTGCAGCTGCGCGCTCGGCGGCACGGCGCAGAGACACAGCACCGACGGCGGCAACTTCGCCAAGTGTTCGACCAGCTCCCGAGGCGAACGAGACGACAGCGCTTCCGCCCGGATCCCGAGCCCGATCAGATACTTCTCCAGCATCCGCGCGGAGAGTTCATCCGCCGGATCGCGCGCCGGAACGCACAACACCGGGGGTTGATCCGAACCCATCCTCCCCGCCGGAATCTGATCCTGCGAGCGCGAACCAAAGTCTTCAATGATCGCATTCAGAGTCTCGCGCACCGCTTGCTCCTGCGCCTCGTCCAGTTCGCCCCGATGGCGATCGACTTCTGCCAGCCGCAGCGCGGGGATGAGCAACGAGTCATACACATCAACAGGCCCTTTTCCCTTCGCAAACTCGTCCACGATCCTGGTCGATTCTTCCTGATCGCCCGCAAGCAGCCGTTGATAGAACCGCGCCTCCGGCGTGAGCACCGGTTCGTCGCCGAGCAGCACGTTCAGGAACGAAAGACTCCGCACGTGCCGCCCAAGGACCGCAAGGCAGACCGCGATCGGAGTCGAAAGAACAAGCCCGACCGGCCCCCACAGCCACGCCCAGAAGACCGCCGAAGTCAGCACCGCCAAAGGCGAAAGCCCGGTCCCCGACCCGACGAGCATCGGCTCGACAAAGCTCCCCCCCAGCACCTCCACCCCGACCACGAGCCCCGCGACGAGCAGCGGCTGCTGCCACCCATCCGAGATCGCAAACGAAACCACGATCGGAAATGCCGCGCCGATCCACGTACCCACATACGGCACAAAGCGAAGGATCGCGATGATGAACCCCCAGAGCGCCGCGTTGGGCACGCCGAGAAAAAACAGTCCGACTGCGATGACAAACCCCACCCCCGTATTGACGATCGACTGCGTCAGCAGGTATCCGCTGAGCCGCTGCGCTGCATCATCGAACGCCGGCGTCGCGATATGCATCTCGCGCTCGCCGATCAGCCGCAGAATTCTGTTGCGAAGGTCTTCGCGCCGCAGCAGCATGAAGATCGCGAACACCACCACCATCGCCGCCGTGGCCAGCCGCGCAAGCACAGGCCCGAGTATGTCCCGCGCGTAGGCGATTGGCGCCGTCGGTTCCTCGACCACGCGAACCCCGATCGGCTCCGCTTTCTTTTCCGGAAGTTCGCCTCCCACTGCCGCAGCCTCTTCCACCGGCTTGACGATCTCCTTCCCCAGTTCCTCGATCGCGGCACCCGCGCGGCCAAACGCACTCTCCTTCGACCGCCGAAGGTACGTCAGTTTTCTTGCAATATTCTCTTTATAATCGTGCAGGTTGGACGCGACTTCGAGCGCCTGCTGCTGCACAAGCCAGCCGATCGCACCCACCGTCACCGTCGCAACCGCCACAGTACAGACAACCGCCAACAGCCGGGGCACACGCATCCGTTCGAGCAGCCGCACGATCGGTGCCAGTAAAAAAGAAACAAAGACTGCGAGCGCAATCGGGATGAGCACTTCACGCGCAACATAAAGCGCCACCGCGAGCAACAAGCAGGTGACAAAGAGGGGCAACCGCCGTTGGGGTGGTTGTGTGCGTGCCATGCTTCTCCGCGCATCGCCTCAAAACGGAAAGCATGGAATGCACCCGAGCGGTGCATTCCATGCCTGGATTGTTCGGATCAGATACGCGCCGAACGCGCATCGGGACGGGTCACCACTTCGGGCCTCGACGCGCTCGGGGCCGACTTCTCCGAGGTGCTGGTGATGTCTGTCGCGCCGGCGTTCTCGAAAATCTCCTTCGCCCGCTTCACTTCATCGCCGCTCTCGGCGTGAACCGAAATCAGGATATTGCCACCCTGGACTTTTTCTTCGTACCGCTTCGCTTCGATCTCGGGAATGCCCAGGCCGATCAGCCCGCCAGCCAACCCGCCCGCCGCCGCACCGACGGCCGCCCCGCTCAACGCCGCCATGATCGGACCGGCAGCGATGAACGGACCGACACCCGGAATGGCAAGCAGCCCGATGCCCGCCAGGAGACCGAGCGTTCCGCCCACCACTCCTCCCGCGCCGGCGCCGGTCATGGCACCCTCCGGTGCCTTGGTGTTTTTCTCGTGAGCAAAGTCACGCGTGCTGCGTTTGTCGGGAAACAGGACAGAAATATCGTTGTAAGAAAAACCCGCGTTCTTGAGGTTGTCGACGATCACGTTCGCGGACGATTCATTCTGAGCGATGCAGAGGACGGAAGTACCCATGGAAAGACTCCTGAGAAATTGATGCGCCGATCCGGCTCATCGAGGAAAGGTCACCAGAAACAGTCACCAGAAACAGGCACCAGAACCAGCCACCCGAACCAACCACCAGAAACAGACACCAAAGTCCGATCCCGCTACTTCGTCTTGACCTCAAGCTGATTGTCGACGCGCGTCACGCCCGATGCGGCCTTCGCCTTCGCTTCGATGGCGTCCTTTTCGGCCTGGCTGTTCACCGGGCCGCGAAGAGTGACCACACCACCCTCGGTGATGATCTTGCAGTTCTGCGCGTTCGTCGACATCTCCTTGTCTTCCATGATCGCCCGCCGGATCGACGCTGTGATATCGATGTCCGACTTGCTGTTCGACTGATCCATCGGGGTCTTGGTCCCCGAATTGCGATCAACCTTGTTCACCGCCGTGTTGTCCGGTGCCGCGGATGACGGCGCCGAAGTGTCAACGGCACGCGTGCTCGAAGGCGCCGGCGGCGGCGTCTCGCTGCGTCTCTCGCACCCGCCAAGCAGCCCAAATCCGAGAGCAGTAGTCGCGATCCAGCTTTGAATTGTCATAATTTCGACCCTCCGATTTTTTTCAATTGCGCCGGTGTTCATGATTCGATCCCGTCGCCGATGGTCCATCCCGCGCCCCGCACGCGACTGATAGAGAATGCGTTTGCGTGGTGACCGCATAATGAGCCGGTGTTAAGTAACCGCTCACAACGCTTTCCTATTTTCCGATCAAATGGAGCACAGCCCCGCGAACGCACGCTGCGCCCAGCACAACTCGACAATTCAGTCCGCGGTTTCCGTCTCGCTCCTCCGACACGCCCGGACGCGAGTTTCCGGGTTGCGATCGCGGCCATCCCCATCCGCATGAAAACTCGGTTATAATCGTTTGTCGCAGCTTGAACCCCGACAGAGTTCGGCTCGTTGCGAGAAAACGGAGTTCACATTTGGACATCTTCGCCATCACCAAAGAGCAGATCGACTCGAACTCCATCGGCGCCAGCGCCTGCGAGGCTCTTGAGGCCGGCAAGATCGTCGCCCTGCCCGATCACTCCCTCTTCGACAAACAAGCAGATATCGACTTCCTCCTCGGCCTTCAGAACAACGCCTCGGCCCTGCACAAAAATGTCGCCTACAAGCCCGCCGCTCATAAGGTCACCGGCGCCACAACCAAGACCCCCCAGGAAGCCGAACAGCTCCTTCAGGTCATGTCCGATTTCTCCAAGCGCGCCCTCACTCTCCTCGCCCGCGTCTGCCAGCCCTACGCCGGAAAGTGGAAGACCGATTACGCCTCCTACCGCCCCTTCGAGGAACAAGGCCGCGATCTGCCGCTCAAGCAGCGCAACGACCTGATGCACGTTGATGCCTTCCCCTCCCGTCCCACCAAGGGCGGGGGCATCCTCCGTCTCTTCACACAGATCAATCCGAGCAAAGATCGCGTCTGGCGCGTCTCCGGCCCCTTTGATGCGCTCGCCGACAAGTACGCCCTTCAGGCCGGCCTGAAAGAAGTCAAGGGAGGCTCCGCCGCGATGAAGCGTGCCGCGGCAAAGCTCGGCCGCGCCCTCGGCATCAACGTCCCCGATCGCACCGCCTACGACCAGTTCATGCTCGGCTTCCACGACTTCCTCAAAGGCAGCGAAGAGTTCCAGCACGCCCCGCAGGCACGCCAGATGTCCTTCCGCCCAAACCAGGTCTGGATGTGCTACACCGACGTGCTCGCCCACAGCGTCCTCTCGGGCCAGTACGCTCTGGAGCAGACCGTGATCGTCCCGCCCGAAGCCAAGGTGAATCCCGATATCGCGCCGGTCTCGGTGCTGGAACGCATCGCCGGTTTCCCGCTGACGCCGAGCCGGGGCAGGTCACTGCAGACCGTTTGAGTTGACTCTCTCAACAGCAGCCAAGGCGCCTTCCGGCAAGCGACCTGAAGACGGTCCACTGCTGGCTGCCGAGCGCTACGTCGAGTGATGATGTCCGCCGGGCGGCTTGGGCGAGACATCCACCGGGATTCCGTGCTGCAACTGCCACGCGGCATACATCCCGTCGATCCAGCTGTGCAGACTCCAGAAGCACTCATTGTGCGGCGCTTCGCGCATCTCAACCATCGATGCATCCCGCCGCCGCGAATCACCGGGGTAGAGCTCGGCCTCCGCAGCCGCGATCACCGAGTGGCACGTGTTGTGAACGCCGTGGTAGAGCGTGATGCCATGGAGCGTGCTTTCGACAAACGCGCCGAGCGCATCCACGCTCGGCCCGGCGATGAACCCGGGAATCGCGCCCAGAAAGCCGTTCATGTACCCGGGCTCAAGCCGATCGATCACCCACTGCGGCAGCTCGGTCCATTCATCAAAGTGGAAGCCCGGCTCCGCAGTATCGTCCACGATCCACTTGAAATGCCGCAGCATCTCCCGGTGAAATTCGAGAAACTGCTCGCCCGCGCCGGCTTCTTTCACGCACTTCACCCCGGGATACTTTGCGCGAGCCGCGTTGATCGCCGCCTGCCCCGCACGTCCAAACTCCGCCGGATTCAGCCTCGCGACATGCCATTCCGAATGGCCGCTCATGTGATGTTTCACGGCGTTGTACAAATTCCCCGGGAGTCTCATGCTTGCACCCTCCGTTCGCATCACTTGAGGAATGTTCTGAGGCACGGATACGCGCGGTGTGTCGGAGCCGCAAGCGGAACATCGATCCACCAGGGAGACCTGTTCCCGGCGCTGTCAATGAACTGGATGTAGTCCTCGGTCCAGTGCCCGCCAGGGGGCGGCAACGGGCGATAGGTCGGCATCGATCCGCCATCGAGCGCAAACTGCTGCGTGCCCTCCAGCACAAGCAACTGCGTGAACAAAGCCTTGAGCTTCTCGCGTGCTTCGTTCATGTCGAGCGCATCGATCGGAGGTTGCAACGCGAGATCATCGCACAATTGCTCGAACCGCGCCTGAAGCGCCATCGTTTCCACGAGTTCCTTCTCGAACGCAAGCGGACACTGCCGCGCCGGAGGCACGGGCATACCTCCATCCAGCTTGTCGATCGAAAAGGCCACCCGTGTATCCAGTATCTGGTACATCGTCATCGAAAACTCCTGCTTGTTGTCGAACCCGGATATAGAAACTACCCAACAGCCAATAACCCCAACCCCTCAAGTCTTCCTATTGCTCACTTCGCCAAGCCCGGCGGCGCGGCGCTCTTCGCACACCGAAAGCCCGATTTCGGTGAATACCCGCTGTACGGCGTCGTTCGCGCCCGCGCCAGATCCGCGTACTTCAGCGAATCCGACCACGAACGACCCAGCATCACCACATCCCGCCGCGGCAGCGCGATATTCGCTGTCAGTTCCCGCACGCCCCCGAAACAGTGCAGTATCCCACTCGGCGTTGCAAATTCATCCGGCGCGTTCACGGCCCGGCAATTCGACGCGTAAAGCCTGAACAACGATTCCGGATCCCACGATTGCTCCGCGAGCAGCACTTCCTGCGACGGCTCCTGCATCGCTGCGCCCGGCGCGAGTTTCGCGCCGGTTGGATACCGCCATCCCGCCGGCCCACGCATCGCGGCCTGCCACTCGAACATCGTCGGCAACCTCTTCCCGGTCCAGCGCGCAAAGGCCTCGGCATCTTCGAGCGGAACATTCACAACCGGCAAGTCCATCAGGGAATCGTCGCCCACGATGGCCTTCCAGTACGAGGGCGCGGGCCGCCCCGTCGCATCCAGAAACACCTTGTACGCACGGTTCGATACCTTGGTCCGATCGATGGAGAACGCGGGAACGTTGACCGTGCGCTGCTTCATCGTCGGTTCAAGAAATCCGGCAGCGCCGTACTCGTAGTCGCCCCCGGCAACGCCCACCATCGGCTCGACGACCGCAGCCGTCGGCAGCAGCCGGCCGCTCAGCGTCCGCGCCGGGGCTGCCGCAGCGGGCTCCTGCTCCTTTTCATCCTCCGCGATCCGGATCCGCACGCCGTTCTCCGCGCCCGGCCAGAGCAGCACGGAGTTGAATTCGGCAAACCTCGCCCCGTCCGCCGTCGCCAGCGTGATCCGGTATTGACCCGGAGTCAACTTCATGTCGTGGATCGGCGTCGTGCCCGCGTCCTTCGCGAGCGGCGCAAGTTCCAGCGTTGCCTCATCACAGCGCTGGATCAGAACCCGCAAGGGCGTGGTCGCCGACTCGATCGTCACCCACGCCATCGCCGCGTTGTGCGATGCGTTTAGTCGATTCCACGAGAACAACAACCCCAGCCCGAGCGCGAGGAACGCCCCGATCGCCAGCGGCACCCTGTGCTTCAAGGAAAACAACGCGGCCGTTCGCGCAAGCCCCGGCGGCCGGGCCAGAATCGGCAGCCCGGCCAGAAACGCCCGCAAGTCCGCGCCCATGTGCGCCGCCGACTGATACCGGCGTTCCGGCGATTTCTCGAGCGCCTTGTGGCAGATCGTCTCGAGATCGCGCGGAATCGTGCGATCGACCGAACGCAGTTTGGGCGGATCGTCCGACATCACCGCCTTCAGCACCAGGTTCGCATCCGTGCCGTCGAATGCACGACGCAGCGTCAGCATCTCATACAGCACCGCGCCGAGCGAAAACACATCGCTGCGTTCATCAATCCTCGCGTCCTCGACCGACGCCTGCTCCGGGCTCATGTAATGACACGTGCCGATCGCCTGCGTGTGAAGGATCGCCTCCCCGGGCCCAACGCGCTTGGCGATGCCAAAGTCGGTCAGCCGCGCCGCGCCCGACTTGTCCAGCAGAATGTTCGATGGCTTGACATCCCGGTGCAGAATCCCCGCCCGGTGCGAGCAATCGAGGGCATCCGCGATCGCCGCCGCCATCTGTGCCGAGTGTTTCTGCCAATGCTGCGAGTTCCGCGACGAGGAGGCATCTTTTCGGCGTGCCCGCTCCGCCTCGAGCGCCTGGCTCAGCGTCGTCCCCTCCACATACTCGCTCACGATGTAGTGCAGCCCGCCGTCGGTCCCGAGCTTGTAGACCGGCACGATCGCCGGATGCCTCAAGCCCGCGGCGTTCCTCGCCTCATCCCGGAACCGCGCCAGCGCCCTCTCCGATCCGACGAGATGCGACGCGAGCACCTTCACCGCGACCTCGCGATGCAGCAGCATGTCTTCGGCGAGGTACACCGTCCCCATGCCCCCCCGCCCGATCTCGCGCAATATGCGAAACTCGTCGAGCATGGTGCCCGGCAGGGCCCCGCCCGTCGGGTTTTCCGCAGGCGGAGTCTCCGTTGGCGGCGCATCGGTGCCCGGGCCAGACCTGCTCAGCAGCCGATCGATTCGCGCCCTCGCCTCAGGCGTCGGGCACGCGCCGCGCAGAAACGCTTCGCGATCTTCACCACGCAGCGTGAGCGCTGTCAGGTAGACCGATTTTTCATCCCACGCGTTCGACACAGATCAATATCCCTCAAAGACGTTCCCTCCCCGCCGCCAACCGAGGCGATCCGTGCGCAGGCCCGTCCGTGTTTTCCTCGAGAAACTTCAATCCACCGAGAGCCGCTCGCTGAGCCACGCCGATGCATACGCCCAATCCCGACGCACCGACGCCACCGAGCGCTCGAGCATTTCTGCTGTCTCGCGGATCGACCGCTGCGCGAAATACCTCAGTTCCACCACCTTTGCTGCCTCGGGATCGACCGCGCGAAACTCTTCGAGCGCCGCCCGCAGGTCGATCACGTCCGCCTGAATCGTGCCCCCCTCTTCCGCCGGCGCATCCATCAGCACCATCCGCTTGCGGTCGCCCCCCACCTTCTGCGTCTTGGACGCCTTGACAGTCTCGACCAGCACATCGTGCATGGCGCGCCCGAACAGGAAAAAGAAATGCCGCCGATCCTCCGCATCGAGTTGATCCCGTCCCAGCAGCCGCGCACACGCGCTACTCACGAGCGAAGTCACCTCCAGGCCGAGCGCCGGCCACCCCTCCGGGCCAACCATCCCCCGCGCGATCCCACGCAGCTCGTCGTACACCCGGCGGAACAACTCGTCCCGCTTCGCGGCATCGCCCGAACGCGCTTCGCGCAGCAGCACAGTCACGGTCCCCGTCGCCGCTCCCGAAACCGGCCCTCCCGTGGGTTCTCTGGCTGGCAATTCCTCGCGCATGTCCAAACATATCAGAATTTCTTCTGAATTCCGCGCACCCACCTCCCCGTTTGGCGGCGGTTCTCGGGTCCGATCGGTTCTGGCGAGCCACCCACAGCGCGGATGGTCGATTCAGGGGCGGGGTGGGAATGGCGGGGCTTTGCCGTTCGCGCGGCTCGCCGAACCGAATACGCCGGGGAGTGGCCGCAATGCCTGTTCCGGGAGAGTCGTTCGCGGCAATCTCGGAGTTTGCACGGTGCGTCTCGCCATGGGGGGTGGTTTGGGGCGGACGGTGAAAGCCGTCGCGCCACTTCCCCGGCGGATTTTTCGGGCTCGGGCACGCCAGCCCACTCGCAACGCTCGCCTTTCTTCCTTTGTTTGAGACCGCCCGGCCAAATGCGGCGATCGGATGCTCGTTGGAAGCGAATGAGGATGAGGCAGCGGGCGGCAGATAGACTGCTCCGCACCGCATCCCACCGCCCCGGAGTGTCCGCCCATGTCCAAAGCCGCCGTCGACCCGGCCGAACTGCGCCGCTTCGCGCTCGATCTCAAGCGATTCAACACGAACCTCATCGCGCAGATGCAGGCTCTCCAAGGGAGGCTTTCCACCCTCGGCCAGACCTGGCGCGACCAAGAGCAGGTCAAGTTCACCGAGCAGTTCGAGGCGACCATGAAAACCCTCAACCGCTTCACCGACCTCTCCGAACAGCACGTTCCCTTCCTCCTCCGCAAGGCCGAGAAGATCGAGGAATACTTGAACCAGCGATGACGAACGCGGAGCTCGGAGCCCGGAACTCGGAGCAAAGGCCCCGAGCGATAGACGGGTCTTGGACATCCGTAATCCGAAATGAACTTTCCCCGCTCCGCGTTCCGGGCTCCGCGCTCCGAGTTCCAAATGGCCGAATCCGCCCGCATCAACTCCGTCACGGCGCTCCGCGATCTCAAGGTCGCGTTGAACCAGTTCATCGAGCAAGTGAACATTGCGTTCGCATCGGTCGATGCCGAGATCGGCCGCACGGGCCAGTGGCTCCAGCAAGAGCGGCCCGCGTACTACAAACACGCCGTACGCCGGGCCGAAGACGCCGTCACCCGGGCCAAGAGCGACATCAGCCGCAAGCAATACATGCGCGCGCCCGAACCCGTCAGCGTGGTCGAGGAGCGCAAAGTCCTGGAGAAACTCAAGCGCCGGCTCGAAGAGCTCCAGCGAAAGCAGGATGCCGTGCGCAAGTGGGCCCCGCGCTGGGAGCGCGAGGCGATGATGTACAAATCGACCTGCCGCCCGCTCACCGAGTACGTGTCGGCAACCCTGCCCCGGGCGATCGAGCGGCTCGAGAAGATGGCCGTCGCGATCGAGGAATACCTCCGCTTGCAGGTTTCCTCGCCCGACCTCAAGCCGGTCGATTCGTCCGCTTTCGGAGAATCCTGGACCGATCAGCCCGATGCGTTCGTCCTGCGCTCCACGGTCGAGAAGTACGCCCACCTTCGGGCGATGATTCTTTCGCCGGAGGCCGCGGCAGAACTCCGCCCCGCCCCGCTCGAAACTCCCTGGCAAGCAGGAACCGTCAGCCCCCCCGACGCCGAATCGATTGCGAAGCTTTCGGTCGCGGATGCACTTCCGGGCGACGACGACCTGGTCTTTCTCGCATGGCGCGCGGTCGCCGCAGAAGCCGTTTTCCTCGCCCGGCGCCCCGGCATCGCTCCGCCCCGCCCGGACTCTCGCGTGGACAGCGGCTGGTTCATCGGCCCGCTCGACAAGCCCGAACAACCCGGGGGCTACGCCTGCACCACGGTCGCCTCGCTTGCGCAGCTTGTGCCCAACATCCGCTCCATCCTCGGTCTTCGGCCCGGCTGCCTCGCGATTCTCGCCAGCGGCACCGTCCGCAGCATTCTCGATGAAGGAGATCGAGAATTGTGGCATTCGGAAGCCACCTAGCACGTTCGTCACTGTTGTCGCTCCCTTCATCGCCCCGCCCATCTTCCCCGAATCCCCATGAGCTCCAAAGTCGCCCAGGCCAACATCACCGACGCCGTCAAAGACCTGCGATTCCGCTGGGAGCGGGCACGCACCGAGTGGGACGACGCCGCGAGCAAGCGCTTCGAAAAGGACATACTCGCGCCGCTGGAGCCCATGGTGGTCGCGGCCATCAAGGCGCTCGAACATGTGAACGAACTCATGATCCAGGTCCGCCGCGAATGCGAAGACCACGGCAAGGATTAACCGCGAAAGCTCGGCATCATCTGTACACGGTGCACATGCCGCACACGCCACGCACGCCTTCGACCCGATCGAATAAACTGAACCCGCATGACCGACCCGAATCGCCTCCAGCCCGAACGAACCCTGCTGCGTTCCATCGTTCCGCTCGTAGCGCACCGCGCCGAAGTGGAGCAGCAGATCGCGTCGGGTCTGCGTCAAGCGTTGAGCGAAGCCGAGGCCGAAAGCAAGCGCACCCAGGCCAAGATCAACGAAGATGCCGAGCGCGACCTCGCGGAACTCGACCGCAATCACGCCGCGGGGCTTGAACAGCTCAAGGCCCGGCTCGATCAACTCGTCGCAGAAACCACCGACCTGCGCGATCGCGAGCTCTCCAAGTTTTCGATCGGTCTCTCGGAACTTGAGCACAAGGCCGAACAGCAAGCCGAAGAAGCGCTCTGGCTCTCGGAAACGGTGGGCGAATCGACACTGCGCAAGACCAAACTTGCGCACGAAACGACCACCAAGGCGCTGAAGGGAAGGCGGGAGGACCTCGAAGTCGGCGCGGACCGGGCACGGGCGTTGCTTCTCAAGAAGGGGCACACGCTCCCGCCCACGCCGGACGATGTGCACCGCCCGCGCTCCAGCCCCGTGACCAACGCGGATCTGGATGCATCCGCCCTGAACGTCGCGAATCACGTCCACTGGCTCGAACGCGCCTTCAGCCCGTTCCTCCTGCGAGGCGAGGGCATCGCGCTGCTGCTGCTGCTGATGATTGGGCTCGGCGCGGGCGGGGCCGCGATGAATCGCTGGCCACCGGTTGCCCGGGACGTTGTGATTGGGGTCGGGATCGGCAGCGTGCTCGCGTTTGTTGTGCTGCTGGTCGTGCGCACGCTCGCTCACAAGCGGATCGCGCCCGCCACGCTCGCGTTTGTGCGCGCGTACGAGTCGGCGAAACTTCAACTCGAAGCGGCGCAGCTCGAGGCCGATGCGGCACGCGACCGCGTGCTGGGCGAAGTGCACGCGATCAAGAAACGCGAGAATCGCTCCGCAGAAACCCGCTTGCTCGAGGCCCGCGAGCTGTACGAACAGAAGCGGAGCGTGAAAGAACCCAAGCTCCGCACCGAGCTTGATTACCGTGTGCGTAAAGCCGAAGAACGCCGCGCCGGGAAGCTCGAACGCGCCGAAGCCGACTTCAGGGCAGCGCGGACGCGCCGGGAAGCCGTTCGAGACGAACACATCGCGGCAAGCGCCTCCCGGCGAGAGCAGGCGATTGCCGCCGCCCATGAGGTCGCGGCGAAGCGCGAAGTCGATCTTCAGGCCCGCTGGCTCGACGAGGGCAACCGCCTGCTCGATGAAGCGCGCGCCACGGGCGCAGCGAGCGCCGCCGACCAGCCCGATTGGTCCGCTCTGCTCAATCGGCCCGCCCGCGAGAGCAGCAACGACCTGATCCGAGTCGGCTGGATCAATGTCAATCTCGCCGAGATGCCCGGTGGATTGCCGACCTCCGAAGGTTTGAAGCTCTCGGGCGAACCATCGATCCGCCTGCCTCTGAATCTCGACCTGCGTGGCGTGGGTTCGCTGGTGATGCACACCACGCCGGAGTCGCGCGCCCGCGCTCTCAGCACAATCCAGGCGGCCATGCTCCGTCTGCTGAGCCAGTTGCCTCCCGGAAAAGTCCGCTTCACGATGTTTGATCCGGTCGGCCTGGGCCAGAGCTTCGCGGGCTTTATGCAGCTCGCCGACTTTGAGCCGTTGATTGTCGGCGATCGCATCTGGACCGAGCCGCGTCACCTCGAGCAGAAGCTCACCGACCTGACCGAGCACATGGAGCAGGTGATCCAGAAGTACCTGCGCAACCAGTTCGCGAGCATTCAGGATTACAACGTTCAGGCGGGCGAGATCGCCGAGCCTTTCCGTTTCCTCGTCATTGCAGATCTGCCCGCGAACTTCAGCGAGGCAGCCGCCAAGCGCCTCGCGGCGATCGTCGCCAGCGGCCCGCGCTGCGGCGTTTTCACGCTCATCATGGCTGACTCGCGTGCCCGCCCACCGGCTTGGCTGCCAATGGCCGACATCGAGCGCGGCGCGATCACCATGAACTGGAAGGGCGATCAATTTGTCGTCCGCGACGAGGACTACGCGCGCTGGAAGGTCGACCTCGAACAGGCTCCGCCCGACGATGCCTTCCACGCTCTGATCAAACATCTGGGCACGCTCGCGAAAGACTCGGGACGCGTACAGGTGCCGTTCGACACGGTCGCGCCCAAGCCCCACGAACTCTGGACCCGCAGTTCGGCCAAAGAACTCGAAGCGCCGATCGGGCGTGCGGGCGCAACCAAGATTCAGAGCCTCATTCTCGGCAAGGGAACCGCGCAGCACGGCCTGATCGCCGGACGCACCGGCTCGGGCAAATCGACCCTGCTCCACGCGATCATCACCAGCCTGGCGATGTGGTACAGCCCGGAAGAGATCGAGCTGTATCTGGTCGACTTCAAGAAGGGCGTGGAATTCAAGACCTACGCGACGAATCAACTCCCCCACGCCCGCGTCATCGCGGTCGAGAGCGAACGCGAATTCGGCATCAGCGTGCTGCGACGCCTGGATGCGGAATTGACGAAGCGTGGCACGATCATGCGCGACCTTGGCGTGCAGGATCTCGCGGGCTACCGAAATGCCACGAAGGACAATCCAGATCGCGACCCGATGCCGCGCATCCTGTTCATCGTGGATGAATTCCAGGAGTTCTTCGTCGAAGACGACAAGATGGCCCAGGAAGCGATGCTGCTGCTCGACCGCCTCGTGCGTCAGGGCCGCGCCTTCGGCATGCATGTCGTCCTTGGAAGCCAGACCATCGGCGGCGCGTACAGCCTCGCACGCAGCACGATCGGGCAGATGGCGGTGCGCATCGCCCTCCAGTGCAGCGAGTCGGATTCGTACCTGATTCTCAGTGAAGACAATCCCGCGGCACGATTGCTCACGCGCCCGGGTGAAGCAATATACAACGATGCGAGCGGCCTGCTCGAAGGCAACAGCCCGTTTCAGGTTGTGTGGCTGCCCGACGATGCGCGGGACGAGAAGCTGCGCCAAGTGCGAGAGAAGACCAAAACGCTCCGCCGCCAGCCGCCGCCCGCCTTGATCTTTGAGGGCAACCTCCCCTCCAACATGGAACGAAACGCCGGGCTGCTCGCGCTGCTGTCGGGCGAAGGCCGTTCGGCCAAGATCGCCCCGAAAGTCTGGCTTGGCGATGCGGTTTCGATCAAAGACCCGACAGCGGTCACTTTCCGCCCGCAAAGCGGCGCGAATCTGCTCATCGTGGGACAAAGCGAGCGTGCCGCGTTCGGGCTTCTGGTCGGCGCGACAATCGCGCTCGCTGCACGACTCCCTCAGCCCCCGCGCGAAGGCGGTGCACCCCGCATTACCATTATCGAAGGCCCAAGCCCGGAATGGGACGGCGCGACCCCTCTTTTGGACGCGGCGACTCGACTGACGCCGACCGTAAAACATGCCGCGGCACGCGGAGCTGATGAGGCGCTTGCGATCGTGTATGCAGAACTCGAACGCCGGCGCGGGATCGAGCAGGGCGAGTTTGAACCGATCTTCCTGATGGTGCATGGCATTCATCGGTTCAGGTCCTTGCGGAAGGCGGAAGACGACTACGGATTCGGCGGGAACGGTGAAGAAGCGGTCACGAAGCCGGACAAGCAATTCATGACGATCCTGCGAGAGGGGCCGACAGTCGGGATTCACACGATCGCGTGGTGCGACAATGTGGCGAATCTGGAGCGGGCGATCGATCGGCGGGGCGTAAAGGAGTTTGATCTTCGTGCCTTGTTCCAGATGAGCGGCGCGGATTCGAGTTCTCTGATCGATTCGCCGCACGCTCAGTCGCTCGGGCAGAATCGTGCGCTCCTGTACAGCGAAGAGACCGGGACGTTCGAGAAATTCCGGCCGTATGCGCCGCCGGATCCCGAGGCGCTGGCGCGATTGCTCGCGCCGCTCTCCAGCGGCATTCAGCGCGTTTGAAAGTTTCCCGATACTTCGAATCGCCTCGTGGTGAGGTCTTCAAGCCCCATCGGGCCGTACGCGTGCAGCTTGCTCGTGCTGATGCCGATCTCGGCGCCCAGGCCAAGCTCAAAGCCGTCGTTGAACCGGGTGGATGCGTTGACGATGACGCACGATGCGTCCACTCCCGCGTGAAAAGCGTTGATGGATTCCTGTGAGGCCGACAGAATGACCTCGGTGTGGCGAGAACCGAAACGGTTGATGTGAAAGATCGCGCCGGCGACGTCGGAAACCACCTTGATCGCAACGATCAGGTCGAGGAACTCGCGGCCGAAATCCGCATCTTCGGCGAGCCGGGCGTGCTTCATTCGAGGCAGTGCGTCAGAATCGGCCCGGATCTCAACACCGGCGGCCACCAACGCGTCTTCCAACTTGGGAAGAAACTCGGACGCGATTCTTTCGTGCACGAGAATGCACTCTGCCGCGTTGCAGGTCGCGGGGGCGGAGGTCTTCGAGTTCCGGCACACTTCGATTGCCGCGGCCTGATCGGCGGACTCATCCACGACAATGTGGCAAACGCCCTTGGCATGGTTGAGCGTCGGGATCGTGGAATTCGCAGCAACGAAGCGGATGAGCCGCTCGCCACCCCGGGGGATAACAAGGTCGATGGAATCGCTTCGCTGCAGCAGCGACTTCAGTTCGCCCTCGTCGAACAACGGAACAAACGTCAGTGCTGCGCGATCGAGCCCGTGCCGATCGAGCACGCGATGCACCAGAGACACGAGCGCGGCGTTCGAGCGGGCTGCCTCGCGACCGCCCTTCAGAATGCACGCATTGCCGGCCTTGAAACAGAGCGCGAACGCATCAACCGTGACGCCGGGACGTGCTTCATAGATCATCATGATCACGCCCAGCGGCACACGCACCCGTCGCACTTTCAGGCCCGACGGAACAGTGCGTTCCTCTGTGATCTGTCCGACGGGATCGGGCAGCGCGACGACCTGGCGCAGACCATTCGCGAGCCGCGCGAGCGATGCTTCGGTCAACTCCAATCGTCTGAGCTTGGCGGGCTCAACTTCACTTTGCCGCGCCGCCTCCAGATCCTGGGCGTTGGCTTCGAGGATTTCCGGAGCGTGGGCGATGAGCTCGATCGCGATTTCTTCCAGAACCGCATTTTTCATCGCGGTGGAGAGCGACGCGAGCGGGCGCGAAGCGTCGCGGGCCAAGCGGGCGATATCCGGGCGCTCGCTCATGCTTTCTCCTTCTCGAGCAGAAGCAAGTCGTCGCGGTGGATGACCTCATCGCAGTGCGAATAGCCAAGAACCTTCACGATCTCGGACGCCTTCTTGCCTTTGATCAGCCCAATCTCGCCCGATGAATACGCACAAAGGCCCTTTGCCAGCGGCTTGCCGGCGTCGTCGATCACCTCCACCACTTCTCCTTGATCGAACGTGCCCCGGACCGATGCGATGCCCGAGGGCAAGAGGCTCGCGCCGCGTGAGCGGATTGCCTTGACGGCGCCGGAATCGATGACGATTCCGCCCTTGGCTTTGGCGGCAAGCCCGATCCAGCGCCGGCGCGCATCCGGTCCGCCGGCTTGTGCCGCGAAATATGTGCCGATCGGTTCGCCCGCGAGCAGCCGAGGAACCGCGCGTGCCAAACGACCCGGGGCGATGATTGCGGGAATGCCGACCCGATTCACGATCGAGGCGGCGTCGAGCTTGGTCGCCATGCCGCCCGTACCAACAGAAGACTTGTCCGTACGAACGTGCTTTCTTGCATCTTCGACACGCTCAAACTGGGGCACGACCTTTGCGTTTCGGGCATCCGAGCCGAGCACGCCGGGCGCGGAGCTGAGCATCACAAGCAGATCCGCGCGGAGCATAGCGGCCGTGAGCGCCGATAAGCGATCGTTGTCGCCAAGCTTGATCTCGTCGAACGAGACGCTGTCGTTCTCGTTGATGATCGGGATAATCCCGTGTTCGAGCAGCGTCTCGAGCGTGTGCCGCGCGTTGAGAAAGCGGGATCGCTGCTCGAAGTCCTCCGCCGTGAGAAGTACCTGCGCGACGGAGTGACCGGTTCTTTCCAGCGCCGAGGCGTAGCGTGCCATCAAGCGCTGCTGACCGACCGCGGCGGCCGCCTGCTTGAGCCGGATCGTGCGGGGTGGTGCATCAAGCCCGAGCGCGCGAAACCCGCAGGCAACGGCACCGGACGAAACAACGACAACCTGCGTGCGGGCGCGTGAAAGTTCGGCGATCTGCGTGCAAAGCCGCCGGAAAGCTCCGGGAGAAATCGCACCGCCGGGCGCGAGAACCGCGCTGCCCACCTTGATGATGATTCGGCGAACCGGCGGGAGTTGGCGGAGCGATGCGGATTGCACGGGGAGGAGACTATGCCTTGCATGGGGAAGGGAAGTTTCGCGCAAGAACCGATCGAACAGAATCAGCGGATGATGGCGACCTTGCGCAGCGGGATCGGGGCGCTGCGGGCGGTCCGCACATCGACGGCCATGGCCCGGGCCCTCTCGGCGATCTCGGGATTGCGCTCGGACCCGACGTAATCCAGGAACGCGAGGACTTCGGTCGAGCGCTGCTCGAAATCGCGCCCGATGTTCGAGAGGTGGGCCATCGCCTCGATGCGGAACATGGGGGTCGAGTTCAGCGCGAGGTCTTTCAGAAAGACGATCAGCATGGTGGATGCACCGTCGCCGGGATCGCGCGCGACTTGCCAGTAGATGACTCCGAGATCGGCCTGCCCGACCTGAATCTGGCGGGAGAGTGAGAGGAGAAGGAGCGTGGCGCCCTCGCACCGTTCAGCCTTGGCACCGAGCAGTCCGGTCGCGCCGGCAACTTCGAGCACGGGCTCGCCGCAGACCGCCAACGCGCGAAAGGACGGAAGCAGATCGGGCGAGGGACGGATGAACCGTGAGATCGCGTTCAGAACACGGGGCTGCTCGGGGCCGGGCAGATCGCCGAAGGCTCGCAGCGATGCCTCGCTCGCGTCGGGGATGAGGACCGAGAGCATGGCCAGGACCGCAGCGGTGTTCGCCCGTCCCATCTCCGAATCTTCTGCCAGAACACGCGCTTCGAGCATCGGCACGATGGGCGTCGCGTGCTCTCCGGCCAGCGCGACCAGGCGCAGCAGCCCCCACCACTCCGGCGTGCGCACCGTCGCTGCGGAAACGCGTTCGAGCAGCAGCGGAACGAGTTCACGCAGCTCCGCGGCGCACCTCTGGGGGTCGCTCGCGATCGACAGTCGGCCGGAACTATCAACCGTGCTGCGGGCGCGAACATAACACTCGGCCAGATAGGCCATCGCTTCACCCGCACCCGGAGAATGTGAAACGCAGAGCAATCGGACCGATGATTTCCATGCCTCGAATGGAATCTCGCCCTCGAAGCGGCTCCGATTCAGAATCGTGGATGCCCTTGAGACAGCATCCGGATGTTCGGCCCTGGCGATTGCATCGATTGCCTTGCCGATCGCCCAGGTCTTCTGCCATCCCGCAACCCGGCCGTTGGCGAGCCTCCCGGAAAGCGTTGCGGAATCAAACGGAGTGGGCGCGCCGATGATGGCATCCGCCGGAAGCGAAAACATGCCGGCGATCAGCACCGTGGTCGGTACAAAGTTCTGCGCTCCACCGTGATCGGCGCGGATCAACTGATAGGCAAACTGCCCCGCGAGCTGGAACGTCACCGCGATCGCGATCAGCAGGGGCCAGCGCTTGCGCTGCATCAGATCGGAGATTGACCGCACTTCGCTGCCGCATTCCGGACAGACCGTGCGCCCGTCCGCCTGCGGATCAACCCCGTCCATGTTGTACCAGCAGCGCGGGCAGAGCGGGCTGCCCCTCGTCGAGCGGCCGATTATTCCGATCAGGCCGATACCGATCCCGAACAGCACAAGACTGGCGGCGCTCCCCAGCATGAACACGGTGATCGTGCCGAAATCGACGCCTGTCCAGCCACGGATGCGTTCGCGACAATAGATCAATATCCCGGCGCATGCACCGAGCCAAAGGCCGGCGAGAACGTGCGAACGGCGCAGCCGGGGCGTAGCCGATCTCCACGCGCGCGCAAAGTACAGCAGCATGGCAACAGCCACGATGATCGGCAGCGGCAGCAGAACTGCAAAGAAGATCCGGTCGATCACGGGCGGCCTCGCATCCCTTCCGGGAAGACTGTACCGGATGCATCCACCCCGGGTTCCGCCGGCACCGGCCAGCGCGAGACGATTGCCGCGTGCAGGTCGGCGAGCGTTGCCGCCAGAAGGCCGATCCGGGCCCGGATTTCGGCGGTGCTTTGCGGACTTCCAGCCCGCAATCGGGCGAGAGCCCCTGCATCCTGGGCAATGGTGCTGAGCTTGGCGGCAAGCTCGGCGATGGATGACGAAGAGGGCAGTGCCGTCGCATCGTTCCGCAAACGAATCGCATCGAGTTCGCCGGCAAGGATCTCCAGGAGCGCTGTACGCGAGGCGATGCGCTCGGCCGCGTCGCTTGAGACGTGTTCCGCGAGCGAACGTGCCGCGGCGGATGCGATCTCGTCGAGGCGATGGATCTCGGGCGTTGCGGGATGTGAGTGCGCGATGAACTCGGTGAGGCGTCGAGCGATGACAAGGCGCTGCTCGTCGGATTGTTCGGCAGCGGAGCGGGACGCGGCGAGCAGCTCGGCGAGTTTGGAAGACCAGTCGGAGAGCGACACGAGAGAATCAAATTCGGTTGACATGGGAGGCTCCGGGTGTAGAGGTGGAAGAAAAAGAACGGCAACGAGCGCGACAGCGCGGGGCTTTGAGTTTGATTTCGGAGTTCAACGATCGCCGGTGCGAGCGAGAAGCGACTGGAGTTTCGCGATGGACTCGGTCAGGCGGTCGATATCGAGCGGTTGATGATCGCGGGTGGACTGCGCGAGGGATTGATGTACCGCGGCCCATGATTCGATCGCGCTACGGGTCGAGCGGATCGCCATGATCGCATCGGATTCACGCTCGGCGATCGAAGCGAGACCGCTGAAATACGGCGCAAGGTCGGACGCAATCGAGGCTTTCAGGCTTTCGATCCTGGTGAGTTCTTCGAGGTCGGCGGGGCTCAAATTGCCGTAGGAAACGCGGCGGATCTCGCTCCGGCGTCGATCCACCGATTCGGCAAAGGCGAGCGGCTCGTTGAATTCTGCCGCGAGATCGAGTCGCTGCAAAGCCGCGCTGGCGTGGACGAACTTTTCGAGATCGGCTGTGTCCGCGACGATGAGTTGCGCAATTCGTTCGATCACGGGCTGAGCGTGGGCGATTGCTTCTTCGAGTGAGCGCGATGCCTGGACGAGCGCGATCTGGGCGTGCACAAAAGCGATGGTGTCGGCGGTGGTCGCCAAGACCCCCAACCCCACCCCCATCCCCAACCCCACCCCAATCCCGTTTGTAGCGGGGTCGATCGTGCCGCCGACGCCGAGCGAGT
>JAEUJD010000141.1 GCA_016793015.1 Phycisphaerales bacterium
GCGGACGCGGGATGAGGACTTTGAGTACTCGCCCCGGCAGCGGACGGATGATGATCGCGATGCGAAGATGGAAGCGATGGCGGCGACGCCGGCGCGGGCGATCTCGCTGGGCGATCAGTTGCTGGAGCAATGGGGATTGGCCGAGGTCAAGAGCGAGCTGAAGCCGCTGGGCGAACTGATTATCTCATTCATCGATGCGGACGGGTATTTGCGGACCGGGCTGGATGTGATTTCGGATCGCGCGCCGGGCGAAGCGAAGCCGACGGTTGCGGAACTCGAGAATGCGCTGAAGGCGGTGCAGTTGTTTCTGGAGCCGCCCGGCGTGGCGGCGCGGGATGCGAAGGAATGTCTGCTGCTGCAGATCGATGCGCTCGAGGATGGCGAGGATGAGAAGAAGATCGAGCCGGAGGTGATCGCGCATGCGCGATTGATCATCGAGAATCACCTTGATGACCTGATGAACAACAGGCTGCCCCGCGTGAGCGAGAAGACGAAGCTGTCGCTGACGCAGATTCGAGCGGCGCTGGAGCTGCTGAAGAAGTTGAGTCTTGCGCCGGCGCGGCGGCTGGTGACGGATGATGTGCGGCCGATTGTTGCGGATGCGGTTGTTGAGTACGACGCGGAGAACGACCGGTATGTGGCGTATCTGAATGAGACGCGGATCCCGGATCTGCGGATCAATCAGGAGTATGCGCTGCTGGGCAAGGGCAAGGAGATGGACAAGCGGGGGAAGGAGTTCATCCGGACCAACTTGTCGAACGCATCGTGGCTGATCGATGCGGTGAATCAGCGGAAGCACACGCTGCTGCGGGTGGTGCAGTCGGTGGTGGATGCGCAGCGGGATTACTTTGACTTTGGGCCTCAGGCGCTGAAGCCGTTGCCGATGACGCAGGTAGCGGATCAGCTTGGGATTCATGTGGCGACGGTCAGCCGCGCTGTGAGCGAGAAGTACATCCAGACGCCTCGGGGTGTTGTGCCCTTGCGGAAGTTCTTTTCGGGGGGCGTGCAGACCGAGGGCGGCGAAGACATGGCGTGGGATGCGATCAAGGTGGCGCTGCGGGACATTATTGATCACGAGGATAAGAAGAAGCCGTGGTCGGATGATGCGCTGGTGGATGAGCTGAAGGGAAGGGGAATTGAGATTGCGCGGCGGACGGTGGCGAAGTATCGCGATCAGTTGAATATTCCGGCGGCGCGGCTGCGGCGGGAGTTTTAGTCGCGCGGGGCGGCAGAAGATCGGGTTACGGGCCAAAGAATGTGCCGTAGAAGCCGAATCGCTTTATGGCTTCGATAGAGACGATAACGGTGAACGTCGCCAGAACAGAAATCACCGCAAGCGAGAGCGCGACGGCGGGCGCGTGATCAAGACGAAGGTATCGGCGGCACGCGTACCACCACGAGAACGCGACAACCGGCAGAAAACCGAGCGCCGTGAACATACTGAGCCTCAGTGACCAATAGAACGTCAGGAAAGACGCGCCGAATCGCGCAGGCTTCGTGAAATTGTCTACAAGAACGATCGCGACAGCGATCGCGCTGACGGTCATCTGAACAATCAATCCCGCGCTTGTCGCGTATACAAAGACACGGGTGAGGTGCGGCCACGCCACTTTGGCGCGCCGGCGGGTTTGCGGCAACACCGTTGCGGCGAGAGGGAAGCAAGCCGCGTAGAACAGAATCCAGAGCATGTTCGGCCGGGCCCCAGCGGTGAACGGAACAAGACAGGACCGCCAGTCCACGGATATGTTCGGAGCGTAGAGGCGTGTATTCACGTAGAGGTCGTACAGGGCGGCGGCAGTAGCGATTGCTTCGGAGACGTAGAAGCAGCCCAGAAGAAACACGAGAAGCCAGATCGAGTTCCGCAAGCGACCGTCGAACTCGAGACGGATTCGCCTCCAGAATGAGACGGGCCAGAGCGAGCGGAGCAGGGTTCGAGCGGCGCGGAAGCGGAGGCGCGACTCGTCGCGTTCGATCCACCATTCGGGGATCAGCGGCTCGCCGAAGACGTCTCGCCATTCGAAGCGGAGCCCGCATTCGGGGCAGAGGCCTTCGAGCGGGCACTCCTCGGTCCAGCGAACCACGTTGCCGGATTGGTCGTATCGGCAGCGCGGACAGAGCGGGGTCTTTGGAACGGCTTGCACTGCGGCAATATAACCAAATGTGATGAGTCAAACTGTGAGTTCGTACAATCATCGCGGAGGTGCGCATGCACACGACAGGAATGCGGGTCCGGGTGTTCGTCTTTGCCGTTGCGCTTTTTGCCGGGAATGTCCGTGCGGCGGATCTGCCGCCGGCGTTCAGCGATGTGACGCTGGATGCGGCGAAGAAGCAGGTCGAAGGATCTGACAAGATTGTCGTGATCAAATTCACGGCGGAGTGGTGCCCGCCGTGCAAGGCGATGGACAAGACGACGTGGCGCGATCAGAGCGTGGTGAAGTGGGTGAAGGACCACGGCGTGGCGCTGCAGGTGGATGTGGATAAGGACCAGAAGACGGCGCGGGCGTACAACATCGAGGCGATGCCGACGATGGTGATGCTGCGGGGCGGGAAGGAGATTGCGCGGACGCTGGGGTATATGAAGCCGGAGGAGATGTTGAGTTGGATGGAGGCGGCGGCGACGGGGAAGGTGCCTACAACGGCGACGACGCCCGCAACGAAGAAGCCTGCGGCGGTTGAGCGCTCGCCGGTTCAGCTTCTGATTGTCCAGCTTGATGAGAACCTCGAGAAGAAGAAGTACGACGAAGCGGCCGTCACCATTCAGGAGCTTTGGAGCGACTCCAACGCGAGAGATCCGATGCGGCAGATCGGGTTGGCGACGGAGCTGCGCGGGCAACTGAGTGCGGCGGTGAAGGGGACACCTCGAGCGAAAGCTGCGATTGAAGCGATCCGGGATTCGATCGAGAAGCAATCGGGCGAGCGGTCGATCGAAATGATTGGGCAACTTAACGACTGGCTCGCGTTCAACAGCATTCTGGGCGACGATGCGCGCAGCCTGGCGTGGCTTGATCGTTCCAAAGCGGATACGGGCGGACGAGCAAACATTGAAATCGCATTCAGTGAGGTAGCGCCCGTCCTACTTCGAAACGGCAGAGCGGCGGAGATTGCAGAGGTGTTTCCGGATGCGACTGAGAGACTTCAGAAGCGATACGACGAGATTTCGCCAGCCGCGAAGAGTCTGAGCGTGACGGATCCCAAGCAGGGAGAGCGGGTCTGGATGGGCTTCGAAACGCTGGGCGCGCAGGTGTTCGCGGGTTTTGTTGCCGCGAAGAACATCAAGGATGCGAACATGATCGCGGAGGAAATGCTGCAACTGCGGGACACGCCGACGATGCGGGTTGCACTTGTTCGAGAGAGCTTGAATGCGGGAGTGGTTGGGCCCGGGGTGAACTTGTGGCTCGACGAGGCCGCGAAATCGGGGCAAGATGTTTCGGCATTGCGGACGCGAATGGCGGCGCTGCAGAAGAAATGACGGCTCAACACGCAGCGATTGGGGCGCGTGCACTAGAGTTTGGCATGCTGAAAGCGATGCGTGTTGTTTTGGCTGTGGGGATCGCGGTTGCGTGCCGCGCAGACTTGCCGCCGGCGTTCAGTGATCTCACGCTGGAAGCGGCGACGAAGCAGGTCGAGGGCACCGACAAGCTGGTGCTGATGAAGTTCACGGCGGAGTGGTGCATGCCGTGCAAAGCGATGGACCAGACGACGTGGCGCGATGAGAAGGTTGTGGCGTGGGTGAAGGATCACGGGGTCGCGATCCAGGTGGATGTGGACAAGCAGCCGAAGGTATCGCAGAGCTATCAGATTTCGGCGATGCCGACGATGGTGATGCTGCGGGGCGGGAACGAGATCGCGCGGAAGACGGGGTATTTGGATGCGCCGCAAACGCTGACATGGATGGAAGACGCGAGCAGCGGGAAGCTTGCGGGCGGGCCGAAGGTGGATCGTGAATCGAAGGACATGATGGCGCGTCTGCGCACGGTGCGGGAGGTTGCGCAAGCCGGGAAATCGGAAGAGGCGGCGGAGGAGTATGCGTGGCTGTGGGAGAACATGGTCGGGATCGATCCGCACATGCTGGGCGTGCGGGGTTCATTCATGGCGATGGATATGAAGGCGCTTGCGGAGCGGAGCGCGGACGCGAAGGCGAGATTCACGCTGCTGCGGGAGGTTGCGGCGGCGAAACGAACTGCGGACCCGGCCTCGGTCGAGTTTTTGGATGACTGGATCGTGCTGAACGAGGTGATCGGCGATGACGATGCGACGCTGGCGTGGTTTGACCGGGTGAAGTTGGGTGAAGGTGAGAGCGCGAGCGAGACGAAGATGCTCGGCGGCGTTTCGTTCCGGATTGTGGAGCTGCTGCTCGCGAAGGACCGGCTGGCGGATGTGGTGAGGCTGTACCCCGATCCGCTCGCGGAGATCCGGTCGGACTTTGAATTGAGCGCGGAGATGGCGCGGCGTCAGCCGGCGTTGCCGGATTTTCTGGATGAGGCGACGAAGGAATCGGTGCGGGCGCAGCCGTGGGAGCAGTTTCGGGAGAAAGTCGCGGTGCTCTACGCCGGGTTTTTGGCGGCGGGAAAAGATGAAAAGGCGGCGGAAATCATGGCGGAGGCGCGGAAGCTCTACGACAGGCCCCGGCTGGTGACGGGCGTGATCGGATTCGCGGTGGAGAGGGGGCAAGCGCGGCGGGCGATGAATGGGCTGCTTGATGATGCGGAGAAGGCGGGGGCGGATGTGAAGGAGCTGCGGGCGAAGCTGGAGGCGGCGTTGGCCGATAGGAAATGAGTTTCCGCTCGCGTGTAATCATTTCTATTGCGATTGCGCTGACTGCGTTGGCGTCTGAACGTCTCGGCGCGGAACCCGCTGCGAAGCAAGACGAACCTGCGGAAGTCGAAGAAAACGGGAGCAATGACGTAGCCCGTTTTTTCGAGGCATGCAAGCTGATTCATCAGAAGGCGTATGAGGAAGCGACGGCGGAACTGATTGCGCTGTGGGAGGAGGAAAATGATCCGCCCGCGCTGCGACACACGTTTTTCTTCTTGAGCATTCCAGACCTCAAGTTGCTCATTCAGAATTACGAACCTGCTCGAAAAGCCTTTTCCGAAATACGTGACAAGCTGTCGGCTTCATTGAAGAAGCCGAGCTGGTGGTCTTCGAGCACACTGGATCGGCAGGACTGGGTTTATCTCAACGCGTTGCTTGGGGAGGATGAACTCACACTCTCTTGGTTTGATTCCATCAAGAAGAAGCAGGCATGGAAGCAGACGGCGGGGATGTTTTGGGGGGAGGAGTACATCCAGACTTTGCTGAAGGATCGCTCGAGATGGGCGGACCTCACGCTGGCGGGAAGGGACCCGCTCAGCATCGCTCGGACGCTTGGTCCCGCAAAGAAGATGATGGAGAAGTTCGATGCGGGAGGTCCGCCGCATAATTTGGACTTCGATGCGGCGTTCCTCAAAAAAATCGGGCCGTTTGCGCCGGGGTACTACGTCGGATACTTGCAACGGAAGATGCCCAACAAAGCCGCGGCTTACGGCGAGTTGGTTGGGGCAATACCCGGCTCATCCGGCTTGCTGGTGCAGATGGTCGAACTTGCGATCGCGGAAGGTGCCGCGAGCGCGGCGCAACAAGCGCTGCTCGACTTGGCCGAGAAGCAGGGAGCGGATGTGAAGGAACTCCGGGCGCAGCTGGAGAAGGCGCTGGCGGAGAAGTAGTCAGAGAGCCACGGCGGTTCAGGCGGCCTGGCGTTCGATGGTGTTGTAGACGAAGCGGTCTTTGCCGCCTTTCTTCGCCTGGTACTGGCAGTCGTCGACGTTGGCGAGGAGCTGGTCGCCGGAGGCGGGCGGGACTTCGAAGGTTGCGGCGCCGATGCTGAAGGTGACGTCGCGTTTGAGCTCGCGCATGGCGGCGGAAAGTTCGGCCTGGATGCGGGAGACGGCGAGCTTGCCGCCTTCGCGATCGGTCGCGGGCATGATGATGGCGAACTCGTCGCCCCCGACGCGGGAGACGACATCGGCGGGGCGGGTGCAGCGTTTGAGGACACGGGCAACGGCGCGGAGAACGGCATCGCCCTCGGCGTGGCCGAAGCGGTCGTTTACCTGTTTGAAATTGTCGCAGTCGATGAACGCGGCGGAGACGGGTTTGTTCTCGCGGCGGGCCGTCGCGATGACGCGGTCGGCCTGAAGACAGAGATCTCGGTGATTGGAGAGGCCGGTCAGACCATCGGTGCGGGCGTGACGGGCGTACTGGCGGATCAGGTCGCGGAAGCGCGAGGAGATCTCGGCCATGAAGACGTAGGTGATGATCCGCGAGACGAGCGCCCAGACGATCAGCCCGGTGCTGGCGTCGCCGGGGAGGATGTGGAGCGATTCGGCGAAATCGCAGAACGCAGCGATAGTGGCGTAGGTGTAAGAAACGGCCCGGCCCCCGAAGCAGCCGACGAGAAAGACCGGCGCGAGGGTGAGGCCGCTGAGCGAGATGTAGGGCCCGAGCTTGATATCGAGTGCGACGATCGGCGCGAGCGCGATGAGCGAGAGCGAGAGGACGTCGAGGCGGCTGCGGCGCTGGAGCCAGCGCGCAGTGTCTTCCACATCGGATTGTGTCCAGAGACGGAACACCGCTTCGGATATCGACGATGCGGGGGGCCTGATTTATCGGGACAGGCGGATCGGGCGCGTCCGGCGCGTGTTATTTCCGGGCGGCGGGACGGCGTGGAGAGGTTTTTCGGGGGCCGGCGGGGTGCTCTGGGAGGAGTCCGGCGGCTTCTGCGAGTTTCTTCAGTTGCGAAGCGGTGAACATCGTGCCTGTGGTATCGCGTTCCCAGGTGTGGGCGGGGCCCTGGAGTTTTTCGTAGTGGATCCACATCTCGAACCAATAGCTGCGGAAGGCGTGGGACTCGAAGGGGGCGAAGTGGTCGTGCACGCGCTTCATGACCTGCTTGGAGGAACCCTTGTAGCCGAGAACGGAGCGGCCGTGGCGAACGCTTTCGGTATCGAGGGGGAGGCGGGAGTATCTGCCCAGGAGCTGCATGATGTTTGCCGCGGCGTAGGGGCCGACGCCGGGGAGGGAGAGAAGGGTTTCGTGCAGAAGATCGTCGGGTGTGGCGGGGTCTTCGATGATGCGGACTTCGGGAACGCGCTTGGCGAACATGCGCGAGAGCTCGATGATGCGGAGATCGCGGTAGCCGACGCGGCAACGGGAACGGAGAGTTTCCGGTCGGGTGCGGGCGAGCTGAGCGGCCGAAGGGAATGTGAGCAGGCCGGAGGGCGACGACCGCCCCACCACTTCGCAGAGGCGGCGATTCATCTGCACGGTGCCGGGCCAGGTGACGTTGCAACTGGTGACGGTTTTCAGGACGTCTTCGAAGAGCGTGGGGGAACGGAAGAGGCGGGCGCGACCGGTGCGCTTCCAGCGCGGATCGACCTTGTGGAATTCGCGGACGTGCGATTCATCCTCGTCGAGGCGGAGCATGCGGCGGATCTGCGCTTCGGCGAGGAGCTTTGTTTTTTTGGAGAGCGGGCGATCGAGGCCGACGCGGAGGGGCTTGCCTGCGCCTTTGGGCTGCGAGATCACGATGCCGACGATGTCTTTGTCGAGCGTGAGGGCACGCGAGAGGGATTGCTCCTTCACGTTCCAGCGATTGGGGGCGAGGAGGAAGTAGCCGTAGGAGCAGACGTCGCGAGCGAGCGAGTAGTCGGGGGGTGGCTTGATGGTGAAGGAAGGCATGGGAACCCGGAACTGTGAGCTCGGAACGCGGAGCGAAATGCGGAGTGCGGAGTGCGGAGTGCGGAGTGCGGAGTGCGAAAGCTATCGCTGGGGGGCGTCGGCTGGTCAGGCGTTCAGCTTGCGTTCGAGGGGGAACAGGTAGCTGGCGATGTTGACGCAGAGGCGGTCCGCGTAACGGGCGAAGTCGGGGTAGTGCTTGTCGAGCTGGGCGCGGAGGTCGCTTTCGGAGATGTTGGCTCGGGCGCAGAAATCCTTCTCTTGCGGGAGGAGGGCTTCGATCATCGCGCGATCGAACTCCGGATGGGACTGGAAGGCGTACGTTCGCACGCCAGCCTTGAAGATCTGGTTCTTGCATTCCTTGCTCGAACCCAGCAAGGTCGCGCCCGGGGGCAACTGCTTGACCTCGTAGCCGTGCGTCATGTACTGAGGCGAATCCCACGCGATGCCGGCGAGGACCGGATCGGTCTGGCCGATCGGATTGAGCGAGACGGTTTTGATCCCGATCTCGGGCGTGTCCATCTTGCCGACCTGACCACCCAGTGTGTGCGCGATCATCTGAGCGCCGAGGCAGATACCGATCAGGGGCAACTGGCGTTCGTGTGTTGCTTTCAGGAACGCGAGTTCACCGGGCATCCACGCGTGATCCTCGCCGACGTTCTGTGCGCCGCCGAGCGCGATCACGCCCTGCACGTTGTCGAAGTCGGCGGGGATCAGGCTGCCGCCCTCAAAATCCTCGAGCGCGTTTCGGTTGATCGGGTGATCTGCCGCGAGGTCGAGGCGGCGGATGGAGAGCTTGAAGCCGTTGTCCCGGAGCGTGAGACCGAGGCGGCCGGGGCCGACGAGTTCGCCGTGCTGGAAGACAATGATTGCCATGGCGCATGGTAGAGCCCGGCAGTCGCAAGACGAACCATCGGCCCCCCGCCGCGCGTGATGATGTGAAGGATGAAAATGGCGGGCGTCGCGGGGACGCCCGCGGGGTTAGTTGCTCCTCCTGCGGAACTCGTCGAGCGGGAATGCGGGGTTGGCGATCGGACGGAGTGCGAGCGCCAGGAGCGTTCGTTCTTCGTCATCGCCTGCCACGCGGTTGGTGCCGATCTTGCCGCAGCCGGAGCAGCGGTGGATGATCGCCCATTCGCCGTCCTGGCGAACCTCGATGCCGATGGGCTCCATGCCGGAGCGGCAGGCGCAGGCGCGATCGCCCGGTTCGTCGTCGACGTGGCGCGACCAGAGGCACAGCGGACAGTGATTCCGGTGCCTGGTTCCCCAGGCCTGAACTGGGACGAGGCTCTTGCAATGGATACAGGTGAAGTCGTTGGTTTCGGTTCTGCTCTTGTGGGACATTGGTAGATGCAACCGCGAAGCCCGCGGGCTGTGCCCGTGGGGTGGAGAAAATCGTTTTCTCTCGGTTGATCGATCCCGCAGCTCTTGGTTCGTGCCTCAAGTTCAAAACCAACTTGAGCACGGGACACCGCCTCCGGGCCGAGACGCCCGGGAGGCACGATCCACGCTTCATTTGCAGGCCATCACGTAGCGCCCGCACAAGCAGATCGTCGCTACAGGATTGATCAGACAGTGGTTGCCATCGCAAAATATTAGCACAATTCCGGCGGGGAGGTCCGGGCGCGGCCTATTTCTTCTCCATTCCGCTCGCATCCGGTCGATGCGAGTGCTTTCCGGAGCCTTTGTCGTGGCTCTTCATGAACAGGAGTCTCGCATGACACAGGTCGCTGCTTCACCTTTGGCTGTCGGTTCCACCCCCCACCTGCACGCGCTTGCGATGGGATGGAAGCTGCTTTTCTTCCGCGGCGTGTGCGCGATCGCCTTTGGCGCGATCGCTGTCACGATGCCCATCCAGACGCTGGGCACTCTGATCTGGATGTTCGCGGCGTTTGCGGTGATCGACGGTGTGTTCGCGATTGCCGGTGCGATCTCGGGCAAGGCAAAGGCGTACGCGCCGACGTGGTGGCTGATCGTCGTGGGAGTGCTGAGCATCGCGGCGGGGATTGCGGTTTTCAGTTACCCCGCGCTCTCGGCGCTGCTCATGCTGAAGTTCATCGCGTTCTGGGCGATCTTCCGTGGGGTGTTCGAGATCATCGGCGCGATCCAGCTCCGCAAGGTCGTCACCAACGAATGGACGCTGATCATCGGCGGGCTGATCGACATCGCGTTCGGTGTTTACATCCTCGCGTTCCCCGGACGAGGCGCGCTGGCCATGATCATCGTGCTCGGCATCTTCGCGATCATCTCGGGCATCTCTCTGGTGGCGCTTTCGATGCGGCTCAAAAAGCACGCGACGGCCTGAGAGCTCGCTACGACTCCGATTGCAGAATGCAGGCACGTGCGGGCGTGCCTGTTTTTTTTTGGAGAGTCCGGGCTACTTCCCGGCCGGAACCCACTTCCAATCGCGAATCTGCGGCATGTCTTCGCCGTGCTGACGGATGTACTTGGTGTGCTCGCGGCGCTTCTCGGCCATGTGCTGCGTCACATCTTCGCCCTTCGCGCCCAACCCGCCCAGGCGGCGGATCGCGTCGATGACGAGGTGGTAGCGGTCCATGTCGTTCAGCACGACCATGTCGAAGGGCGTGGTGGTCGTGCCTTCTTCTTTGTAGCCCCGGACGTGGATGTTCTCGTGATTGGTGCGCCGGTAGGTGAGGCGGTGGATCAGCCACGGATAGCCGTGATAGGCGAAGATCACCGGCTTGTCCTTGGTGAAGAGCAGGTCGAAGGCTTCATCGGAGAGGCCGTGCGGGTGT
Source organism: Phycisphaerales bacterium (assembly GCA_016793015.1). Lineage (GTDB taxonomy): Bacteria > Planctomycetota > Phycisphaerae > Phycisphaerales > UBA1924 > JAFEBO01. The sequence continues at coordinate 10,470 of JAEUJD010000141.1, forward strand.
TCGCTCGGCTGCTGGAGTTTCATCAGGTCGATGATGTTGACCACGCGGACTTTCAATTGGGGCAGGTGTTCGCGGAGGAGCATGGTTGCCGCGAGGATTTCGAGCGTGGGGACGTCGCCGCAGCAGGCCATGACGACATCGGGCTCGCCGCCACCGTCGCTGCTGGCCCAATCCCAGATTCCGATACCGGCTTTGCAGTGTGCGGATGCGGAGTCGATGTCGAGCCACTGGGGCGCGGGCTGCTTTCCGGCGACGATCACGTTCACGTAATTGCGGCTGCGGAGGCAGTGATCGGTGACGCTGAGCAGCGTGTTGGCATCGGGCGGCAGATAAACGCGGATGACGTCGGCTTTCTTGTTGACGACGTGGTCGATGAAGCCGGGGTCCTGATGGCTGAAACCGTTGTGATCCTGGCGCCAGACGTGGGAAGAGAGCAGGTAGTTGAGCGAGGCGATGGGCTTGCGCCAGCCGATCTTCCGTGTCACCTTCAGCCACTTGGCGTGCTGATTGAACATCGAATCGACGATGTGGATGAACGCCTCGTAGCACGAGAACATGCCGTGGCGGCCGGTGAGGAGGTATCCCTCGAGCCAGCCTTGGCACTGATGCTCGCTCAGCATCTCCATCACGCGGCCATCCGGCGCGACGTGGTCGTCGGTCTTGTAGATCTCGGCGGTTGATTCGCGGTTGGTCACTTCAAAGAGCGGCTGCCAGCGGTTGGAAGACGTCTCGTCCGGGCTGACGACGCGGAAGTTCTTCGCGTCGTCGTTCATCTTCATGACGTCGCGGAGGAAATCGCCCTGGATGCGGGTCGATTCCGCTTCGACGCTGCCGGGCGCGGTGAGCTTGATCGCGTACTCGCGATAGTTAGGCATCTTGAGGTCTTTGAGCAGCAGGCCGCCGTTGGCGTGCGGATTGGCACCCATGCGGCGCGTGCCTTTGGGCGCGAGCTCGGCGAGTTCGGCGATGAGCGTTCCCTTCGCATCGAAGAGTTCCTGAGGGCGGTAACTCCGCATCCACTCTTCCAGCAGCTTCATGTGCGACGGATTCTCGCGCACGTTTGCCAACGGCACCTGGTGCGAGCGGAACGAACCTTCCACCTGCTTGCCATCGACAACCTTCGGGCCGGTCCAGCCCTTGGGTGTCTTCATGACGATCATGGGCCAGCGCGGGCGCCCGTTGAAACCGCTGGTGCGTGCCGCCTGCTGGATGCGTTTGATCTCGGCGAAGACCGTGTCGAACGTGGTCGCCATCAGTTCGTGCATCTTCGCCGGATCGTCGCCTTCGACCCAGTGCGGCTCGTAGCCGTAGCCACGCATCAGCGATTCGAGTTCTTCGCGGGGAATGCGGGCGAGCACCGTCGGTCCGGCGATCTTGTAGCCGTTCAAGTGCAGAATCGGGAGCACAGCACCGTCGCGCGCGGGGTTCAGGAACTTATTGGAGTGCCAACTGGTGGCGAGCGGTCCGGTCTCGGCTTCGCCGTCGCCGATGACGCATGCCGCGATGAGATCGGGGTTGTCGAAGACTGCGCCGTAGGCGTGCGAGAGTGCGTAACCGAGTTCGCCACCTTCGTGAATGGAGCCGGGCGTTTCGGGCGCGACGTGGCTGGGGATGCCCCCGGGGAATGAGAACTGCTTGAAGAGCCGCTGCATGCCGGGTTCGTCTTGCGAGATGTTGGGATAGAACTCGCTGTAGGTGCCTTCGAGGTAGGTGTTGGCGACGAGGCCGGGCCCGCCGTGGCCGGGGCCGGCGATGTAGATGACGTTCAGATCGTCGCGTGCGATGACGCGATTGAGGTGGACGTAGACGAAGTTCAGACCTGGAGTCGTTCCGAAGTGGCCCAGCAGGCGGGGCTTGATGTGATCGATGCTGAGGGGCTGCTTGAGCAGCGGGTTCTCATAGAGGTATATCTGGCCGACGGAGAGGTAGTTGGAGGCGCGCCAGTAGGCGTCCATCTGGCGGAGAAGGTCTGGATTGAGAGTGGCCATTGTGATGCTCCTGGTCAGCGTGTTTCCGCAAGAGACTGAGTGTCGACAAGCCGTTCCACGTGGCGTGCGATCATCTGCTCTTCGTCGGTCCGGATGACACGGACAAGGACGCGTGCCCCGGATGCCGAGATGCGCCCTTTTCCGGCCGCGTTGAGCGCGGGATCGAGCACGATACCGAGGTAGCCGAGCGATTCGCAGATGCCGGCGCGAATCTCGGGTGAATTTTCGCCGATGCCCCCGGAGAAGACCAGCGTGTCGAGTCCGCCGAGCGACGCGGTCATGGCGGCGATGTGCTTGCGGGCGATCCAGCAGAAGAGGTCGATCGCCTCCGAAGCGTGCGTGTCGGTGGTGCGCTTCGCGAGCAGATCTCGCACGTCGGCGCTGATTCCGGAGACGCCGAGCAGGCCGCATTCTTTGTTCAGGAGGGACACAAGCTTGTCGGGAGTGAGCCTCCCTTGCTGGGCCATGTAAAGGACAACACCCGGATCGAGGTCGCCGGGGCGTGTGCCCATCATCAGGCCGGAGAGTGCGGACGCGGCCATCGTGGTATCGATCGGCTTTCCTCCCCGCACGGCGGCGAGGCTGGCGCCCGAGCCGAGGTGAGCGAGTACGACGCGGCCGCCGGAAACGGGCTTGCCATCCTCCCGCTCCAGTTCCGACATCAGGAACTCGTACGAAAGTCCGTGATACCCGTAGCGACGGAGCCCGGCCTCGTCGAACCGGCGAGGAATCGGCAGCATCGTCGCGACGCGTGGGAGGGTGCGGTGAAACGCCGTGTCCAGGCACATCACCTGCGGCACGCCTGCGAACACCTTCTCGAATATCTCGATCAACGCGATCTCGCGGGGCAGATGCGTTGCATCCATCTTGGCGACGGCGCGAAGTTCATCCAGCAGCTTGGGCGAGAGAAGTTGATGATCGGGCGAACCGGGTCCGCCGTAGACAATGCGATGGCCGATGCCGAGCAGCGCGCGCCCGCTGAGCTTGTCGCGAAGCGCCGACGCCAGCACCTCGGCGGCCTCATTGTGAGCGAGCGTGCCGACGGCCCGGACTTCGGACGCTTTCGAGGCCGCATCGTCGAGGGCGCCTTCGAGGCGGAACTCTGCGCCTTCGCTGCCGATCCGGTCGACGCTGCCTCGCATCACGCGGGTCGGGTTTGCACCGGCGCGAAAGACCGCGACCTTGATGCTCGAAGAGCCGCCGTTGATCGAGATCACGAATGAATTGTGAGCTGCGCCGCTTGTCACGAGGAGGGGTCCTCCGCGGACACTCTATTCGCGCCCGAAACTATTTCGCCGGGCCGAGTCCGACGGTCACCAGCAGCGGGAGATGATCCGAAGCTATGTCCCCGGCCGGCGTGGAGGATTCGCATTGCAATCCGCGAATGAGCACATGGTCGATGGCGACGGGCAGGAGCGAGGAAAGCCCGGAGGAGGGCCACGTGCCCGCCCAGCCGCGGGATGCGACGGATCGCGAGTCGGAGAGGCCGGCGCGGCGCAGATCGGAGAAGTTGACGCTCGATGTCGTGCAGTTGAAGTCGCCGGCGATGATCACCGGGCGGGTTTCTTGTGATAGCCAGTCGCAGAGCCATTTCGTCATGATCCTTTGTTCGAGCAAGCAGGAAGAGTGAATAGGTGGGGCGTAGTGGACGTTCTGGAGCACGATGGGAGAGCCTTGAAACTCGATCACCGCGCGAATCTGCGGGTCCCAAATCCCCACTTCTCCGCCTGCGCGACCGTCGAGCGAACCAAGGGAACGGATGCTCTGGTGCGGATACAGATCAGGCTCCGAGACAAACGCGACCTTTGAGTAGATCGCTTCGCCGAACGCGTGATCCCGTATTCCCTCAACTCGAAACGGATACGACTTGCCGAGCGAATACGCGAGCTTGGCGGCCTTGTCGGGCGTGTACTCCTGAAAGAAGATGACGTCGGGCGCGAACCGATTGATCTCCGCGACGAGTGCGCCGACTTCGGAATGGCCGACGAGCAGATTCGCGGTCATGACGCGTAGCGGCCGCTCGAGAATCGCATTGGACGGACGGAGGCATGAAGCGACGAGCGGGCCGATCGTCCACGCCAGCACGGGAAGAATCAGTGCCGCAATCATCCAGCGCCGCAGCGCCACGAGAATCACGAGCGGCATCAAGAGCGCCAAGCCGAGGTGCATCTCGAAGGTACGCACGAAGAACGAGAGCATGAAGAGGCGGCGCAGCACGCCACGCGAGTGAGCGAACGAATCGGGTGTCGCGTAGGCCAGCGCAAGAAGACCGGCGGAGACAATGGCTGCTCCGACTGCCGCGTGCCCGAGAAGGCGAGCGGGCTTCCGACGGGGTTTTTCGATCATCCCCCGGCCTACGCGGATTTACCGAGATGGGTTCATGGCGTAAGCCGGAACTCTCCGCGAGGCTGGGCATCTATTTGGAGTTGAGCAGGATCTTGCCGAGGCGGGCGGCCCAGTTTCGGAAGACGAGTTTGGTATCGGAGTAGGGGTCGGTGACCTTGCCGGGATCGCGAGTTTTCACGAGCGAGGAATCGACTGCGGAAGCGAGGGGCTCGTTGGTGAGGGAGTCAACGATCTCCATTTCTGCCGCGGCCCCGCCTTCCCAGCGGAACCAGTCGTTGTTGGGTCCGCCCGAGCGCGCAACCTCGGTGATCGCCGTCTTCACCCGAGCCGTCTTCGGTGCCGGAACAGTGATGACGGGGTGCGTCGCCTGCAGGATGTCCACGATCTCGTACCGAAAGTCGGCCGCGAGGCGCTGCTTGTCCTTTTCCGAGATCGGGATGCCCCGGGTGCTGGTGCTGGGGATGACCTGCACCGGGTCGACGATGAATCGCGTGTACTGGCTGAGCTTGTCGGATTTCCAGAACAGAGTGCCGGGGAATTCGGGGGAGGGCTTCAGTCGCGCGTAGTCGGAGATCAGCCCGGAGCGCCGGGGCGCGGGCATGTTGTTCACGTCGGGCGGGCGCTGCTCGCCGAGGGTGTTGGTTTCGGCGCGGCTGCCACCCGAGTTGTTCGAGTGAGCGCAGCCGGCGAGCAGAAGGGTGAGGGCGAGGAAGCGGACGGCGCGGGGCGTGTGCATGAGAGGTTCCGGGGTGTGGACTGGGGGTTCGATTGCCGCGGACAGGAGTGAGAGATTACTCGATCGCCTTCAGCCCCTGCATCGCCCGCAGGTAATTGATCTGCCCAAAGTGATAGCAGTCGTGGGGCAGAAAATGGGCAATCCCCTCAAACTGCTCGTCGCTCAGCGTTCGATCCGCGAGCGCCGCCCCGATCTGCTTCTGCGATTCAATGAACCGCGCTCGCGTTGCCGCCCACGCACCTTCCGAGCGATCCGCGATCACCGGAAAATTCTCCGCCTCCAGCACTTCCTTCGGCGTTGTCTGCCCCTTCAACTTCCGGAGCCAGTGCTCGCGCCAAAGGCACATGTGCAGCACGTTCTGCCAGATCGAATGCCGCGCCCCCGTCTGCCCGTGCAGACTCGCGGCATCCGGCGGCTGCCACGCCGCCTGTGCCGGCGTCAGCCCCTCGATCGACTTCGACCATGCCGCGGCCCAAAGCCCCAGCGTAAACGCCTCGCTCCAGAACTTCGTCACAAACTCGCGGGCCGAACCAGACATGCAGATTCTCCTTGTGTTCATCGCAGCGATGCGGGTGTCTGCCAGTGCTTGATCGCCTCGATCGGATGCAGCAGCATCACCACGTTCAGCGTCAGATTGTCCCGGATCCAGAACAGCGTCAGCAGTTCGAACGCAACAAACAACGCAAACGCCCTCCACGCCCCGATCCGCCAGGCGATCAAAAAGCCCGCTGCGCACGACAGGATGTCGCCGATCGAATTGCCGATGCTGTCGCCGTTGTAGTTCAGCGACGCGGTCTGCCCCCGATACCGCTCGATGACCAGCGGCGTGTTTTCCAGCACTTCCCAACCGACCTCGAGCGCAATCGCGGCAAAGAACCACCACCCCGGCGTGAACCGCGCCTGCCAACGCGCCGGCAGCGCGGCGTGCAGCCAGCCGAACGCGATGAAGAACAGCAGCCCGTGCGAGATGTGCGAAAAGGTGTACGCGTCCAGCAGGTGCTGCGAACAGTGGCTCGACCAGATATCGGCGATCCACGGCGTGGGCGCGGCGCACGAGCACCACCAGACCCGCCCCATCGACCGGAGCACGACGACCGCAACGCCGATCAGCCCGAGCGCCAGTACGTAGGGCAGCCGCGATGGAACCCTGAATCCCGAGGCTTCGGGCAAGGCGACGGATTGGGAGGCGGTTCCCGGCATCGCTCAAGCGTATCGAGTCGGGAAACCCGCACAAAGATCGGAATCGCGGCACGCGAGCACGCTTGCCGCCCGGAAGCTCTCAATCATCAGCCGGGCGAATCCGATCGTCACCCTCTTGCGATAATCATTGTGCTCTTCCGCCCGCGATCCGCACCAAGGAATTCATCATGCCCGTTGCCAGCATCTTGCCGCGGTCGTTTCTTTTACTGCTGCTTCCGCACCTCGCCATCTTTGCCGCTTGCTTCTCGATCGGCTGCCAATCGGCTCCGAAGGTCACATCGGCCGATCTCGATCGCCTCACCGGCCCAATGTGGAACGGCACGCTCTCGTACCGCGACTACTCCACCAACAAGAACACGACAATCGAATCGAATCTGCAGGTTGTCAAGGTCCCCGGGCTTGCCAAGGTGGGCAACGATTTCGCCGACGCCGGGGTCGCGCCGGGCTGGGAATTCCGCTTCGGCTATCCGCGCGAGCCCAAGGCCAACAGCACAAAGGTCGTCAGGCTCTCGCCCGACGGCGATGCCATCGGCGATGAAATCGTCACCCAGCGTGCATCTCTCCCCGGCGGCACGCTCCGCATCGTCACCGAAAAGCGCGGCAGCGACAACGACAAGCCCGCGCTCTTCCAGTTCCACTACAACATCGCCCCGACCCGCTTCACGCTGACCAAGCTCGTGAAGCCCGATGGCGAAAGCGAATTCTTCGAACGGAACAAGTACCAGTGGTCGCGATGATCGCGCATCCGCGCCTCACCCGTAGTGCGAAACCGACCGCGCGATCCGGTGTCCGGTCTCGTGCCAGGCGAGAAAGAAGACCTCGGCCGACAGCTCGCCGCCCGGCGGGGTGTCGTGGCTGTGTCTCCTATAGGTGAGAATGACAGATTCGATCCCCGTTGCCAGATGCTCCGGGTCGAACCGCAGCGTCGGATTGCGATCGAGCGCCCGCTGGAAGTATCCGCGCAAATCGCCCAGCCCGCGGATCGACGGCTCATCTCCGCGCCCGACCGCATCGTTGTATCGCTTGATAAACGGCGAACTGTGCTCGATCGCCGGGTCGTAGCAGGCCAGGATCGCATCGATATCGTGCGAGTTGAACGCCGCGAACCACCGCGCGGCAAACGACCGTGCTTCTTCCCTGGTCAGGCCCATCGCCGAGCGTAGAGCGCACGGCGCGCTGCCGCTGCGCGACCACTGGACCAACGCGCCGCCCGACTCCGTTCTCCTCCTACCCTTCCGCCCTATGTCACTGCTTGTCACCGGAACGATCGGAATTGACGATGTCGCGACCCCCACGAGCGAGGCCAAACAGGTCTTGGGGGGATCGTGCATGTACTTCTCTGCGGCCGCGAGCTTCTACGGCCCGGTCCGCATCGTCGCTGTTGTGGGCGAGGACTTTCCGCCCCACTTCCGCGAGAGTTTCACCCGGTTCCCCGGCGTGGACCTGACCGGCCTCGAGACCCGCAAAGGCGGCAAGACCTTCCGCTGGGGCTGCAAGTACCACGCGAACATGAACAGCCGCGATACGACCTTCACCGAACTCGGCGTCATCGGCGAAGCGCCGGCGAAGGTTCCGGCTGCTTACGCGGACTCGAAGTTCCTCTTCCTCGCCAATTCGCCCCCCGCCGTGCAGATGGGCTTCATCGATCAATCGCCCAAGCGCGTCCTCACCGTCGCCGACACGATGGATCTCTGGATCAACATCGCAAAGGACGACCTCGTCGCGCTGCTCAAGCGCGTCGATGGCCTGGTGCTGAATTTCGACGAGGCCGAGCTCTTGACCGGCAAGGCCAACCCCATCACCGCCGGTCGCCACATCCTTGATATGGGCCCTCGTTTCGTGGTCGTGAAGAAGGGCGAACACGGCTGCCTTCTCATTCACCGCGACGGCATCTGCTCTCTTCCCGCCTATCCGACCGAGAAAGTCGTCGATCCGACCGGCTGCGGCGACACCTTCGCCGGGGGCGTGATGGGCTTTGTCTCGACCGACCAATCCACCCAGCACGATCCGGGCAGTTTCTCCTCGATCCGCAAGGCCCTCGTGCACGGCACCATCGTCGCCAGCTACACCATCGAAGCCTTCAGCCTCGATCGCCTGAAAGAGATCAAGCGCGCCGACCTCGACAAACGCTACGCGGAATACGCCAGCATGGTGCGCATCTAAGAAAGCCTTGCCTCACCAAAACAGGCGTTCTTCGGGCAAAAAGGCCCCTGCATGCAGACTCCGTTCGGATTGCGATCGGCCAAATTGCAGATTGCGCGTTCCATCCAAGACCCTTCCGGCATCGAAGGCACTAGATAGATTGTGTGGCGCGGAGCATCCGGCGGCCAGTGGCCATCGCTCGTTCCGCGGCAGGAGTCGACCATGCGCGCTCTCGGAATGATTCTGCTCTTCGTCGTGGCCGTTGCGGTTGCAGGCGGGGTGTTCTACGCCGCAAAGGCCGGCGCGATGGGCGGCCCCGGCGCGGGCTACGGATACGGCAACGCCTCCAATCCAGACACAAATGAAACCTCCGACAACAACGGGACTCTGAAGAGCATGATCAGCAACGCCGGCGAAAAGAAGCACGATGGTCCGCGATACTCCAAGAGCGGGTATGACACCACGCCTCTGCCCGAAAAGAAGATCAACGAGCTCGCCGAAAAGCTCACCCCAGCCGAACGCGACATCGTGCTCGCCAAAGGCACCGAGCGCGCCTTCTGCGGCACACTCACCGACAACCACAAAGACGGCGTCTACATCTGCCGCCTCTGCGGCCTGCCGCTCTTTTCCAGCGACAACAAGTTTAATTCCGGCACAGGCTGGCCCAGTTTCTTCAAGCCCTTCGACAAGGATCACGTCGCCTATCACAAGGACTCCGCCTACGGCATGGATCGCATCGAGATCCTCTGCACGCGTTGCACGGCACATCTCGGTCACGTCTTTGAAGACGGTCCCGCGCCCACCGGTCTCCGATACTGCGTGAACAGCGCGTCGCTCGAATTCGTTGAGAAGAAAGACGGAAAGCTCGACCTGCCCGCAGCCAGTCAGCCGCTCAAGACCGACACCGCCTACTTCGGTGGCGGCTGCTTCTGGGGTGTTGAAGATCTCTTCCAGCAGGTCCCCGGAGTCATAGACGTCGTGAGCGGCTACATGGGCGGCCACAAGGCAAACCCAACCTACAAAGAAGTCTGCTACACCGACACGGAGCACGCCGAGGTCGTGAAGATCGTCTTCGATCCCGCACGCGTCACCTACAAGGACCTGCTCGCCAAGTTCTTCAAGTTCCACGATCCCACACAGCTCGACAAGCAGGGGCCGGATCATGGTCGCCAATATCGCAGCGCGATCTTCGCCTCGGACGAGAAGCAACTCGCCGAAGCCAAGTCGTTCGTCGCCGAACAGAGTGCGAAACCGAAGTTCAAAACCCGCAAAATCGTCACCACTATCGAAATTGCCAAGAAATCTGGCGACGCCGGCGGCTTCTGGGAAGCCGAGGAATATCACCAGGATTACCACGCAAAGCACGGCGGACACTGTGCTTTGCCCTCGGCCGACGACGAATGATGAAGAAGGTTTTAGAGGTGTTTTTAGTCTGTTCGGATTGCCATCGGTCGGTAGTATTTCGTAGAATGAACACATGACCACCGGCCCGGAAAAGGACGCCGCTGGGGCAGGGGGCTCGCTCGGCAACACGCAACTTCAGGCGTTGGGTGCCGCTCTAGGTTCAGATCCCATGAGCGGGGTTGCGATCTTCGGCACCGGCGGTGCTGTGATCTGGGCCAACCCGCAACTTTCCAAGATGTTCCGCGGGCCCGATGCAAGCCCCGCGCAATCCATCGGGCGCAAACTCAAAGAGGTCTATCCGGAATCCTTCGCAAACGAAGTGGTTTCGGTCATCGATCAGGCCGCGTCGAGCGGCAAGCCCGCGCTCATGCGCACGATCTGGCGGGGCGAACAGATCTACACCTGGGTTCAACCGATCAAGTCCGACGCCTCGGAGGCCGCCGAAGGCACCGACACGCAGGTCCTGACCATCAGCCGCAAAGTCCGGGGCGACGAGACCGCCAAAGACCTCTTCCCGATGGTCGATTTCGAGAAATTTGACACCAAGGTCATCAACCTCGGCCCCCTCGATGTCCTGAGCACGCGTGAACTCGAGGTACTCGCATTGCTCGGCCAGGGCCTCTCCGCCGCCGACATCGCGGCGGTTCTCCATCGCTCTGTCAAGACCATCAATACGCATCGCGAGAGCATCGGCAAGAAGCTCAAGATCGACGACCGCGTCAAGCTCGCCGTTGTCGCTCAGCGTGCGGGCCTGCGACTGGCGGATGCTGCTCGGGAAAGAACCTGAGTTGATATGCTTCGCCCATGAGCGCGAACCACTCGGCGACAAGCGAATCCGTCCCCCCCTTGCCCTCCGGGCTCGCAGTCGATGAACTCAAGGGCGTCTTTGCCGCCATCGGTGCCGACCCCATGATCGGGGTGGCCATCTTGGGCGAAGACGGCCGGATTTTCTGGGTCAACCCGCAGATGGCCAAGCTCTTCTTCGGCGACAAAAAGACCGCGGCGGAGGCGATGGGCCAGAGCCTTTCCGACCTCTACCCCGCCCCGTGGGTCGATGAGCGGATCAAGCTGCTCAAGCAAGCCGCGGAAACGGGCAAGCCGGTTCAACTCCGCTCGATCTGGGAAGGCCGCCAGCAGTTCTCGTGGATCCACCCGCTCGATGCCGATGCCGCGGAGCCGATGGAGCCGCACGAAAATCACGGCGGAGATATGCCCCGCCATCTGCTCGTCATCACCAAGCGCGTCAGCGGCGAAGGCAAAGGCGAAGAACTCAAGCACGGCGACGGATTCGACAAGGTCGATAGCGAACTCATCGACCTCGGCCCCCTCGATGTTTTGACCAGTCGTGAACTGGAAGTGCTCGCGCTGCTGGGCCAAGGCTTGGCGGCGGCGGAAATTGCCAAGGTGCTGCACCGCTCCGTGAAGACCATCAACACCCACCGCGAGAACATCGGCAAAAAACTGAAGATCGACGACCGGGTCAAGCTCGCAAACGTGGCCCAGCGTGCGGGGCTCCGCTTTGCGGATGCGGAAAAAGAGCGAGTGTGAAATCGCGGGCTCCACAACCTTGTGGAGCGTGCTGAATTGTGAATCATAGTCCGCAAATCCACAAGATTGTGGAAATGACCTTCCCCCTATTGTGGGAATCGCGAATTCTGATTAGGCTGCTTTGATGCACGCGCCCGCGGCGGTTGCCGCGGGCGTGGTTGCATTCATGGAGGCTTGGGCATGTACGGGCGATATGGGTCGATCGGGGGTTTGGTCGTTCTGCTGTGCCTGATGTTCGCCGGGATCGGCAACATGTACCTCAAGAAGAGCCGCGTGAGCGAGGAATATCGCAAAGAGGCGCACGCGCTGATCGAGAAATGCGATTGCTACAAGACCAATAAGGACTATTGCGACTGGCTGGTCGATGCGACGCACGATGAAGTCTTCGATCACAGCTACAAGATGAACTACCGCCCCGGCGGCAGGTACCGCTCGTCGCGTGATGAAAGCTCGTTCGACGAGAGTGCGTACGCCGAAGAGCTTTTCACCGGAATGATCGCCCGGGCGAAGGAAGACAAGGCCGAAGTTGTTGTGAAGTCGCTTGAAAAGATGCTGAAAGATCTGTCGGGGGAAGAGGAAGAAAGTGCGCCGGCCACGAGAGCGCCAACCCCGGCCAAGCCGCCCGGTCGACGGTGATCCGGCGCCTCACTTTCCGGAAACGTCCAGCACATACACACTGCGCGGCGCAAGCTGATTCACCGGCACGTAATCCGCAATGCCGCCCTTGCCCACCACCCGCGGCGAAGCAGGATTGATCGCGGCGCCCGTCTGGAGCAATTCCCGAGGCGCTGCGAGCTTGCCGAACGAACCCGCCGCGGCACGAATTCGACACCCCTGCACCGGCTTGTCCGAAAGATTCGCAACCACGATGATCGTCTGATCTCCCTCGGTGCGAGCAAACGCGTACACACTCTTGTCGCTCGCCTCGAGCGGCGTGTAATCGCCCTTGGCGAGCGCGGGGTTGGCCTGGCGCAGGCGGACGAGCGACTTATACAGATTCAGCAGCGAGTTCGGGTCCGATGACTCTGCCTGCACGTTCTTGGTTGCCGTGTCCTTGTTCGCTCCCCGCCAGGGCTTACCCGAAGTGAAGCCCGCTTTCGTCGCCTCCCCCGTCCACTGCATGGGCGTTCGCAGGTTCTCATCGGGCTTGTCGCCGATGATGCCCAGTTCCTCGCCGTAATACATGAACGGGATGCCGGGCTGCGTGAAGAGGAGGCTCGCCGCGAGCCTGGCCTTCGAGAAATCATCACCGAAGCGCGTCATGACGCGCGTCTGATCGTGGTTGCTCAGAAACGTGCAGAACTGGTTGCGCGGATACGCCTTCCACGCGTTCACCGTCGCATCCTTGATCCTCTTCGCGTCACCCGAGTTCACCGCATCGATGGTCGCGAACGACATATCAAACTCGAAGCAGGTATCGAGCTGATCCGGCACGTAGCTGGCGATCGTCGCCGTATCGGTCCAGACCTCACCCACCGTGAACGCGTTCTTGTCGACCGACTTGTAGAACTTGTGCCAGTTCCGGAGCCACTCGTGCGTTTCCGGCACGTTCTCCTGCTGCGCACCATCTTCGAGCAGGTGGCGGATCGCGTCGAGGCGGTAGCCGTCCACGCCGTAGTCCTTCAGCCAAAACTCGGTCACCTTGTTCATTTCTTTGGTGACTTCCGGATTGCGGTAGTTCAGGTCCGGCATGTGGCTGGAGAAAATGCCGTAGAAGAACGGCCCGCCCCCACCGGTGCTCTGCCGCCCCCCGGCGTCCTTCGCATTGAACCAGACTTCCTGGTTCCACGGGCCTTTCCACGCCGGCTTGTCCTTCGACCAGATGTACCAATCGTGGTGCGGATCCTTCGGGTCGGCCGCGTTCTTGAACCACGGGTGCTGGCTCGAGGTGTGATTGAGCACCAGATCAAGAATCACGCGGATCCCCCGCTTCTTGCACTCGGACATGAAGCGCTTGAAGTCTTCGTTCGTCCCGTGCTCGCTCTCGATCTTGTAGTAGTCGCTCGTTTCGTAGCCGTGGTACGTCGGCCCTTCGAAGACGGGCATCAGCCAGATCGCCGTCACGCCCAGGTCGCTCGTCGTGTTCGGATCGCCATCATTCAGGTAATCGAGTTTTTCGATCAACCCCGCAATGTCGCCGATGCCGTCATTGGCGAGCGGCCCCTTGTCCGAGTCCTTGAACGAGCGCACAAAGACCTGATAGAACACCGCATCATTCCACCAGTTGTCCATCCGCTGGCCGGAGCGGTCCGCCAGCGCGGGCTTTTTCGATGCTGTTTCCGGGTTGATCGTCGCCTGCGCGAACGCGAGGGAAGAGAACAGAGCGCCGGCGAGCAGAGAAAGGGCTGCTTTTTGCATGGCGATAGGGTAGAAGCCGGGTCAAAGGCGAGCGAAAGGGGCACAATGATGAAACCCGGCGTGAACGCCAGGCATCCCACCGAGGTAGGATTTCTCAGGAGGGCTCGTTCTCCGCTCATGTTCACCCGCTCGAACATTCTCCGCTCGCTGCTGGCGTTGATTCTGGCGCTGTGGAATCCGGTGTGTCTTTGCGCGTCGGCTTCAGCCAGTACGGGGCCCGCCTCGATGTCGGGCTGCGACTCGGGATGCGATTGCTGCAAGCAACAAGCCCCGGGCGGCTGCGACGACTCGGCACCGGGCGAGAAGCATCGGGACTGCTCTTCGGGGCGCGCAGATGCGATATCGGCAACGGCCGAAATCGCGCCGGCAAAGTTTTCGCAACTGTTCGTGCTGCACATGTTCTGGGAAGTGCGGCTGTTTGACGACTTTGGCCGCGAGCCGATGCGGCTCGTGGATTCTCGCGGGAGCATTGAGCGACCTGCGAGTTCGCTGCTGCGCCAGCACTGCGCGCTCATTATTTAGAAGTTCGATCCTGCTGCGTCTCCGGGCATGCGAAAGGAAGCACACGCATGCGTCCGGTTGATCGCATCGTGTCGCCGATCACGCGGCCCCGCGTTTCCTTCTAAAAAAAACGGAGTTCGTGCCCGCCCTTCAACCAAGGAACGGGAACGAACCACCACTTCCGGCGCGTTGCCGGAGAATCCGTTCATCTCTCAACACATACAGGAGCCTCGCCATGAGATCAATTTCAATCCTCGTACCGGCCTTTGCATCCGCGCTCATGCTGTGCATGAGCTTGGCGTACGCGCAGCACGACCACAACGCATCACCGGCAACCAACGAATCCACTCAGAACGCCGCGCCCGCTGCGGACAATCAGAAATCGGCGGAGCGCATCGGCGATCCATACCCGCTCGGCACATGCCCGGTTTCCGGCAAGCAACTCGGCGCGATGGGCGATGCCGAAATCAGGATCTATGACGGACGGGAAGTTCGCTTCTGCTGCGCGATGTGCCCGCCAAAGTTTGAGAAGGACCTGCCGGCAAGCTTCGCCAAACTCGATGCCAAGATCGAAAAGGATCAGGGTCCGCTCTACCCGCTGACGGCGTCGGTTGTCACCAGCAAAGACCTTCCCGCCAGCCCCTACGAGTTTGTTTACGGCAATCGCTTGATTCGGCTCGGCGCAGAGAGCGAAAAAACCACGTTTCTCCAAGACCCGAAGAAGTACCTTCATGAGCTCGATGCCGCGGCCATCAAGGCACAGCTCCCCACCTATCCCCTGACCAAGTGCCCCGTCAGCGACGAGGACATGGGCGGCGCGATGGGCGAGGCGAAGAACATCGTGGTCGGCGGAAGACTCGTCCAACTCTGCTGCAACGACTGCAAAGCAGATGTGGAAAAAGACCCGGCCAAGTACATCAACATGGTTGATCAGGCCCGAAAGGCAAAGACTGCCGCGCCCGATGCGGGCAGCGACAAGAAAGACGACCATGCCGAGCACGGCGGCCACTAAGGCACGCCCCGCGCAAGCTTCCGTGCCTGCGTCTCTTCCACCAACCTTTCCCCCGGCGGGTAAACGTCCGCGCAGGGGAATTGCCAGAGCACGTCGCCGCACTCCGTTCGTTGATTGTGTCACTTCCCGGAGTTCTTATGAAGCATCCAGTTCTGCTCGCAATTCTGCTGACGCTCGGCGGCTGCACCATGCCGTACACCGATCCCGCGTTATCTTCAGACAACCCCGCGAACCCGGCCGCAGCGGAGTCGCCTTGGCCGGCGCGCTCGCGCACGCTCGATCTCGCGGCGGCGGAACCCGTCTACCCGATGAAGCCGGGAAAGCCAACGCATCACTCCGGCCACGAGATGGGAAACATGCCCATGCCGCCAAATGCCGATTCCGAAACGAACGGGAAAGCACCAACACCCGCCAAGACTGAATCCTCTCCATCCAACGCGGCGGTGACGTACGCATGCCCCATGCACCCTGAGGTGACATCAGACAAGCCGGATCAGCGCTGTCCCAAGTGCGGCATGAAACTCAAGCCCGCGTCAAAGGTGCCGCAAGGAGATTCAAAGTGAGAGTTACCACGCCGCTCGCGGCGCTCATCTCTTCGGCCTTGCTGGCCGGTTGTTCATCCATGAAACCGGGCTTGGGATTCGACGACGTGAAACAGTCCGTCTCGGAGCGATCGGGGACGCGCGTTCATTGGAACAACGGAACCGAGGAAGATGCGCAGGCGAAAGCCGCTGTCGCGGCGCTGCTCCAGAGTGAACTCTCGGCCGATCAGGCCGTGCAGATTGCCCTGCTCAATAATCACGAACTCCAAGCCGTCTATGAAGAACTGAACCTGGCGCAGAGCGATGTTGTCCAGGCCGGTCTTCTCAAGAACCCTGTCTTCAGCGGCGACGTGCGGTTTGGGGTGAGCGGCATCGGTCCGGGCGTCGACCTCGGAATCGCGCAAGACTTTGTCAGCCTGCTCGCGATGCCCCTGAAGAAAGGGCGTGCCGAGGCCGCGTTCGAAGCGGCGAAGATTCGCGTCACGGGAGCCGTGCTGGACACCGCCTTCGAAGTGCGGACCGCGTTCTATAACTACCAGGCGGCGCAGCAGGCACGCGAGATGCGCACGACCGTGGCAGAGGCAACGGCGGCTTCATACGAACTCGCAAGCCGCCTGCGCGATGCGGGGAATATCCGTGAACTGGACTTATCGAACGAGCGCGCCTTGAAGGAACAATCGAAGATTGAACTGGCCGCGGCTCAGGCGGAAGAAATCCGCCTGCGGGAGCGGATGAATGCGCTCATGGGGCTCTGGGGATCGCAGACTCAGTGGATCGCCGCGGCACGGCTGCCCGCTTTGCCGGAAGAGCAGACTCCGGCGCATGGGCTCGAAGCAAAGGCGATCGCCGCGAGCCTTGACCTCGCACTGCTGCGTCGCGAGGCGGAGATCGCCGCGCGTTCGGCGGGAATTGCCAAGCCGTTCGCATGGATGGAAGGCGCGGAAATCGGCGCTGTGAGTGAACGAGATCTGGATGGCGCGTGGTCCGTCGGTCCGTCGCTGGCTCTGCCGATCCCGATCTTTGATCAGGGTCAGGCAAGCGTCGCGGCAGCGCACGCCCGCTACAAGCAGGCGGCCGAACGCACCATCGCCCGCGCCGTCGAAATTCGCTCACGCGTGCGTGCGGCGCAAAGCGGAGTTCTTTCCGCGTACGAACGCGCCAGATACTACGAGAAGATCATGCTGCCGCTCAAGCAGAAGATCCTCGACGAAACCCAGCTTCAATTCAACGCGATGCAGGTATCCGCGTTTCAGCTGCTTCAAGCCAAACGCGATCAGATCGCCGCCGGTGGCGAGTACATCGCGTCCGTCCACGACTACTGGCAAGCAAGGGCCTCGCTCGATCAGGTTTTGAGCGGGCGGATGACACCTTTCGAACGAACCACCCAATCAACCGATGCGATGTCCATGATCGCCGGCAATTCCGGCAATGGAGGCCACTGATGAAAAACGGCAAACCAGCAAAGCCCGACTTGCTCTTGGAACAGATCCCTCTCTCACGCCGGAACATGCTGACCGCCGGAGCCTTTGCCGGTGGTGCGCTGATGTTGAGCCGCCGCGCGCACGCCACGCCGGACACTTCAGTTCCTCCGGACACCAAGCACACCCGAACGCTTCCAGCCGCACACACCGCCGACCCGAACGAGCATGTCCCGCCCGGCGAGCCCGGCCGAGACTACACGCCGGTTGTAGTTCCCAACGGCTGGACGCTGCCGTTCCAAATCGTGGACGGCGTCAAGGTCTTTCACCTAGTGGCGGAAGAGGTCGAACACGAGTTTGCACCCGGCCTGAAGGCAACATGCTGGGGTTACAACGGAAGTGTGCACGGACCGGTGATCGAAGCGTTCGAGGGCGATCGCGTTCGCATCTTCGTCACGAATAAATTGACAGCACCAACCACGGTTCACTGGCACGGTGTGCTTCTTCCGAGCGGAATGGACGGCGTGGGCGGGCTGACTCAGAAGGCGATCCTGCCCGGAGAGACCTACATGTACGAGTTTCCGCTCCGTCAGCACGGAACTCTGATGTACCACAGCCATCACGACGAGATGACCCAGATGGGAATGGGGATGACGGGGCTCTTCATCGTTCATCCCCGAAACCCCGAAGGCCCGCGGCCCGACCGCGACTTTGCGCTCATGCTCCATGAATGGAAGATCGAAGTCGGCGCAAGCCGGCCCGACCCCAACGAGATGACCGACTTCAACACGCTCACCATCAACGCCAAGTGCTTCCCGGGCACTCAGCCGCTGATCGTGAAGACCGGCGACCGGGTGCGTATCCGCATCGGAAATCTGAGCGCGATGGATCACCACCCGATCCACCTCCACGGGTACTACTTCACCGTGACCGAAACCGATGGGGGCATCATTCCCGAAGCCGGGCGCTGGCCCGAAACGACGGTGGTGGTGGCTACGGGCAGCACACGCACGGTGGAGTTCATCGCCGACAACCCCGGCGATTGGGCCATGCACTGCCACATGACCCACCACGTCATGAATCAGATGGGGCACGGCAACCCGAACATGATCGGGGTCGATGCACGCGGGCTTGACTCAAAGGTGCGCGGGCTGCTTCCGGGCTATATGACCATGGGCCAGGACGGTATGGGAGGCATGACTGAAATGGGAATGGAAGTTCCTCCGAACAGCATCCCGATGGTGGGCGGTGCGGGGCCATATGACGAGATCACGATGGGCGGCATGTTCACGATCCTGAAAGTGCGCGACAGCATCGCAAATTTCAACGAGGATCCGGGCTGGTACGAGCCACCCGCCGGCACCCTTGCCTTGCCCGCGACGACGGATTCGCTCCAACAGCACGGAATCAAAGCGGACGGCGGAAACGCCCCACGCGCCCCGACACAGGCGATGAAGTCCTGGAAGCTGCCCCCGCCTCTGCAAAGCGTACCGGGCACCACTCATCATCACGGTCACTAATGCAAAGCGAGCCGATCTATGGAAAGCACAACAAACAGAACCGACCTTGCCATCGAGGGCATGTCGTGCGCATCGTGCGCGAGCAACATCGAGCGGCGGCTGGCAAAGCAGCCCGGCGTCACTTCGGCGAGCGTGAACTTCGCCACCAAGGTGGCGACAGTGAAGTACCACCCGGAAACAACCACTCCGGATAAATTGGCTCAGGCCGTGGACAGCATCGGCTACAAAGCAATCGCGCCAACTTCAACTCCCGTGGTTCCCGTTGCATCGATTCCCGCGCACGCGATGCAGGCGCACGATCACGCTGCAATGCTCGCGGGCCACGCGAGTGCATCGCATTCCGCCCACGCGACAAAAGGCGGGGAAGACCACTCTTCACACATGAATGTTGGCGACGTCGAGCAGAAGCGGCTGATGAGAAAGGTGATCGTCGGGGCGGTGCTCTCCCTGCCGGTACTCGTCATCGCGATGTCGCACGGCAAGATCGCGATTTTCAATCAGCCTTGGATCAACTGGCTGCAGCTCGCGCTCACGACGCCGGTCGTTGTCTGGTGCGGCTCGCAGTTCTACCGAATGGCGTGGATGGGGCTCAAGCATTTCCGGGCCAACATGGATTCGCTTGTCGCGCTCGGTACGGGCACGGCGTTCGTGTACTCGATCGCGGCGACGATTTGGCCCGGCTTCTTCACCGTGACGAACCACGCGGGCATGGACACGATGCCGATGGTGCCGGTGTACTACGAGGCGGCGGCCGTCATCATCGTGCTCGTGCTGCTCGGCAAGCTGCTGGAGGCTCGCGCGACGGGCAACACCAGTGCCGCGATCCGCAAGCTGATCGGCTTGCAGCCCAAGACCGCTCGCGTCGTACGGAACGGCGCCGAAATCGATATACCGATTGCTCAAGTGTCCGTGGGCGATGTTCTGCTCGTCCGACCGGGCGAGAAGATTCCGGTGGACGGAACGGTCGAGAGCGGAGACTCCGCGATCGACGAGTCCATGCTGACCGGCGAGAGCATTCCCGTGGAGAAGAAAGCCGGTTCGCCCGTCTTCGGCGCAACAATCAACACCACCGGGACGCTCCGATTCCGCGCGACGAAGGTTGGCAACGACACCGCACTCCAGCAGATTGTGCGGCTAGTGCAGGAGGCACAGGGCAGCAAGGCCCCCATCGCCCGCCTCGCCGACACAATCGCCGGCTATTTCACTCCAGCGGTGCTCGCGATCGCGACGCTGACGTTTTTCGTCTGGTATCTCGTCGCGCCGGTCGACACGCGGCTGAGCATGGCGCTTGTCACGTTCGTATCCGCACTCATCATCGCTTGTCCGTGCGCTCTTGGGCTCGCGACCCCCACCGCCATCATGGTCGGAACAGGGCGCGGCGCCGAGCATGGGATCCTTATCAAGGGAGGCCAGGCCCTTGAAACAGCGCACAAACTGTCCGCGATCATTCTTGACAAAACCGGCACCTTGACGCAGGGCAAACCCGCGTTGACCGACGTCTTCACGCTTCCGGGTTTCAATGAGGCCGAACTCGTACGGCTCGCGGCATCTGCCGAACGCCGAAGCGAACATCCGCTCGCGGCCGCGATTGTGGATGGAGCAAAGGCGCGGGGTGCTTCGCTGGCGGAGCCAATCGCTTTCAAAGCGATTGTCGGGCTGGGAATTGAGGCCACGGTGGACGGACGCGCGATCCTAATTGGCCAGCGGACGCTTCTCGCGGATCGCGGGATCGACACGTCAGCCCTTGACACCTTTGCCGGAAAGCTTGCGGAGGCCGGCAAGACACCCATGTACGCGGCGATCGATGGCAAAGCCGCCGGACTGATCGCGGTTGCGGACACTCTCAAGCCTGAATCGAAGACTGCGGTTGAACAGATGCAGCGCCTGGGTCTGCGCGTCGCCATGATCACGGGCGACAATGCCAAGACCGCAGCGACTGTCGCCAAAGAAGTCGGCATCGAACCCGCAATGGTCTTTGCCGAAGTGTTGCCGCAGAACAAGGCGGCGCACGTGAAAGAGCTTCAAGCTCGCGGGTTCATCGTCGGCATGGTGGGTGACGGCATCAACGATGCGCCCGCGCTCGCTCAGGCCGACGTTGGACTGGCGATGGGAACAGGAACAGACATCGCGATGGAGGCGGCGGATATCACGCTTATTCGCGGCGATCTGCGATCTGTTCCAGAAGCGATCGCCCTCTCTCGCGCCACGATGCGGGCTATACGTCAGAACCTTTTCTGGGCGTTCATTTATAACGTCGTCGGAATCCCGATTGCGGCGGGAGTTCTCTACCCGGTCACCGGGTGGCTCCTCTCGCCGATCATCGCGAGCGGCGCAATGGCTTTCAGCAGCGTGAGCGTCGTACTGAACAGTCTGCGGCTGCGCAGCTCAAAGTTGCGTTAGCGGCAATGGCAAGTTGAGCGATCGCACCGGTTGCGAAACCGATCGCTCCATCAAGAGATTGCGCGAAGACGGCGTTGTTCTTGACCGAACTCTGAACAAATCCGTGACGCTGATCGAGGATCTGGGTATGGCAGCGATGGCGATTGCGATGCTGATTTTGGACGGCTCCTGGGGCGCATGAACGGCCGAGATGAAGAGAGATTGAAGCCAGCAAGCGGGACGATTGTTCGCAACTCTTTACAAAAGCACCACTTGCGCAAACGGGAGAATCGCTGCACCCCACAAGAAAGGAATTCGCTTGGTCTGATAGAGTCATGCCGGGCGTTCGGACTCGCGGGCGCGTTGTCGCGCCGGAACGCTGCGGGAAATGAAAAGGAAACGACAGATGCAGACTCGGAACATTTCATGTGCGCTGGTGATTGCTGGTCTCGCCGGTCTGACCGGCGTGGTGGGCGGCTGCTCGACTCCTCAGGGTCAGACGACCTCGGAGCGTCAGGCCAGCACGCTGCTCATGCGTGATCAGGCACTCGCTCGCCTCGAGCGCGAGCACCCCGAAGCCAAGGCTTCGCTCCAGACCGCTGCCGGCTACGCGACCTTCCAGACCATCGCGATGGGCGCGATCGTCGGCGGCAGCAACGGCTTCGGCGTCGCCGAGGCCCGCACGACCGGCAAGCAGACCTTCATGCGGATGTCGAGCAACTCGCTCAACGCGGGCGTGAGCGCTCAGGAAAACCGCATCGTCATCATCTTCCGCGATCAGGCCACCTTCGATCGCTTCGTCGCCGGCAACTGGCAATGGGGCGGATCGGCTTCGGCGGGCGTGACGGGTAACTCGACCAGCAACCAGTCCGGCACCAACACCGACGGCGTGACGGTCTACCAGATGACCTCCTCCGGTTTCGCCCTGACGGCGAACCTCGGCGGCGCGCGTTTCTGGCCCGATGCGAACATGCAGTCGGCCATGTAATCGAACACCGATTGCTGAAAACAAAAACCCCGGCCACGAGGCCGGGGTTTTTCATTGTGCATTCTCCGCCCGCGATGGTCAGCGCTTCACTGCCGCGACCGTCTTCTTCGGGTTGATGATGTAACGCCCGTCGTAACCCGGCATCGGGTCGGCGTTCACGCGGATCGCCTCGATGATCTCCGCGGTCGTGAGCTTCGGGTTCACCGCGACCATCTTGCCGACAAGGTTGGTCACGTTCGGTGCCGCCATCGAGGTGCCGCTGTACTTGAAGCGTTTGCCGCCCGGCACATAGCTCTCGACCTCAAAACCGTTGGCGTAGATGGTGACGCCCTTGCCGAAGGTGGTGAAGCTGGTCGGCTTACCCGACGAGTCGATCGCACCGATGGTCAGCACGTTGGGAAGCGTGATGCCCGACGGAATGAGTTCCGCGAATGTGTTGTCGTTGTCGCTGTTGCCCGCCGCGGGAACAAACAGGATCTCCGGCGCACTCGCCATCGCAGCGGTCATCGCATCGGAGATGATCTTGAAATACTCACGCGAGAGCGCCGCACGCTCTTCCTTGTTCGCGCCCACGCCCTTGGCCTCGAGCTCCTGTTCGATGCTCTCGCGCCCGAGCCCCCACGACATGTTCACGACGCGCACGCCGGCCTTGCGCATCGCGGCGACCGTGTCGGTGAAGCTCTTCGCCATGTCGGTCGCGAATTCTTTGGTCCACGTATAGCGCGGGATCGACTTGAAATCGAAGGTCAGCCGCACGCCGAAGACTCGCGCGAACGGATTCCCCTCGGTGGCGATGCCCGCGACGTGCGTGCCGTGCGAATAGTTTCCATAGAGGCCAAGGTCCTCCATGAAGCCCTCGACCTGGTCGGACTTGAGGCCCTTGACGTATGTGCGGAACGCCTCGGCCTCGGGGCTTTGCACGCCCGCCTGGCTGTCGCCGGCGCCCTTGGTGTGCGACTCGACCAGGCTCACCGGCGATTTCATCTCGTCGATCGAGATCAAGAGCCCGCTGGTCGGCTTCCAGTTCATGTCGTACGCGATGCCGTTCACGTCATCGACAAAGCCGTTGCCGTCGTTGTCCTTCTTATCCACCTTCTCGCCCTGGCTCTCCCAGAGCTGGCCCGAGAAGAGCGAGACATCGACGCCCGAATCCCAGATGCCGATCACAACCGGCGAGGCCTGGTCGGTCGGCGCGAGCACCGCCTTGTTCGCGCTGAGGATGTCGACGCGGGGCTTGCTGTTGGTTTCGGCGAGCTTGCCGTAGACCTCGGAAACGGAAGGTTGGAGCTCGAGCATGGTGTCGAGCATGTTGCGCATGCCGATCATGCCTCCGACGAAGTCGCCCGAGATCTCGCCCTTGTTCTTCTCAACGATGGGATCGACGTTGGCCTTGACCTGGCCGATGATCAGTTCCTTGTTGACAATCTGGGCGGTGGAGCGGGCCTGCAGCACACTTTCGCGGACTTTTTCCCAGGGGAGCGCACCGACGCGTTTCTCGAGTTCAACCTTGAACGCGGCAAAGTACACAGGTTTATCCGCGCCCTTGTTGCTGGCGTTGCGAGCAGCGACGAGGGACTGAAGGACCTGGCCCATCATCAGTTTGGAGGATTCCTTGCCTTCGAGGGCACGGGCCAGTTCGATCTGGCGGAAGGCTTCATCGAAGTTTCCTTCGAAGACGGCGATCTGCTGGAGCGTCGTGTGATAGCCCTTGAGGGTGGTTTTGTCCTGGATGTCGTATTTCTCGAGGTCCGCGAGGGTGTTGGCCTTGAGCTCGGCCACGAACGCCTTGAAGGCCGCGTCGCTCAGCAGGAATTCGCTCGCCTTGCCCTCGATCTTGTACGTGTGCCGGGGCAGGTCGTCGGCGGTCTTAACGGCGATCTTCGCTCCGGGCGCGGCATTGGCCGCCCCCGGCTGCGCCGACGCGGGTCCTGCGAATGCTGCGAGGCCGGCGACAAACGCCAGGAGTGCAGCCTGAGACAGAAGCGACCGACAAGACGTTGGTTTCAAAGCAAGTCCTTTCTGATTGATACAAACGGGAAAAATGGCCAGACCGTGTGGTCTTTTGGGAATGCGCCGCCTCGGTTGCAACGAAGCGGAATCGAGTTGCGGGATTCGACCTCCCGAACGGGTTGCCGCGGCCGATGGAAGGAACCGCCCGGTGAGGTGGACCGAGGAAGGGAAACCAGCAGAAGTTGCGCCAAACCGAGTCCGATAGCTTACCGGTGTAGTCCGAAAAAGTCGCCCCAAACACCCAAGGGGGATGACAGGTGCGTCCCGAAATGGATACACTGCGTCGGTGAGATTCCCCGGATGGGTGCCGCAGGCGTTCGCCTTCACGGCCCCAAGACCGGGTGTTCGGGGGCGTTTCTGGATGAAAGACAGCGACTGGCAACTTCTGGATCGTGGTTCGGAAGGTGCCGGGAAGCGCTGGAACTATGTGATTCGCCGCCGCGTCGGGTCAATCGCGCGGCAGTGTCTTTTCCGTCATGGTCGTCGCTTGCGGTCGAGACCGGCATGCACGATCGAGTGTTTGAATTCCGGCGGAGCTGGGTCCGTCGGGAGCATCAGTCCGGTCTCAGCGTGAGAGGAAATTTATGAACATGTTTGGAAAGATGGTCGGATTCACGGCGCTCGCCGTGACGGTCGGAACGGGTTTGTTGGGATGTAAAGCGGACGGCAAGCGCCTTCCGACGGACGAGTCCCCGACGCGCGTCGGCGCGTACGGGTACTACTGGCGCAAGCCCAAGGACGCCCCGGCTCCGGCCCCGGCTCCGATGGCCAAGGCCGCCGACCCCTGCAATCCCATCATCGGACCTGACATGATGACGACCAAGCAGGGCTTCCCGACGGGCGATTACGCCTCGTCGCACGTCCAGCTGCAGGAAGTCTTCCCCTCGATGGTGAAGGCCAACAGCAACTTCCCGTACAAGATCTACGTGAGCAACCTCACGAACGCCACGCTGAGCAACGTCATGGTGACGGCGACCAGCATGGCCAACCGCACCATCGTCACGAGCAACCCGCAGGCGACGAGCAGCGGCCCGAACGGCGAAACCCGCTGGTTCCTGGGCGACGTCCCGGCTGGCAAGTGCGTGGTGATCGATGCCACCGCGAAGGCCGGCACCGTCGGCAACAGCTCGACGTGCCTCACGGTCAGCTACGCCAACTCGCTCTGCTCGAACCTGACGGTTGTCCAGCCCGCGATCGCTCTGACCCACAAGGTCACGCCGAACGCGACGGTCTGCGATGCCATCAACGCGACCTTTGAGGTCAAGAACACGGGTTCGGGCCCGGCGACCAACGTCGTCGTGACCGAGACCCTCCCGGCCGGCATCACCACGTCGGACGGCGCCACGACCTACACCTTCAACGCGGGC
>JAEUJD010000143.1 GCA_016793015.1 Phycisphaerales bacterium
GCCGTTGCGGGGGCGATGAGCGCGGGGAGATTCACGCCGTCCACGCGCGGGCTGGCCTTGCCATCCATCGCGTACAACGCGCCGCCCATCACGGTCATGGTGGCGACCAGCGCACCCCAGACGTTGCGGGAGCGGGCGCTCAACACATCCCTGCCGGCATTCGACTTCGAGCTTCGGGACATCCACCCTTCCTCATCACCGGCGTGATCGACGCCTGAGTCATTCTTTCCGCGCCGCGGGCAACCTGCAAGGCTTCGCGACGGTTCACTCTCCAGTTACACACCTTATTCATCGTCGCGCCGCGCTCACGCAATTCAGCGAAACCCGCATGCTCAACGTGCAACTTTAGACTTTTTTTCCAGCGCGTGCGACTTTGTTGTGCAGGTGGCGAACACAAAATCAATCGCAAGTGCCGCACCAAACCCGCACCACAAGCCTCGGTGGTCGCGATCCGCGCCAGCCCGCCCGAGAACGCGGATTCATCATTCCTTCGGAAGCAGCCGCCCCCGAAGATTCGGACGTTTGTAACCAAATTCGTCGGTATAACTCGTGGCCGCTCGCTGGTCGCGTACCGCGTCGTATCGGTCGAACTGACTGCGCGGCTCATCCGGGCTGAGCAACGGAGATTGGCAGCCCAAAGCGGCACCGATCATCGTGGCTCCGGCACATACCAAAAACGCCCGTACCAACTGCGAACGGGTTCGGTGTTTGGGTTGCGTATGCACGGGAACAGCGGACTCCAGGAACTCGATCGCCACGCCGAAGGGGCCAAAAACAAGTGTACCGTCCGAAGGAACAGACGGCACACCGAGGAGAGAGGAGATGGATCGGCTTTGCAGCCAAACCCATGTACGGGCGCGACTTGCGAGAAGTTCGCGCGTCCCGTGTGCCCCGGTCGGCCGCGGATTACGCATTCGGCATTTCGACCGACGGTTGCGTCATCAGCATCGCGGAGGGTGAGCCGGGTGTGCCGGGTTCATCTGCCGGGGGAAACGCCGTCTTTTCCATATCCAGAACCCAGTCTTCCAGGGGCACATGACGCAGCAGGTCGAGCCGCACTTCCTGCCCGCTCAGCGCCGGGGCGCCCTCGCGCACTTTCAGGAAGATCAGGAACTTATCCCACTTGCGCTTGTCGAAAACTGCCACATCCTTCGCGGCGATCGCGTTGCCATTCGGCAGGGTCAAAGTCTTGGTCGCCGGGTCAAAGCGGAAGACCGTTCCCACCGTGCGGAACAGCACATAAACCATGCCCAGCGCGATCGCGCCGCAGACCGCAAAGATCGCCCACTGCACCGGAATATCGAGGCGTGAAAGAGCCTTCGGCGATTCCTTGGTGTTGCTAAATCGCTTCTCGAGCGTCGAGAGCATCGCCCGGGGTTCGCCGATCTGAGTGCGCGACGAATCGAGCCGCGAAGCATTCCGCAGCGCGCCAAGCCATTCGAGCCGCGCCTTTTCCACGGGAGAGAGCGACGCGGTCTTTTCGCGCGTGCTCAGGGCTTCTAGATCGGCGACGGGATCTTCAACCGAGGTCCGCTCGAGCACGCCGGGCGCAAGGGCCGCCTTGAGATACTGCATCTTGAGGAAGTCCGCCGCCTGCTCGCCCCGCTTGGGATAGACGTACGTCGCATCCACCAGCGCCCACATCGCAAAGCCGGCAACAAGCAGGATGAAGATCATCTGCTTGCCGAGCCATTTGGGGGATGCCTTTGTCCTGAGTAACTCGTCAGCCATTGGAAATTGCCTGTCGCTTGTGGTGCAGGTTGGTGGAAGTGATCGGTTCAGACCTTCAGATCGCCTCAGCCTCTATCGGCCGCAGCCGACCAGCGTATCCGCCCGATTCCGCCCGAACCGCTCCGCGGCACTTCCAAGGCCGCTTCCCCGAGTGACGGGGTGTGGGGGTGTGGGGGTTGGGGGAGGGGAGTCGTTTCTATTTAAATACAACATCCGCCAGCCTTATGCCTGCCACCCCCGTTGTACTCCCCCAATCCCAAGGG
>JAEUJD010000207.1 GCA_016793015.1 Phycisphaerales bacterium
TCGAGTGCAGGCTGAACTTGCCTCCCAGTACTCGCTCGCAGGGTGTCCCCGCAATCTCCCACTGCATGTTGTCGACGAAGCCTTCGCCGCCCCAGAATGCCAATGAACGGGCCGACGCGGTCGCCGGAAGGAATTCGGCCACGATCGAGTATTTCACGCCGAGCGCCTGCGCCAAGCAGCGCGCCATGGTCCGGAACCGATCTTCTCCCGTGGTGGATGCCACGCTCTGGAGGAGCGAGGCCAACACCGAGTCCTCGGCGAGAAGTTCGGGCGTTTCCGCCGGGTTCAGACGTGGGGGCACGTCGCCGCCGCTGGCCTCTTGAACGTTGGCGGGTTGGCTCTGGCTTGGCTTCATGAATGGCACCGGGCGGCTGCACAAAGCGAGCCGGCAACATTCTACATGAGAGTCCCATCTGGCAAAGGCCGCCTGTTTGGCCGCGGACGGCCAGCCAGCCACTGCCAGTTCAGTCTGACTTACGATCGCCGCCCCGTGCCCGGTGCTGGATCACTTCACGGAGTACTTCCCGGACGGTGGCTCTGCGTGCCCCTCGAGCTGCATTCTCACTTCCAATCTGGAAAGCCAGTGCCCATTGCTGCGCGAGCACGCCAAGCCCGTGGAACAGTCCAAAGGCAGGGTCATAAATGTTCGTTGATTCGCTGAGAACACCGTTCAGCTCGATGACGCGAAAGCCTCGGCCTGCTTTGAATTCCTCGGCACTTTCGTAACGGATGTCGAATCTGCCGAAACAGAACCCCGGAGTCGCTCCGGCAATTCTGTCAATAGCTCGGGCGAGAGCCGGTGTCACGAGGCGGTCGCCATCGAAGAACATCGTTCCCTGGCAGTGATTCCCGGCCACGGCGAGAAGAACATCCTCCCCCGCCTGTGGCACACGCTGCGCTTCGGCTCCCAAGCGATCAAGAAACACGCTCGCCTGCAAACGCAATCGAGGGTGGCGCCAGATGAGAGTTTCGAGACTTGAGCGACCATCGCCCGTTGCGCGCGGCGGGACCTTGTCTGTGATCGAGAAGATCCGACCGCACTTCTTTGACGGGAGTCGAACGTAGAACACGCCCGCTTCGAACGGGCCGGGGTGATAGACCTGGGCAAGAACGCGCTCGGCGTGCTTTTCGAAGTACTCGAGCGCAGCCTGTGCACTCCGCACCAGCCGCACGCCACTGCCTCTTTCACCAACATCGGGCTTGAGAATGAGAGGAAAGGACCACTGACGGGAGTTCATGATCCGCGTCAACTCCGCGCAGCGATCCTGAATACTCCCTTGCTCGATGACCGCCGTCGGCACAATCGCGCCCTGTGGCAACTGTGACAGGATGCCCCACTTCGACTCTCCGACGAGGCCACCGAGCGGAATGCCGGGGTTGGCCGCAGTGAAAGCTGTCAGACTGCGGTGCTTGACGGCGAGACGCACGAAATGAGGGCACAAGAGCGCATACAGAATCCAGGACGGCCAGAATTCCCAACGTGCCCAGCGTCCCACGTGGGCGCTCAGCCGCAAGCACGATCGTTCGAACGCGCCAAGGTCTGAGGAGCCGTGCGGCTCGCTCATTCGGGCGACAGATCGGTCGCTCATCGCAGGAAGCGTCGTCATGCCATCGCCTCGGTCGGGGCGAGTTCGAGCGTCTTCGACTCCGGCGCATTCAGTGGCGCGCGGACCTCTGTCAGAGAGCAATAGGTCAATCGCACAAAGTCGCTTCCGATCTCGACAATCGTGCGGCTGACCGTCCGTGCATCGGGCCGAGCCATCAGAACGCTCAACTGCTTCCGATCCGGCCACTGGTGCGAGTGGAAACGCTGCTGCGCCTCGAATGCGTCGTCGGACTGGCGGAGAAGCTCTCCGAACAGCTCGCGGCGGACCGGATCGACAAGCTCGTCGCCAAGACTTGAGGATGTCGCCATGAATGGCGTCTGCAGCGGCCGAAGCTGCTGGACACAAAGGGAACTCTGGTCCGAGGCAACCATGCCGAAGTGCGTACGGCTGGCGGCGATCAGGCGGAAGGGTGGAAACTCGCGCGATTGAAGCCGTGCCGCTCGGCCGATCGCCTCTCCAACTGTTTCACAATCGAGGAGGGATGGAATGATTTCGCCACGGCTCCTGAGCAGGCCCGTGCGCACCCCCGCTGTCATTCCTCGTCCGCCGCGGACCGTCGCGTTCAGGAGGCACAGCGCTAACCCGGCATCGTTCACGCCGATCCAGGTTCCGCGCGAGAGTGGGTCGATCGGAAGAATCGCTGTATGCTCTCCATATTCTCGGCAGATAGGCGGCAGGGCCTCGGTTCGGGTGCGTTTCTCGTCTCGATTGCAAACGATGCGCAGGACCTGAGCCGAATCGCTGCACGACATTTCGTTGGAAGCCCGCCCGAAGAACCCCGGACGCAGAATCACGCTCACCGTGCACATGCTTCCTCCGCCTGATCGAGATGAGAGAGCGTCGCCGGTGCGTACCCAAAGGTCTTTGGTAACGACAGCCCGAGAGCAACGGCCATCCCCTTGATCATCGCGTTGTGGTGGATGGTGTGGCTGAGCACAAACGCCAGTTCGCGCCCGAGCGTGGACATGAGATTGACGCTTTGCCCGTCCCGCGTCGGCAGAATGGCAACGCGCACCGGGGCCGCGGCTTCGACCTGAGCGAGGTCCTCGGCGAGCCGGCGCAGGCGCCGGATCTCGTCACGGGCCGCGAAAGGGTCGCTCTCGATGCTGGTGCCCCTCTCGCGGTGGTCGTAGTCCACGACACCAACCGAAAAACCGTCCAGAATGGCGCGGATGTGATCGAGGCAATGACGAACGTGACCCCCGATGTTTCCGTTGAAGAATGTCTCGCCGCAGCGCTGGGTGTACTGCGCTGGGCTGAGCTGCGCAACGACCCCGGCCAGTTCTCTGAGGAGTTCGATCACGGGAAGCGATAGCACACCAGCGCTTGCGGCGGGCTCCGCAGGCCGGAAGCGCGAGTCCTCGGAACGTGGGAGCGTCTTGGTTGCGGTCTGCATGGCGGGCTCCTTGGTATGGACGTCCTGTAGATGCCGCCGCTCGAGGAAGGTGGCAGATTTACCGGCGCGAAATATCGCGCGGTGACAACTTCAGCACGCGAAATTCGCCAAGGAGCTCGAAATCGCCGGTGACCTCCACGGGGTCGCCAATGAAGGGCCACGCGCCGGAATCAAGAGGTCCGCCGGATGGGTCGACCAGGAGGTAATAGACGCGGGCCTCGTTCTCATCGCGAGTGACCAGGACGGGCGGTATGCCGCCCCGGATGCAGAGCGTGGCGCAGGCTTTGTGCGTCTTTCCCTCTCCCGGCTTCATCGCGCCGAGATAGCACTTGGAATCGACAATCTCGCCCTGAAGTGTTACACGCCCTCTCGGAACGATGACTGGAGTCGGTGGAACCGAGATCGACGTTTCCTGAAGAGCTAGCGCTTTCGCGTCTGGCTCAAGTTCGATCATCCGTCGCCCGTCGCGTTCGAGGGTCCAACCGGATGCCACGACGGGCTTGCCGTCCATCGCTGACAGTCCATCGCGACCTGCATGCTTGCCCATTTCGACCAATAGGAACAGCTCCGACGAACTGGTGGTATCTCGTTTCAAGCTATCCGGTTTGGATGTGTCGCCCTCGGTCGGCCGTACCAACAGCATGGGGTATGGCCGCGCAATGAAGATCCCGTGGAATTCGCGGGCTTTGGCATCGTTCCAGACGGCACCGCCCGGATCTCGCTGCGACCGGGCCGTGGCGATCGCGACAATCGCCAGAATTGAGAGCGCGATTGGCACCGCCAGCCAGAGAAACGCTGCAAGTGGCTTTGGTACCGGGAGGTAGCCGACGTAAAACGGCGGTTCGGAGAGCGCAGACGGGCGCGGGGGCAACGCACTCATGAGAGTCCCCCCGATGCCAAAGCTGGTGTCGTCGGCGTCCCTGGCGGCAACGGCCTGGCGTTCACCTGCACGCGTCCGCCCACAATCCGCACTTGATAAGTCGCAATCTTCTCCTTGAACGGCGGCGGCGAGCACCCATCCTGAGGTCGGTATTGCCAACCGTGCCATGGGCACGTGATGCACCCGTCGATAACTTTGCCCTCGCCGATAGGTCCGCCCTGATGTGCACAGATGTTGGTGACGGCGGAAATTGAACCGGCACTGCGAAAGACCGCGATGCGCTCGCCCTTGGGTGCGCAGACAGTGCGTGCACGATCGGTTGGGATTTCGTCCGGAGCTCCAACATCGACCCATTCGCCAGCATCGACAACAAGCGTGCCGGCACCCCGATCCTTTCGGTATTCCTTGAGTCCCGCCGCGATGTGAAGACCCGAAACGATGCAGAGGCCGCTGAACATCAGCGCCGGCCCGATCGAGCCCCGATCGGCCTGGAGGGCCCCGAGCGCGACGTGGCCGATCAACAGCCCATACGCAAAATAAACCAGCATGTGCAGCCGCTTCCAGGTGGAGGCGGATAGATTCTTGAGCCAAAAGTCGTGGCTCGTTGCGGCCATTAGGAACATGATCAGGAGCGCGAGAAGCCCCAGAATCTCAAATGGAAACGCCCTCAGCGACGAGAAGTTCGTGTTTGATGTCAGCAGGGATCGGAACGGATTGAGAACACCAAACCCGTGGTAATAGCCGACCGCCACTGTCGCGTGCGCCAAAGCCACAAGAAACGTGATCACGCCGAGGTGTCTTCGGTTGTAGAGAATCGGAATGAATCTTGGATCAAGGCGCGCCAGCGGGCCGATGCAGAGGATGATGTGCAAGAGCACGATCGCGCACGATCCAAGTGCCCGGATGAGAATCACCTCGTCGCTGATCCCGTGCTCGCCCGCCCAGAAGGCCTTGCTGACACCGACAAAGGCCCCGAGGTAGATGGCAATACCGATCGCGACCGATGCGTCGTAGAGGCGCTTGTGCCGGCTCCATTGGACCGCGACGTAGCCGGTGCTCATCCCGCACCTCGAATGGCCGGAGTCGCCAGCCGATCGGCCCGTTGCGGTTCGACACGCCGTGCCATCACTGCTGCGAGCAGGAGCAGAAGCGCAGCGGGCGCCAGCACGATCCACACATAGAGATGGAGTCGTCGCTGCGACCGGGTCATGGCTTCTTCCCGGCGAGCATCCAGCGACGGAGCAGGACAGGCCAGAGGACGGCTGCGCCAGGGATAAGGACGGCGCGGAAGGTCAGCGGGGCGTGCAGAGCGGCGGGATCGATGGTGTAGATGCCGCGGAAGACGAATCCGAACGCGAAACAGACACCCGCCGCGATGTAAGCGGCGAGCGTCAAGAGGATGGCGGAGGCAATCGAGTCAGACATCGGATTGTCGATTTGATGCCGCGACCACCAAAGCGTGGCGAATGTTTTTTGAGCGGAGACAAGATCGCGAACGGCACACTAGCTCGCAACCAGTCCCAGCATCCGTGCGAGAACAACCGCTCGCTCGCGAAGGCCCTGACGAGGCGGATCCGACGCGTTGTGGTGCAGAACGATCATTGTGACGTCGTCATCGAGTCGGGGTTCGTCGGATTCTGACAGAATCGTTTGTAGCAAGTTGCGGCGAAGGTTCGCTGGGTCGGTGGCGGCGACCTTGCAAACAGCTTGCAGGAGACCGTCCTCGCCCCATGGCTTGCCGTCAGTTCCCCGGACTTCGAGAAAGGCATCGCTGTAGAGAACGAGCAGATCGCCTTTTTCCAGCGGGAGGGCGAATTGTTCGTATTGTGTCGGGCTGATCACCCCGAGAGGAAG
Organism: Phycisphaerales bacterium; assembly: GCA_016793015.1. GTDB lineage: Bacteria > Planctomycetota > Phycisphaerae > Phycisphaerales > UBA1924 > JAFEBO01. Next base: position 5,738 of record JAEUJD010000207.1, read on the forward strand.
ATTGGACACGCCGACGGCCCTGGACTGCGTTGGTTTCACAACGCCCAACGATTCGTGGTCCAAATAGCGCCAATCCTGTGAAGCAACCGAATAGTGGAGCGGCCGCGGATGGCCGGCGTTGCAGATGATCGCGTGGTCCGAAGGCGCGAAATAGGAAACGAGGATTGCGGTGGCGAAGAGACCGTTCTGCTGTGAAAATGACTTGTTAAGGGCCCGGGCGAAGCGGCTCTGATCCGGCGTGTTGATAAACCTGCGCATCAGATCTCGCAGGCCGGATGCAGCCTTGGCCACGACGCTGCCATGACCGGAAACATCGGCGAGGACGAAGCGGGTGATCAGGCCCGCGGCGCAATTCGAGACGTAATAGATGTCGCCACCGTGCGAATCGCCGGTGTGCGGATCACAGCCCACGAAGACGTCGTTGCCGGGAACGGAGACTTCGCCGGTGAAGGAGGAGTGGCCGCCCCAGACTTCCATACAGGCGATGCGGCGGCCGGAAGCCTCCTGTGCGGCGGTCAAAGAGCTGTCGACTTCCGCTTGCACGATCGCGACTCTCTGTTCTGGAAACCGCGTTACCGTTATTGATTGGCTTGTTGACGCGCCACACGAATCGCGTGGAGCAGGCCTTCGGGCACCTGACCCGTCGCGGGCTCGTCGCTGGGCTTCAGCGCTGCCTTGCCGAGCGCGATCGTCTTCTTGTACGCGTCCAGGTAGGCGACGCACGGCGGGCAAACAGTTAGATGGCGATCAAATTCGTGCCGGAACTCGGGCGCCAGCGTGCCGTCCAGGTAGTCCGCGATGAAATCAATCAGCTCGCGGCAGGTGATGTAGTCGTTGCGGCTCACGAATGTTCCTGGGTGAAATGCGCTCGAACGGATGAGATTCCGGGAATTCGGGACTTTGGATGCCGCCAACCCCTGGGACGTGCCACTTGTTTGAGGGAATTCTACAAAAGTCCTTTTCGCAGGCGACCTCCGCAATTCGCGACTCGCCTGTCACGATTGCTGCGGCTCGGCATCCCACGCCCCAGTCCGGCCCGGGAATCCTCGGCCGCGCGGAGAATCCACCATGAAAGCAGTCGCTGTTTTTCCGCGCGAGCGGGACGTCCGAGTCATCGATACTCCCGAACCCCGCCTGACCGCACCGGATCAGGTCAAATTACGAATCCTCGAAGTCGGAGTTTGCGGCACCGACCGCGAGATTTGCGGGTTCCACTACGGCTTCCCGCCCGAGGGCTCCGACCATCTTGTGATCGGGCATGAGTGTCTCGGAGAGGTGGTGCAGGTGGGTGCCAAGGTCAAGTCGTTCAAGAAGGGAGATCTGGCAGTCCTGACCGTCCGTCGTCCCTGCGGAAAACCGGACTGCCCATCTTGCAAGGAAGGCCGTCAAGACTTCTGCTACACCGGCGCTTTCAAAGAACGCGGCATTAAGCAACAACACGGTTACATGACCGAGTATGTCGTCGATTCGGAGAAATTCCTTCTGCCGGTGCCCAAGAGCTTGCGTGACTACGCGGTGCTTGTCGAGCCACTGACCATCGCGGAAAAAGCTCTCATCGAAGTCTGGCAAGTTCAGCAGCGATTACCCTGGTCATGCCCGCACGCCGGCAAGTCCAAGCCTGGCATCTGCCATCACGCGGTCGTGCTCGGAGCGGGGCCGATCGGCTTGCTTGGCGCGATGGCCTTTGCGAACGCGGGGTTCTCGACGTTTGTGTATAGCCGCGAGGACGAGAAGAGCGAAAAGGCCAATCTCGTGCGCTCATTCGGCGCGACGTACATCTCGGCACAGGTGACCCCGGTCGACAAGCTCGTTGATCGCATCGGCACCATTGATGTGGTGTACGAGGCGACCGGCGCTTCCAAGCTGTCTTTCGAGGTGCTCAAGCATGTCGGCCCCAACGCGGCCTTCGTCTTTACGGGCGTGCCCGGATTGAAGGGACCAGCCGAGGTTGACACCGACCAGATCATGCGGAACATGGTGCTCAAGAACCAGGTTCTGCTCGGAACGGTCAATGCCGGCCGAGACGCGTTTGAAGCCGCGATCAAGGATCTTCGCGAATTCAAACGCAAGTGGCCGAGCGCGCTCAACAGCCTTATCACCGGCCGCTATCACATTACGGAGGCGAAGACGCCCCTGCTCTCGACCGACGGCATCAAGAACGTCATCTACTTCGGAGAGCGGAATGGGTCAGTTCCACTGGGCTGAATACGCGATCGAAGCGTCGCTTCTGGGCACCTTCATGGTCGCGGCATGCGTTGCGGTCGCGGTCTTTGAGCATCCGGCCTCTCCGGTGCTCAGGCGTTTCACGAGTCCTTTGATTCGGCGCGCGCTGATCGGCACACTCATGGGCCTAACGGCGATCGCGCTCATCTACTCCACGCCCGGTCAGCGATCCGGCGCTCACATGAATCCGGGGACAACACTGACGTTCTTCTTCCTGGGCAAGGTTCGCCCTCTTGATGCCACGTT